>CALFYE010000025.1 GCA_937952145.1 uncultured Myxococcales bacterium
CGGCAGTTTCGGCTCCCTTGACCCCACAGCCAACGACGTTGTACGCATGGCGCTGGTTGATTCGAGACCGAAGGGATCGGATCGGTCACAATGATGAGCAAGTCGACGACGGCGAGCACAGACCGATCTCTTCGAGCGCTTCAGCTTGCGCTCGCAAGTACTCGACTTGTTCGCGCACCGAGGCGGGAAGTATCTCGAGGCGCTGAAGCGCTGCAAGCCGCTCGCGCAGGGGCGCGGATAGACAGGAAACAGGGATGCGGGAAGCACGAGGAGCAGCAGTGCGACGGTGCCGAGATCTATCTCAGTGGCCGGATGGGCGCGACGAAGCAGGTGCATGATCTCGGTGCCTTCGAGGTCTAGCCAGAGCGTGTCCTGGGCAGCCAAGACCTCCGGCGGAACAGGCTCGCTGAGCGTGCGCCGCTTTACGAGCGCCAGCGCTTGCGCCGGTAAGCGATGAAGTAGCTCTAGCAACGATCCCTCGACCGATTCATCGTCGACAGGCTTGGCCTTGAGAACCTCACACTCGAGGCTCTGCCAGTTCGTAGCTGTGGCTTGAAGCGAACAGAGCGATGCCACCTCGGCGCGACGCCAGAACCGCAGAAAACCTCGCGATCGTCTGCTCTCCGCATCATGGGGCAGCAGGGCGCGAAACAGCGTCTCAAGGGGAACCCAGTGAGGCGGATACTTGAATCGCGCAACATCCAGAATCAGGACCAGATCGCGGCCTGCGTGATAACCACCAACCGGCGAGTAATGCCCGCTTCCCGTCTGTCCGAGCGTCGCGCGATCATAGGAAACCACGAGATGCGGCTCGCCTGCTGTTGTGGCGGAATCATGCACAGCCTGGCGGAACGTTTCGATGTTCGTGGCTTCGGAATATTGAACTTCGACGCGAGCACCATTACAGCGGGCGAGGCAAGCGAGCTGCGCGATCGTGACGCCTGAACGCCGAATTTCGGGCAGCGGCCGACAGCAATCAAGGTGCTCCTCAGCGAACCAGCGCCACGAACCTTTCCATGGTCGATGCGGACCCGGATCGATGGCCAGCGCGTTGAGCACGACAACCAGCGTGCCAAGGCCGCAGAACGCAGGATCGGCTTGCGTGTGAAACTGCTCGGCAAGCGCGAAGTAACCCGCCATTGTTCCGGCAGTCAGCGCCTCCTGAAAAAGCGTCCGTCCCTCGTCAGACGCAAAGGGAACGAAGCCCGATGGCAGCGGACGTTTATAGGAGGTCGCGACGCTTTGCTCGCTCATGGGTTACGCCTCGGCCCCAGCACGATGATGGCCATGCCGACGACGGCGACAGCCGCGCCGAGCAGATCCCACTTCGTTGGCGTCTGTTTCTCCACGAGCCAGAGCCATAGGAGTGCGACCGCGATGTACACACCGCCGTAGGCAGCGTAAGTGCGCGCGGCGCTGGTCGGATGAAGGGTCAATAGCCACACGAAGGCAGTCAGACTCAAGGCAGCCGGCAACAGAAGCCACGCCGAGCGACCTTGTTTGAGCCAGAGGTAAGAAAGGTAGCAGCCGAGGATCTCAGCGACGGCAGTAATCGCGAATAGTCCGCCTGTGCGAAGGATGGTCATGAGCGTTTCCTTGCTTGTCGGCGCTGGGAGGTTCCGAGAATCTTTCGACGAGATGGCATGAACCTGCACGGCAACGATCGAGAGCGGATCTCAGCTTTTTGCGCAGCACTGTCAGCTCGGCAATCTTGTCCTCGACTCTCCGCAGAGCGCCGTCGACGCGCGCCGATTCTTGAGCACAGGAGCTATCCTCTGCGATGGCGAAGATCATGGCTTTGTGCTGGCGCGACGTGAAGGCGACGGTGGAAGGGTGAGGGGATAGGAAGGGTTGAGCTTGGAGTCTGGCTCTGGTAGTGACCCAGTGAGAAGCCATCCGCCGGGCAAGCTATCGTGGCGTGAAACCGACGGCAAGGGAGTTGTGGGCAAGACGAGCGAGGGCGGTGAGGCGCGCTGCCCACAGGCGACGGGCGACGGTGGCTTGACCGAGGGCGACCAGCCGTCCCGCGAGCGCTGGATGGGCGCTATCGGGCCGCCTGGTCGCAGCTCGCCTGTGGCCAGCGCGCCGCGCAGGCTGTCGGTCGACGAGGAGACCGCTTGCGACGGCAAGTTCAAGCTGCGCACGACGACACGACCTCCTGGGCTGCGGGGTCGTGGCGAGCGCGGAGCTGTTCGCGGCGCTGTCTGCGCAGCTCACGTGCCGCGGCAAGGCGGCTGTCACGCAGATCCCAGATCTGCTGCTCGCGACCTTCGAGCTTGTCGCGCGGTGCGATGTAACCGATGGCGCTGTGCAGGCGTCTGTCGTTGTATTCCTCGACGTAGCGCGCGATCAGCCGCCGTGCCTCGGCCTCGTCTCCGGGGTTGGCGATGCGGATGGCCTCGGACTTGATGCTCTTGTGCCAGCGCTCGATTTTGCCGTTGGACTGTGGGTAGTACGGCGCGGTGCGCACGTGCGTCATGCCGCACAGAGGGATGAAGACCTTGAAGTCCTTGGCGACAAACTGCGGGCCGTTATCGCTGATGATGCGCGGCCTGGCCGTCGGGAATTTCTCACGCGCGGCTTGCAGGATGCACTCGATGTCACACTCCGTCATCTGGGGGCGCAGGTCAAAGTGGACGATGAAGCGGCTGTAGCCGTCCAGAATGCTGCACAGGTAGAAAAAGGAGCCGCCGACGTTGATGTAGCTCACGTCGATGTGCCAGTGCAGAACAACCGCAGGACTGTGGATTGGCTGGACAGGGGCGCGCAGAGGAGCACAACTGGTGGGCTTTGCGGTGGCGACGTGCATTGCTTTGCTGGCGGCCAGCCTCGACTGTATCGGCCTCGGAGCCGACGGCGTGATCAGCATGGCATCCGGCGTCGTTCTAGGCGAGGTGAGCGCTGTACTTATTCACAATGTTGCAAGATAGCGTAGTAACTCTCGGATCGAATGCTCGCAGCGGATACATGGCTGCATCAGGTTCATTGTCGAGCCGGTACTCGTTCCATCGCTGCGAGGCCCAGCCGCACGATGCACTTCCACTCTGCCGCGATCGTCTTTAGTCTCATCCAGCATTGCGCATGTTGGGAATTCTACATACCAGCCAGTCGAGTGAGTGCGCGAGATCGGCGATGACATTCGCGAGCGCGTGCTGTGACTGATTGCAAGGATTGAGCATGGATCGATCTTCCCAGAAGATCAGTAACAAGCTCCAGGTCCGCAGAGCAAGCTGGCAGCGATGTGGATGTCAGGGATCTTGGAGGGTCGATGAAGACCTCAGTGATGATGCCAACAATCGCGACGCCTTCCGTGCATCGTTTCAACCAGCGCTTGGTGCGACGCCGCGAGCTGCTGAAGTGCCTGCTGGGCGCGTCGCTGGCGGGCATTGGGTGCAAGCGCAGCCCGCAGCGCTACGAGGTCTACTACTACTACCTGCCGTATTGAATGAACTGTGCGCGGGTGAAAGCCGCCGTGAGCGGCTTCGAGGCAGAGTTTGGTGGGCAGGTGCGGGTCTACACGATTCCGGTGGATACGCCAGAGGGCCAAGCGGCAGTGAAAAAGTACGACTTTCAGTCGCATGGGCTGGTGATGTTCGATCCGGCAGGACAGCTCATCCACAAGCGCCGCGATCACATGGCCAAGGCGGATGAGGTGCATCAGATTCTGGCGCATGCACTCCGTCCGCTGCGTCTAGATGGTGGTGCTTAGCTCTCGCGGTGCTCCCAGCTCGGCGAGAGGCGCTTGATCCAGAACGAGCCGATAACTTGCACCGCAGCCATGAGCAGATGTGCGCCCATCAGCAGAGGGGCAGGCACCGGCCCACCTATGGGTACGCATAGGAGCGCGGAAGAGGACACTTCCGCGAAGCTGATGTGTCGCTTGGCCAGCCGGTGATGCAGGAGGTGCAGCGTCTGCACCACGAGCAGGATCAGGTAGGTCGTCCTTGGGTCAAACATCTGAGCAAACTCGCTTTATGTGCCTTACGGCGCTGGTTACGAAATATGTACTGCCGCATGTCGCGCCGCCGCGCGAGGCTCAGCGCGAGGAGTAGGCCAAGCCACACCGAGGATGGCGAAGGGTGCGACGAGATCTGGCATCCACCGGAGCTGCTGGTCTTGTTGCGCTCGCCCAAGTCGATGCCGAGCTGATCGGCATAGGTCTGCCATATAGGAGGGCAGATTTTCCCAACAGGCGTATCGGCGGGACAGGCGACGGGCGATTGCGTGTCGTGGAATTGAAAGACGGGGGAGAAGCTCATGGCATCGTTGGAAAGGCGCGCGATGGCGGCCATGTCGGGCGCATAGTTCCAGGCGCAGGCGTAGCGAGTCTGCCCATGGACCGAGACACACTGCGAAGCCGAGAGTGTATTTGTGGGCTGCAAGGCTGCACTCCCGGCGGCGCTCCAGAGGCCCCGGCTGGTTGCAACCAAGATCTGATCTCGCTGTGCATCGCGCGTCATGTCCCAAATGCCAGTATCGACGCGCATGATCTCGGCAGGCAGGCCGGATAGGCCGACACGCAGCAGTACGTTCGGGGATAGGTTGCGGGTGGCAATGTAGATTTGATCAGGGCTACGCGGATCAATCCACAGCGGCACGATGCTGCCGATGTCCCTCCCGTTGACTTGGAAAGCCACCGTCTGCGATTGGAAGTTCAGACCGCCGTCTCGCGATACGTGCAGCACCTGCGCTATCGGCGTCATCACAGCCGCACTGGTCAGCGCCAAGGTCTGTCCGTCCTGTGCGATCACCAAGCCGATCGGATAGTGCCCCTTCATCGCGTAGACGAGCTGCCATGAGTTCCCGGCATCCTCGCTGTGCCACAAACCTGTGCCAGATCCAGAAGCGTCTCCATCGGTGGCCAGAGCCCAGACCCGCGCGCTGAGCGGCTCTCCAGCGATGGCTGAGATCTGGAAAGTATGGATGCCCGATGACACTGCCTTCCATGTACAGCCTCCGTCACGCGACACGGTGAGGCCGATGCGATCGGTGGCATACAGCGTTCCATCTTGGCCTCTGGCAAAGCGTCGCTGCTGATACGGGTTGATGGCCTCTTCACAGATCCAGTGCCAAGGGCCACCGTCGGTGCCCAGAAAAACGCCCCAGAATGGCGTCGGCACCAGCATGGTCTGGTCTTGCCACAGGATCTGCTGCGAAACGGGCAGACCTCCATGCGCGCGGACCTGTAGCGGTGCAAAGAAAATGGCGAGCGAAACGGCAGTCAGGAAACAGCTCAGCGAGCGCAGCATGCAGACAGCCTATCGCAGAGGGCCCGCCGCGCGTAGGATGCTTCTGCACAACCTGACCGCACGGACATCACCACGCAGCCAGCGAGGATGAAATGGGGCATACGAATCCGTCGGACGACGACCACGATCACCAAGGCGGGCATGACCAGACAGGCACCTCGGGCGGGCATGCCCACGGTCACGGTCACGGCCTCACTCCGGGCAGCCGCAACAAGCAACGACTGCGGGGAGTGCTGGCTCTGACGACGCTGTTCATGGTGGCCGAGGTGATCGGGGGGCTGTACAGCAAGAGCCTGGCGCTGCTTGCGGATGCCGCCCATATGCTGACCGATGCGGGTGGACTGGCGCTGGCGCTGTTCGCGATCTGGTTTGCTGAAAAGCCCGCCACGCCGGAGCGCACCTATGGGTACTATCGGGCCGAAATCCTCGCTGCGCTGGCGAATGCTGTGGTGCTCATCGGCATCTCGTTCCTCATCTTGTACGAAGCCTACGAACGTTTGCGAACGCCGCCGGCTGTAGCCAGCCGCCCGATGCTGGCCATTGCGGCGCTGGGCTTGGTCGTTAACGCCGTAGGGCTTTGGGTTCTACGCGGCGGCTCGCGCGACAGTCTGAACATGAAGGGGGCCTATTTCGAGCTGCTCTCCGACGCACTGACCTCGGTTGGGGTGCTGATTGCTGCGGGCATCATGTGGGCAACTGGCTGGTACTATGCCGACCCGCTCATCTCGGCGGGGATTGGCGTGTTCATCCTGCCGCGCACCTGGAGTTTGTTACGCGAAGCGGTCGGGATTCTTCTCGAAGGGACGCCTTCGGATGTCAATCTAGCAGCGTTGCGGGTGGCCCTCGAAAAACTTCCCGGTGTTGCGGCAGTGCATGATCTACATGTCTGGGCGCTGACTTCGGGTGTGTATGCCATGAGCCTGCATGCCGTGCTGAAAGACGACGCCAGCCACGATGAGGTCTGCAATGCCATTCGCGAGCACGCCCGCAGTGCTTTTAAGATCAACCACAGCACTGTCCAGGTCGAGCGGGTCTGCTGTCCCCCAAGTGAGACGCATAGCTAGGCCAGGCTAGCGCCGCTTGCGCTTGGCTGGTTTGTCGTCGTCACTCGGCTCATTTAGGTGTGTGGTCATGTCGCGCAAGATGCAGCGAATGTGGTCATCTGCCACCTGATAGAAGATCTGCTGCCCAATCCGTTCGCTTCGCACCATCCGGGCCATCCGCAACAAGCGAAGGTGGTGGCTAACCAGCGACTGAGACAGGGCCAAGCTCTCGGCGATGTCCGTCACACAGACGGGCTGACTGAGGCAGTGGGTGACAATCCGCAGCCGGTTGGCATCGCCCAGCAGCCGGAAGGTCTTGGCCAGTTCCAGCGCCAGTCCCTCAGATAGTGACAGGTCGGTTGACATAAAAACCAGTGTATGAATATCTATTCATGTGTCAATGACACGCGGGACAAAGCAAACACAGTCAGGCAGGCGCTTGTTGCGTCGTGCTGCTCGGCTTGTAGTGCGGCTGTTGGTGCTGTTGGTCCTGCTGCAACTTCTGGGGCTGCCTCAGCTTGCGTCCCACTGGCGAGATGAGTCCGACGGTGGCTGTAGCGAGCGCTGCGCGGACTTTGACGCGGACGAAGCGGCTCCCTGTGGTCCCCTCTGTCCCACTTGTACGTGTACCCACGCGCGTAGCCCTGCACTTCCCGGTGCGTGCGTGGATCTGATAGCCCTGCTGGCTAGCGGCGCTGTTCCTGTGGTACTGCCGCGATCGGATCAGCTTCCGGCTGCCCCGGATCTTGAGGGCGTCTTCCGACCGCCTCGCGCGTAGAACGGGCTGAAGTCGCTGACTGCGGACTTGGTACGTCCGCGCTCGGCGTCGTCTATCCATGTTCACTCGCAAGGAGGAAGCAGGATGTCTCTTTTTTTTCGCACAGCGCGAACGTGCGCGCTGCTTGCGTACCTTGGCTCATGGGGCATTGGAGTCCGCGCAGCCCGCGGCACGCCGATCCCCTGTGGCCCTGTTTTATCGTCGAAAGAAGTGGTCCGTTGCGCGATCGCGCAGAGTCCCGAACTTCGCGCAGAGGAACAAGCACTCGCTGCACTTCACGGACGACGCACGGCTGCGGGGACGCTGCTGCCGAGCTATCCAACGCTCGCGGTGAGCTTGGCCCAGCGCACGCCACGCGGCATGAACACCACGACGGCACTAGAACCGGGGCGAACGCTCAACTGGTATGTGACACTCTCGCAAGAAATCGAGGTCGCGGGACAGCGCGGTGTGCGGCTGGATGTCGCCAACGCCGCGGTCGCAGCCCAGGTGCGCCGGGTCGCGGTTGCGCAACAAGAGGTGATCGCGGCAGCCCTGACCGCCTATTACTCACTGTGGTCGGCACAGCGTGAACAGCAGCTTGCCATGGAGCTTTCCGAGGTCGCGGGCGGACTCTCCAAGGTGGCTTCGGCGCGGGCTGCGCAGGCCCTGCTCGCACCCGTCGAGTCGCGCGTGGCGCAGGCCGAAGCGACCCGACTCACCCTCCTTGGAGTGGAAGCAAGGCAACGCGCAGCGACAGCACAAGCCGTCTTGGCGACGCTGGTTAGTCTCTCTGCGACTGCGCCGCCGTCGATTGACGTGCAGGCCGTGGAGCCGGACCCGCGGGTGCTCCCGGCACCCACCGATGATCTGACTGCGCTCATCGCTCGCGCACTGACGCTTCGCGGAGAGCTGGCGGCGGCTGAGATGGAACGAACGATGCTGTCACAACAGGTGCGCCTCTTGCGGCGAACGCGGGTGCCGAACGTGACGCTCTCTGCCTTTGCCCAGAGCGATGGCTTTGACGAGCTGGTGCTCGGGGGCGGGCTTGCGATGGGCTTGCCGCTGCCCGCACCGCTGGGCCCAAGTCGCCGAGGTGAGATCAGCGAAGCACAAGCGCGTGTCGCACAGTCCGAAGCCGAGCTAGATCGAGTTCGTCGCCGCGTTCAGCAAGAGGTCTGGCAAGCCGCTGCCGCACACCGCGCGCAGATGGAGACACTAGCGCTCCTAACCCCAACAATCGTTGAGCAGGCGCGCATCGATCTGCGGGCACTTGCGCAAGCCGTGGGGGCTCGGCAGCTTCCGCTGCGCGAAGCGCTTCTCTCACAGCGTACCGTGATCGAGCTACTTCAAGCGCATCTGAACGCGCAGCGGGGCCTGCTGCTGTCGCGGGTTGAGCTGTTGCGCGCTACAGGACTGCTGACCGAGAGCGTCCTCGCATCCAAAGGAGAGACACCATGAACCAGCGTCAAACAACCTGGGTGCTTGCGGGCCTTCTCATGATTTCAGGCTGCGCAAAGAGCACACCGAGCGCCCCTGCCACGGCGACTGCAACCAATGGTCAAGAGCCGGGAGGGCACAAAGACGAAAGCGAAGAACATGCAGAGCTGCCGCGTCGCGTTCGCCTGACGGATCAAGTGGTTGCGGCGGCAGGAATCAAGACCGCTCCGGCGACCGCGCAGTCCTTGCCCGCCACCGTAGATCTGACCGGCGAGATCGCGGCAGACCCGGATCACGCGGCGCGCATCACCGCGCGGACTTCTGGCCGAATCGTCGAGGTTCACTTCAAAGAAGGCGACCGTGTGCAGGCTGGAGCGCTGCTTGTGGTGCTGGAGTCCGTAGACATCTCGCGCACGCGCGGCGAGCTGCGCTCAGGGCAAGCGCGGGCACAAGCGGCGCAGCAAAATGCGGCGCGATTGGAGGCGCTCGCGCGCTCAGGTCTGGCTGCTGGGCAAGAGGTCGCCACTGCACAGGCTGAAGCAGCCGCACTGACTGCGACAGCAGCCGCCTCGCAGCGCACCCTCGTTGCCGCAGGAGCCAAAGAAGGGGAAGCGGGCCTCGCTCGCTTGGAGGTGCGCGCTCCGATTGCGGGCTCGATTCTGCAACGAAACGCCATTTCTGGTCAGACCGTCGAGGTCGGACACCTGCTTGCAGACTTGGCAGACCTCCAGACCGCGTACTTTGTCGGGCGACTTTTCGAGAAGCACCTTGCGTGGGTGCAGGTCGGAGCGAAAGCAGAGGTGCGCCTCAATGCCTACCCAGGCGAAGTGTTCCAGGGCACGGTCGAGCGCATCGGCCAGCAGCTTGATCCGCTGGCGCGCACGGTCGTCGCGCGCATCGCCATCAAAAACCGGAACGATCTGCTCAAGGTGGGTCTGTTTGGCAAAGCGCGGGTTACGGTTCCAACTGCGACTCCGCAAGCACATCAGCTCGTTGTTCCGCTGGATGCCGTAGTTCGGGTCGCACAGGACGACGTGGCCTTTGTCCGCCAACCCGACGGCCACTTTGAGATCCATCCCCTTAAGCTCGGACGCACCGCCGCCGGTCAGGTCGAGGTCATCAGCGGCTTACGGGCCGGCGAGCAAGTGGTGGTGCAGGGGACCTTTTCACTCAAGAGCATCTTTCTGAAAAGCACCTTCGGCGAGGAGGAGTGACATGCGACTTCTCTCCGCGATCGTTCACTGGTCCCTGCAAAACCGCCCGATCGTACTCGTGGCGACGCTGCTCCTCATCCTGTTTGGCGTGCGCGCAGCCAGAAATCTTCCGATCGATGCGGTGCCTGATGTCACCAACATCCAGGTTCAGATCATCACTTCGGCTCCAGCACTCTCACCCGTCGAGGTCGAGCAGTACGTGTCGATTCCCGTCGAGCGGTCCATGGCTGGAATGCCCAAAGTCACCGAGATTCGCTCGATCTCGAAATACGGTCTGTCGGTCGTCACGGTGGTGTTCGCCGATGACACCAACATCTACTTCGCGCGTCAGATGGTCGGCGAGCGCATGCGTGAAGCTGAAGATGCCGTGCCTGGGCGCTACGGCAAACCCGAGATGGGTCCAATCAGCACCGGACTTGGGGAGATCTATCAGTTCGTGGTGCGCGGCGAAGGACACTCGCTGATGGCGCTCGAAGAGACGCTGGACTGGTACATCGCGCCGCAGCTTCGCATGGTGCCCGGCGTCGTCGAGGTCAATAGCTTCGGCGGTGAGAACAAGGAGTACCAAGTCGTCATCGATCCGCAGCGCTTGCAAGCTACGGGGCTTTCGGTGCGCGAGGTTATCGAGGCCATCGAGCAGTCGAGTGGCAACGCCGGAGGTGGCTACATCGAGCGCAATCGCGAGCAGTACGTCATCGGCACGCGCGGTCTGGTACGCAGTCTCGAAGACCTCCAAACGGTGGTGATTGGTGCGACCAGAGACGGCGTTCCGATCACAGTCGCTCAGATTGGCGAAGTGCGATTTGGGGCCAAGCTCCGTCGCAGCGCGGCGTCGATGAATGGCGAAGGCGAGGTCGTGGTCGGCGTCGCCATGATGCTGATGGGCGAAAACTCCCGCGTCGTCACCGAAGCCGTGAAGGACAAGCTTCAGCAGATTACAGCCAGCATGCCTGCTGGAATGCGCGTCGAACCTTTTTATGACCGCGCCGCCCTGGTCAGCCGCACGATTGGGACGGTCGAGCGCAATCTGCTTGAGGGGGCCGCGTTGGTCATTCTGGTGCTGCTCCTCTTGTTAGGAGATGTCCGCGCCGGGCTCATCGTCGCGACGACAATCCCGCTATCGCTCCTCTTCGCCATCATCGTCATGCAGGCGCGTGGCGCATCAGGAAACCTCATGAGCCTAGGCGCGATCGACTTCGGCCTGATGGTAGACGGCGCGGTCATCATCATCGAAAACGCCGTGCGACGGCTCGGCGAAGCGCGCAGGCAGGCAGGCAAGCCGCTGTCCGCCACCGAGCGCTTGCAGGTTGTCGAGGAAGCCACCCTGGAGGTGCGCGGCGCAACGATCTTTGGCGAAGCCATCATCGCCATCGTGTATCTGCCCATCCTGGCGCTGTCGGGAATTGAGGGAAAGCTGTTTCACCCGATGGCACTCACCGTTCTGTTCGCGCTGATGGGCGCGTTCATCTTGACGCTGACCTTCGTTCCGGTCCTCGCCAGCTACTTTCTGAAGGACCACGAACACGAGCGAGAGACGTGGATTGTCCGCAAGGCGCACGCACTTTACCTGCCGCTGCTTGCACGCGCGCTGCGACGGCGCTGGGTCACGATCTCGCTTGGCGTCGCACTGCTTTCGGTCGCGGTCGGGCTGTTCTTTCGCCTGGGCGCAGAGTTTGTGCCCCAGCTCGACGAAGGAGACCTCCTCGTCGAGGTGCGGCGGCTGCCGGGCGTTGCACTCAGCGAGTCCATTGCGTTAGACGCCCGCGTGCAAAAAGCTCTGCGAAGTCTGCCCGAGATCCGAAGCGTCGTGGGCCGCATCGGCGCACCTGAAGTCGCAACCGATCCGATGGGCATCGAACAGAGCGATGTCTACGTCTTGCTGAATGACCGCGCAGCCTGGCGAAAAGGGATGTCTAAGGAAAAGCTCGCGCAGGAAGCCTCTGCACGTCTTGCGGAGGAAGTCCCCGAAGTGGCGACAGCCATCTCGCAGCCCATCCAGATGCGCTCCAACGAGCTTCTTGCCGGTGTGCGCTCCGACGTGGCCGCAATCTTGTACGGTCCAGATCTAGAGACCTTACAAGCGACGGCAAAGAAGCTCGCCCAGGTGATCACCAAGGTGCCAGGTGCTGTCGATGTGCGGGCGGAACAGGGAGCCGGACTTTCCTATTTGCGCATCGATCCAGACCGCGAACGCTTGGCCCGGTATGGGCTTACGCTGTCCGATCTCAACCAGATCACCGAGACGATCGCCGTCGGCTATCCCAGCGGCGTGGTGTTCGAGGGCGAGCGGCGCTTTGACCTCATGGTCCGCGTGGCCACGACTTTTGACGGAACCACCGATGAGCTGGCCGCGCTGCCGCTCAAGTCCAAGAGCGGACAGGTGGTGCCGCTGGGCGATGTCGCTGACATTCACATCGAAGCCGGGCCGGTTCAGGTGAATCGAGAGCGCCTGTCTCGCCGCTGCGTCGTCGAGTTCAATGTCCGTGGACGTGATCTGTTATCGACGGTACGCGATGCGCAGGCCCAGGTCGGTGTAGCGGTGCGACTCCAGCCCGGCTATCACATCGAGTGGGGTGGTCAGTTCGAGCACTTCCTGGATGCGAAGGCACGACTGATGGTCGTGGTGCCGCTGGCGCTCGGGTTGATCCTGTTTCTGTTGTGGCTGGCGTTCCGTGCGCTGGGGCCAGCGCTGCTTATCTTCGTGAACATCCCGTTTTCGATCATCGGCGGTGTGGTCGCGTTGTGGGCACGGCAGATTCCTTTCAGCATCTCCGCAGGCGTGGGATTCATCGCCCTTTTCGGTGTCTCGGTCCTAAACGGCCTGGTGCTGCTGACCTTCTGCCGCCGCATGGAGTGCGAGGGCGTAAGCCCCATCGAAGCCATCGTGCGCGCTGCGGAGCTACGGCTGCGCCCCGTCTTGATGACCGCGCTTGTGGCCTCGCTCGGTTTCGTCCCGATGGCCCTCTCTCAAGCCCCCGGCAGCGAAGTGCAGCGCCCGCTAGCAACCGTCGTCATCGGGGGCCTGATCAGCGCCACCGCCCTGACCCTGCTGCTGTTTCCTGCGCTGTATCAGCTTGTATACCGACGCACGGCCCAGGGTCGCGTGCAGACATCACAGGCCGAAGCTGAAGTAACTGCAAACCGCAGCGCGTGACATCGGCACCACCGGCTGTACCGCGTGCTCAGCTTGATGCTGAGCCTGCGCGTTGCGCAGGTTCAGTCTTCATAGAAACCGCTGGCTGACACGATCTCTGTCCGCCCCTTGGCAGGCTCACGCTTGAGCGTGTCTCATAGCCCGTTCACCGTGGAGGGCAACTCGCCGCCAACACTTTCTCTACCTATGCACGGATCGATGTAGCGGTAAGCTAATGTCTGCTCCGCTGCCCCATTGGCACCCACTCGCCTCCATGGGCCCTCACAAACGCAGATGTCTCACGAAGCCTTACTGAACAGCCCAACGCCGCTGTATGTTCGCCCGGGGTACCCCATTTCGCAAGCCCACAGTTGCGTTCGCTACGTGAACGTGCTCCAAGGG
>CALFYE010000026.1 GCA_937952145.1 uncultured Myxococcales bacterium
ACCTAGGTCTTGGAGTCTGCTTCGCTGCCAGCTTTGGCTGCGGTGAGTCGCCCCCGCCCAGCGATGCCCTGCAGAGCCTCATCGAGCCGGTCATCGTGTCGTCGATCAGCGAAGGCGACTACGTCATCCGCTCGGCCGCGACCAGCAAGTGCATCGACATCGCGGCGGCCAGCACCGCTGATGGGGCCAAGGTGCAGGAATGGGACTGCAACGGCACAGCCGCACAGACCTTTCACATCGCGCCGCTCGGCGGTGGTTATTGGAAAATCGTCAACGTCAACAGCGGCAAGGGACTCGACATCAAGGATGTCAGTACCGCGCCCAACGCCGTTGTGCAGCAGTGGTCGTATGGCGGTGGCGCCAACCAGCAGTTCCGCTTCATCGCGCGCGGCGGCAATCAGTTCAGCATCCACGCGCGACATACCGACATGGCGGTCGATTTGGTCTGGGCTCGTCCGGACAACGGCACGCCATTTGTGCAGTACCCGTACCACGGCACCAGCAACCAGCACTTCACCTTCGACAAGGTCGGCGGCAGTTCAGGACCGCCGGGCACGGTGCCGGTGGTGGTGCGGAACAACTGCCCCTTCGATCTGCACGTCGTACTCAGCGGAGTCCGCGATGAGCCGCTGGAGCGTGACGGGGCTGGCAACAAGATCTATCGCAGCCTGCGGCCGGGCGGCGACTACACCTACTATCCGCCCGGCAATTATCCAAGTGGCCGCGTCTCGGCGTACAAGACGCTGCCCAGCCCGACCTCCCCGCGCGAGCTAGAGAAGGCCGAGTTCACGCTGGGCCCCGACGGGGGCGGCGACCAGAACATCTATTACAACCTGACGTATGTCGACCACCTGGGCCTGCCGATGCGCATTGCGGCCACCGGCAGCAGCAGTGGCTGCCAGATGGTGCAGTGCAATCGCTCGTACGGCAGCATCGCGGGATCCATCGCTTCGGCATGTCCCGATGGACTGCGCTACAGCATGGGCGGCAACCCGGTCTGTTTAGCGCCGCGCTCGTTCTGCTTGGACGGGGAGTACGCGAGCGATCCGCGACGGCCCGGCATCTGCTCGCGACTTGATTCTGAGATCCGTCGCTGCGCTGCGATGTATCCCGGCCAGTGCAACCCCGGCGCCGACAAGACGCCGCAGGTCTATGCCTGCTCGGGAGGCTTCTTTGCCACCAGCGCCAAGTGGTGCGCGGCCATCACCCGCGGCATGCTCGACAGTCCGGACAGCCTGAATGTCCCGCAGTACTACAACACCGGTCGCCCATATAACCAGTACGCCAAGTGGATTCACGAGCAGTGCGGGACGGTCTACTCCTTCGCCTATGACGACTACCCGATGGCGGCAGGCCAGGCCGGCTTCTTTACCTGCAATGGCGGCCGTCAGCTCAACGTGACCTTCTGCCCAGCGGGGTAATGGCGCGGCTTCCGCCTAAGGCCAGCCAGCGGCGGATCGCCACCACCACGCAGCGACGAGAAGACCCACCCTCTCCCTGCTACCGCGAGCGCTCTTCTAGCAGCTTCCACAGCTCACCGCGAAAGGCTGCGTCCTGCGTCTGTTGCGGAGGCGTGCCGATCTTTCCCTGATCAAAGAAAGTGCCAGTCTGCGTTGTCCCGGTGGCGGCCTGCAGGAAGCGCTGCGTCGCCTGCTCCAGGCTGGAGTTCATGCGGAACACCCGAGCCACCACGCCCATGATCGCCAACACCGGCTTGGGAATGTCCTGCCCGAAGCGCGTACCCAAGATGATTCCTGGGTGCAGGCTGACGGCGGTGATGCCCTGGCCGGCATAGCGTGCGCCCTGCTCGATCGTCACCGCGATCAGCGCCAGCTTGGCGTTCGAATAGGCCGAGAAGCCCGAGTATTTCGGCGGATCGATCAGCTGGTTCAGCTGCACCTTGGTTCCGCGCGGTACGCCGGTCGCGACGTTGACGATGCGGCCACCGGCCGCGGCCAGTTCTGGCAGTAGCGCCTGCGACAGCAGAAACGGCGCCAGCGTGTTCAGCGCGAAGGTGCGCTCGATCTGATCTTCGGTGCTCTGCCGTGCCTGAAACGATCCGCCGGCGTTGTTCACCAGCACAGCCAGCGTCTTGGTGCGTCCCTTGACCTGTTCCGCCAGCGCCAAGATCCCATGCTTGGTGAATAGATCGACGGCCAGAAACTCGGCTTCGCCGCCGCGGGCCGAAATCTGCGCCACGACCTCGGCCCCACGCGCCGCATCACGGCCGGCGATGAGTACGCGGAAGTTGGCCTGGGCCAGAGCCGTCGCGGCGGCGGCTCCAAGACCCGAGGTAGCTCCGGTGACAAGTGCGATGGGCTTCATGGACCTCTCCCCTCCATCTCTAGCGGCGCGCTCGCCTGCTCACCGACTTGGTGAACTGGCGGCGCAGCATGCGGCGACTCTACTTGCGGACGATGTGCAGGTTGAACCGTGGGCTCTTCAGCGCTCCCCACAGCCGCAGCCACAGGTGCAGATACGACTCGGTGGCGCGGGCCGCACTGATGTCGCCAAGGTCAATGATCTCGCTCCAGCCGAACCACTGCGACAACAGCTCACGCGTGGTGGCCTTGGCCTCGGCGTCATTGCCGGCGACAAACATCGTGTGATCACCCGGCAGCGACCGGGCATCGACCATCAGGTTGCAGTTCACGGTGTTCAGCGTCTTGACCACGCGAACCGTCGGAAAAGCCCGCTGGATCTGCTCGCCCAGCGAGTCGGTGTTCGAGACCGAGAGCGATGGCGGCATGCCCCGCGAAAAATCGAGCGGGTTCGCCAGATCCCACAGGATCTTGCCGGCCAAGTTGCCCTCGCCGGCCTGCTCCAGCGCGGACAGCGACGCGCCGCCCGCCGTGCAGTTTAGGACCAGCTCGCCGAACTCCGCCGCTTCGGTAAACGTGCCGCTGGCTGCCAAGGTTCCGCTGGCCTGTACCCAGGCGCTGGCCTTTTCGTTGTGCTTGCTGCGCGAGCCCATCATCACCTGATGTCCCAGCTGCACGAGCTTTGTGCCCAGTGCCTCGCCCACCATGCCCGTACCCAGAACTGCGATCTTCATCGTCGTCTCCATCGTTTTCATCGTTGAGGTTGGCGGCGATGCCAGCCAGGCTCCCTGGGCCAGGCCGGCGGGCCGCGATTGATAGGGTCAGTCTGCGGCCCTGACCCCAGGTTGACAATCCAGCCTGGGCGTGTTCTTACGTTAACCCAGGGTTAACAATAGGAGCCAAGATGAGCGACGATCGAGCCACCGCTGGCCTATTTCGCGGGGTCGTGCCCTTTGTCACCGTCGCGCAGGAGCTGAGCTATCGCCGTGCGGCATCGCGCCTGGGAGTCAGCGCAGCGGCGGTCAGCAAGGCGGTCAAAGGGCTGGAAGACGAGCTCGGTGTGGTGCTGCTGCAGCGCAGCTCGCGCGCCGTTTCACTGACCCCGGAGGGCGAGACGTTCTTTTCGCGCTGCCGCGAGGCCATCCACGCCATCAGCGAGGCGCGACAGGATGCGCAGCAGGCGCGCAGCGCACCGCAGGGACTGGTGGTGATCTCGGCCTCGTTCATCGTCACCGGCCTGGTGGTCCGCGCGCTCCAGCCGCTCGCTCAGAAGTACAGCCGCCTGAGCTTCCGCCTGCACTCCACCGACCGCATGGCTCGCTTCGCTGAGGAAGGCGTAGATCTCGCCGTCCGCGTGGGCCAGCCGCAGGATGCCGACCTGCGCGTTCGCAAGCTCCGCCAGACGCGCTGGGTCATCGTCGCATCCCCAGCCTATCTGGCGCAGCACGGCGTGCCGCAGCGCATCGAAGATCTGGCCCATGGGCTGCGCTTCCTAGCCCCCAACGGCAAGGCCCGGCCGTGGATGCTGGGGGGGCAGCCGACCGAGCTTGCCGGCCCGCTGCTCGTCGATCACGGACCGACGCTGGTCGATGCGGCTCTCGCATCGCTGGGAGCCGCGCAGGTGCTCGACTTTATGGTCGCGGATCTGGTGGCCCAGACGCGCCTGATTCCGATCCTTCATGCCTACTCGCAACCGGGGCCGGGCATCTATGCGGTGCACGCCCGGGGCCGGCATCGCAACGCCAACATCCGCGCCGTAATCGACGCGCTGCTTTCAACCTTCACCGCCGCCTGAGCGCGCCGCTCAGACCCCCCAGACCACGAAAGTCGCGGGCTGCTAGCTCCGTTTTTTCTCGACTCGGCCTCTGGCCCGGGCGCAGGCTGCAAAGCCTCCCCCGCTGGCCCAGGAGTCGCCCATGTCCGCGCTTGCCGCGCTTCGCGCCGCCCTTGAACTACCCGCGCAGCCCATCTGTCTTCAGCTCACGCCGTTTGAGATCTTGGACGCAGAAGAGGACAGCGGCTTGGTGCGGGTCGCCTTCGCACCACAGCCCGCCTTCGGCAATCACTTCGGCAATATCCAGGGTGGCTTTGCCGCCGCCATGCTCGACGTGCCGATCTCTTTTTCGGTGTACGTGCGCACCGGGCGTTTCTTGCCCACCGTCGAGATCAAGTGCAGCTACCTGCGCCCCGCACGCATCGGTCGCTGCATCGGCGAGGCCCAGATCCTGCGCGCCGGCAAGAACCTGGTCTTCGTCGAAGGCCGGCTCTTAGGGCCCGACGGTGAGCTGGCCGTACACGCCACCGCGACCGTGCTCGCCGCGGTCAGCGGATCAGCGCCCGTCCCCGGGGGCATCAGCGTATGATGATTCCATGGGAGGGCGAGCCAGCAGCGTCGGACAGCGCTACGAGCTACGCCATCGCCTGGGCGCAGGAGGCATGGGCGAAGTCTTTCTCGCCTTCGACCGCCTGGAGGGCCGCGAGGTCGCGCTAAAGCGACTCCTTTTGCCCGATCCCACGCTGACCTCGCTGCCCATCCCGCCCGATCTCTCCGCCGAGCTCGACGCCGCGACCCAGCTCTTCATCGCCCACAGCGACTCTAGCCCGACGCCCCGAGCCAGCGTCCACGCCTCTGCCGCGCTGACTTTCGACGAGCCCACCGTGCTGTCAACCACGCAGCTGCAGGCCGATGTCTCGCTGATGCTCAACGGCTCGCGACTCACCCCCGAGCTAGGCGCCGCGCCCAAGCTTCAGGCCGAGCTGCGGCTGCTCTTGACGCAGGAGTTTCACACCCTGGCCTCGCTGCGTCATCCCCACATCATCAGCGTCCTCGACTACGGCTTCGACAGGGCCCAGCAGCCTTTTTTCACTATGGAGTACCTCGGCGACGCCGCCCCCATCACCCACGCCGCCAGCCAGCTCCCCCTCCCCGACCGCAGCCACCTCCTCCTGCAGATCCTCTCCGCCCTCACCTATCTGCACCGCCGCGGGATCCTGCACCGCGATCTTAAGCCGGGGAATATCTTGGTGGCGCGGGATGGGGGGGTGCGGCTGCTGGATTTTGGGCTGTCGGTGCTGCGGCGACACAGCGGGCGGCTGCACGGCGAGATCGCGGGCACGCCGGGGTACCTCGCACCCGAGGTGGTGTACGGCGCGCCGCCAAGCGAGCAGAGCGATCTGTTTGCGCTGGGCATGGTGGCGTATCACCTGCTCACGGGGCAGTCGGCAGTGCGGATGGACGCTCATGGCGAGACGCTGCTAGGACGCACGGCGGAGGAGATCGACTGGGCGCAACCGGCGCCACCGGCCAAGATGATCGCGTGGCTACAGCAGCTGCTATCCCGCGATCCGGCGCGGCGACCAGCGACGGCGGAGGCGGCGGCCCAGGCTCTGCGGCAGCTCTGCGACAGCAGCGAGGGCGCAGCCGAGGACTCGGCGCGCGAGAGCTTCCTGCAAGCGGCGACTCTGGTGGGACGCGAGCGTGAGCTGCAGGCGCTCAAAGGCTGGCTGAAGGCGGCGGCGCAAGGCCAAGGTGCGCTGGTGCTGCTGGGTGGCGAAAGCGGCGTCGGCAAGTCACGGCTGTGTGAGGAACTCAAGGCCCAGGCGCAGGTGCGCGGCATCGCGGTGCTGCGTGGCCAAGCGGATCGCCACCGCGGCGGCCTCGATCTGTTCGTGCCGGCGCTGCGCAGCCTAAGCCTAGAGGTGCCGCTCAGCGACCTCGAAGCCAGCGTGCTCGGTTCGCTGGTTCCGGATCTGCCGGCGCTCATCGGTCGTCGGATCAGCGAGGCCCCCGCGCTCTCGACACCAGCGGCCCGTCTACGCCTGCTGCTCACGCTGGAGCACGTCCTGCTGCGCGCTGATCAGCCACGCCTGCTGCTTTTCGAAGACATCCACTGGGCTCGCCCCGATAGCATCGAGCTTTTGCGGCGACTGTCGGGCCAGGTGCGTGGTCATCCGGTGCTGATCGTCGCCACCTATCGTGATGAGGAGCGCGCCGGGCTGGTCAGCGAGCTAGCCGGCGCACAGCGGCTAAAGCTATCGCGCCTGGATGGCGAGGCGCTGGGGGAGCTCATCGATTCGATGCTGGGGGCCGTGCCGCGACGACGTCAGCTGGTCGATCTGCTGCTGCGCGAGAGCGAAGGCAACAGCTTCTTTGTGGTGGAAGTGATGCGCACACTGGCCGAGCAGAGCGGTGGTCTGTCGCAGATCGGCCAGCACGAGCTGCCGACGGCGGTCTTTGCCGGTGGCGTACGCGAGGCGCTGCGGCGACGCCTGCAGCATGTCCCGACCCGCCTGCGACCGCTGTTGCAGCTTGCCGCGGTGGCGGGACGTCAGCTGGATCCGCGCGTGCTCGCGCTGGCCCGGCCGGAGCACGATATCCCCACCTTCCTGCGACGCCTGTGCGATGACGGCGTGCTAGAGGTTGCTGAGCAGCGCTTCCGCTTTGCGCACGACAAGCTGCGCGAGCAGGTGCTGTCCGAGCTTCCGCTGTCCGAGCAGCGCGAGCTTCACCGCCAGCTGGCCCTAGCGATCGAAGCGGGCGATCCCGACACCTTGACGCAGGCCACGCTCCTGGCCCACCACTACGAGCAGGCCGGCGTGCTGGGGGCCGCTGGGCGCTATGCCGCGCTGGCCGGCGAGCAGGCGATGCAGCGCGGTGCCCTTGCCGAAGCCCAGGTGCTGCTGCTCCGCGCCGTGACTCTGCTGCCGCACCGACAGGTCAGCCGTCTCGATCGCGTGCGCCTGTACCGCCTGCTCTTGCACACCCACTTTGGCCTGGGTCAGCTCACCGAGCGTGGTCACGAGCTCTCGGCCATGCTGGCAGCCATCGGCCATCCCATGCCTGACCCGGGCGCCGCGCTGGCC
This sequence comes from uncultured Myxococcales bacterium, assembly GCA_937952145.1. Lineage (GTDB taxonomy): Bacteria > Myxococcota_A > Polyangia > Palsa-1104 > JAEUJZ01 > JAEUJZ01. The sequence goes on from CALFYE010000026.1 coordinate 7,185, forward strand.
ATGGCTCTGACCGGCAGCCTGCTGCGACAGGCCAGGCATCGCCTTGGAGTGCCCCCCGCCAAAGCGGGCTCCGACGCCGCCGAACACTCAGCGATTGGGGCTGAGCTGTGCCTGATTTACAGCATGGTATCGGAGTATTTTTTCTGGAAAAACCACGCATTAATGGGTCTATTCTACACTCATGAAGCAGCGAACGCGGCCGACAGTCAAACCGATCGCTTCACGCGCGCTTTGGGGTATTCCGCCTTAAGCTATGTATATTCGATTACGCCATTAAAAAATCTAGCGCAGTTCTATGGAAATTTATCAATGACTGAATATCATTCCCAAGAGCGCAAGCCGACTATTTTTTATCCTCAGCGGGGCATTGCATTTATGCATTCTTTTTCTGGCCGTGTGCATGCCGCGATTGAACTCAGTGACGCGACACTGCGCCTTACCGAGCGGGTTGGGGACCCGGTGGGGACGATGCAGCTGCTTTTTATCAAGTGGCGGGCGCAGCGCGTAGCTGGTGATCTGGCCGGCGCCCTGGCCAGCGCCCAGCAGCTTCACGATCTGGCTGAGCAGACGGAAAATCAGCTGCACCGGGTGCTCGGCACCGCCGCCCTGGGGGGCTGCCTGTACCTGCGTGGGCAGCTGGCCGAAGCGGCCGAGCGCCTGGGGCAGGCCTTTGCCCTGGGCGAGCGCTATGGATATATGGAAACCGGACAGTACTGCCTGGGAGTCCTTTCGCTGTGCGCGATGCGCCAGGGCGACCGCGAGCGGGCTGCCGATGCTGCCGAGCGTGGGCTGCAGCTTATGGATGTGCCGATGTTCGCCCACGATGGTTCCTACGAAGGGTTCCCGGCCTGCGCCGAGACCTTCTGGCAGCTATGGCATGAAGAAACCCATCCCGTCAGGAAGTCTTATTTTAAGTCAAAACTCGACAAATCCTTAGAAATCTTCCGACGCTATAGCAAACTTTTTCCCAATGGACTATCTCCCTATCATCGCATTTTAGGCCAATATCTCTGGTCGCAGCGGCGGGGCGAGGCGGCGCGGCAAGCCATCGCGCAGAGCGAGGCCTACGCCGAGCAGTACGCGATGACTTACGAGGCGGCACTGGCCCAAGCCTGGCGCGGCCGGCTGCGCCCCGCAGAAGAACGCCGCGACATCCTGCAGCACGCCCGCACCCGCCTGCTCGCCCTCGGCGCAACCGTCGATGTCGATCACATCACGAGCTGGGACGAGGACTAGGAGCTTGTTGCAGTATTGGCTCAGCAAAGCTTCAGCAGGCTGCTAATTGTCATGGTAACTACAAATCAAAATACTGAGATATATTAAAAAATATAAATGTTTTATTTATTTTTGATGATTGCTTGATTACTGCAACAAGCTCCTAGGAGCGGGAGCGCTCGGCCCCCCCGCGGTGCAGCCCACGCTTGGGCATCGAGATCACGAACTCGGCGAACTGGCCCTCTTCGCTGTCGACGCGGATCGCGCCCTGGTGGCCTTGCACGATGATGTCGTGGCTGATCGACAGACCCAGGCCGGTGCCTTCGCCGGGCGGCTTGGTGGTGAAGAATGGTGTGAAAATCTTGTTCAGGATGTCGCGGGCGATGCCGACGCCGTTATCGCGCACGAGTAGTTCCCAACGATCACCGTGGCTGCGCGTGCGCACCGAGATCACTGGGGCATAGGCGGCGCCCAGCTCCTGCTGTTTTTTGCGCGTGGAGTAGAACGCGTTGTTGAGGATGTTGATGAACACGCGACTGACATCGGAGCGAATCAGCTCACCCTGGCCGACGGCGGGATCGTAGGCGGTCTCGACAGCGACCTTGAACTTGGCGTCCTTGGCGCGGATACCGTGGTAGGCCAGGTTCAAGCTCTCGGTGACAAAGGCGTTGATGTCGACGACTTCGGGACTGCTGCTGCTGTTGCGGGCGTGCTGCAGCATGCCGGTGATGATGCTGTTGGCGCGCTGGCCGTGCTTGTGGATCTTCTCGACGCTCTCGCGCAGATCGCGCAGCAGCGGAATCGCCACGTCGTTGCTGGATGGGACCGCCGGGCGGCTCAGGGTATCGACGACATCATCGACCAGCATCACCGCGCTCTCGGCAAAGTTGTTGATGAAGTTGAGCGGGTTTCTGATCTCATGGGCGATGCCAGCGGTCAGTGCGCCGAGCGAGGCCAGCTTCTCTTGATGCACCAGCTGCTGCTGCATGATCTGCAGTTCTTCGACCGCGGCGGTCAGCGCGGTGTTTTTATCGCTGAGCTCTTGCGTGCGGGCCTGGACTTTCTGCTCCAGCGTGGCGTACAAGCGCGCGTTTTCGATCGAGATCGCCATCTGCGCCGACAGGATGCGCAAGAGCGATACCCGGTCGTCGGTGAAGCAGCCTTCCGAGAGGTTGTTCTCAAGGTAGACGATGGCCATCAGCGCCCCGCTCTGCCGCACCGGCACGCAGAGCAGCGACTTGACGCGATGCGATGTGATGTAGGGGTCGTTGCGAAACGGTCCCTGCTGCGCCGCCTGGGTGAGCACGACGTGCTCTTGCGTGCGCACCACGTAGTTGACCACCGCTTCGCACAGCTGCGTCGAGCCTTGCAGCGGCAGCGAGAGCAGCACCGCGACATCGGAAGACTCCGAGGTGCCGTAGGCTTCGATCGTCCAGTGCGTGCTGCGCGGCAGCAAGACCAGCCCACGCTGCGCCCCGGCATTTTCGATGAGGATGCGGGTCAAGCGAGCCAGCAAGCGATCGAGCTGGATCTCGCTCGACAGGGCCTGCGCCGCCTTGGTGACCGAGCGGAGATCGAGGGTCGCCGCCCCATCCATGCTGATCGATCCGGTCGCGGTGCCGTCGCCCTCCTGCCCCGGACTGCCATGGAAGTTGGCGAGCAGGGTGGCGTACTGCTCACGCAGCTGATTGACCTTGGCGGTCGCGCCCCAGCGCTGATAGGCGCTGAACGCCTCTTGGATGTAGAAGCGCGCGCGCTTGTTGCGCCCAGCCCCGATATGGAACTTGGCGCCCAGCTCATTGGCTAATGCCTCGTCGCGCAGCATCTCGTACTTCTGTGCGCAGTCGATCGCTTCATCGAAGAGCTGCGCGGCCTCCTCCGGCTTGCCGAACACCCGCGCGTACTCTGCCCGCAGCACCAGGTGCCGCGTCGCGAAGTTGGCTGGGCAGCCTTCAGCCAGCCGACGAATATCAGCCACTCGGCGCTCAATCTCCGGCCGCAGCTGCGCTTGCTCATCGCTTGGCAGCTTGGCGTAGCGCGCCAGATCGTTGAGTGCCGTGAAGTACACAATGCTGGTCTTGAAGATCATGCCGGTGGCGTAGTTCTTCCACTCATCGGCTTTGGCCAGCATGGCCGCCGCGGCTGCATGATTTTCATACAGGTACAAGAGCTCGCCCTTGGCGGTGTAGTACCAGCACAGATCCAGCGAGAAGTGGTCGCGGGTCATGCGCTCGACGAATTCCCCCTCGTCAAACGCGCCATCGGCAAGCTCGCTACGACCCCGGCTATTGCCGCGCAGCGCGATGGCCTGCTGTCGGCTGACGCGCAGCATCTCGGTGGTGATGGCGTCCTTGGTCCGCCCCATCAGCTTGAGGAAGCCTTCTGCCTCTTCTTGGATCTGCGTCAGATCGTGACCGATGAACAAGCGGAACAGCGGGGGGTGGATGCAGCAATACGAGGCATAGGCGAAGTCGCCGGCCTCCAGGCCACCGATGCGGCCCCGTTCGACGTGGGTAAAGCCGACGCTTAGCGGATCGCGCACGAAGTGAATGAAGGCACCAAACAACAGGCTCAGCTTCGCCGTCAGGTGCGGGTCGGGGAAGCGCTCTTCAAGTCGCAGTCCCAAACGACCAAACTCGTAGCCACCTTGGTACTCGCCGGCATCGGTGAGAAACAGACCGTACACCGCGTAGGCAAACGCGGTCATCGCGCTGCGCCCGTGCTGCAGCGACAGGTTGACGATCTTGGCAACCAGCAGGCCGAACAGCAGCGGCTCGGCCACATAGGCGGGAGCAACGATCGAAGACAGAAGTCGCATCTGCGCCTGCAGGCCTGCGTCGGCGACAGCCGGGGCATCCAGCAGAGCTTCGAAGCTGCGACCGCCCTGGTTCTGCGGGATGGCCACCATCTCGGCCCCCATCGCCGCCTGAACTTCTGCCGGCGAGTCGGGCAGGTGGATGTCGAAGATCTTGAGCGCCTGGCGACCGATCTTCACCGACTCGCGGATCTGCCCCGAGCCGAAAGTCAGCACGGTCACCAGCGTATAGACATCGGCCTTCTCAACGGTCGAGCGGGCGTGACTGAGCAAGAGCGCAAACAGCGCTTCGGCCTCGGTCAGCCGGCCGCTGAGATACTCGCACTCGGCCAGCTCAAGATGCAGGGCGTAGGTCTGATCGAAATGGGCACTCCAAGCCTCCGCAGTGAGGTTCTTGGCCCCCGCCGCGAGGTAGCTGGCCGCCGTCTGATACGCCGCCGAGCTCTTGGCCTTTCGACCGGCCAAGAAGTTCAGCCGCAAGAGCTCGCGCCGCTCCTCGGCATCGCTGATCAGCGCTGCCCCCTGGTTCATGTGATCGACGATCTCAAACAGCAGATCGTCCTCGGGAATCTGGGCGCTGCGAGCTCGCAGTAGACGGCCGATGCGCAGGTGAATTTCGCGTCGGCGCTCTTCCGGAATTAGGGCGTAGGCGGCCTGCTGCACGCGGTCGTGCAGGAAGCGATAGTTCACAGAGAACTCGCTCCCGACATCGGCCGCGGTGTGCAGGAAGCGATAGTCCATATCGACCGGCACGATCAGGCCTTCGCGCATCACCTCCCATAGGCGCTCGGCGGTCTCAGCGGCGGTGGCCTCGCCGATGAGAGCCAGCGTCTTGAGCTCGAAGCGATAGCCGATACAGGCCCCCAGGCTGAGCATCGACTGCGTCTCGGGCTTGAGGCTGCGCAGCTGACCCAGCAGAAAGTCGACGACATTGTCCGTCGCCTGCAGACCCTGAATGCCGAGCATGTCCCACTGCCACATGCCGGTGCTGAGGTTTAGGCGCAGGATCTTTTCGCGATACAGCCGATTGACGAACTGCGAGACGAAGAACGGGTTGCCCTGCGTCTTGCTAAACACCAGCTTGGCCAGCTCATCGACGCGCTCGCCGGTGCCGCCCAGCGTATCGGTCAGCAGCTGCACCACGTCGGCGAACGACAGCGGCTGCAGGCGGATCTCTTGGATCTGCACGCCGGCTTCGCGCAGCTTGCTGCAGGTGCGCGACAGCGGGTGCAGGCTGTCGACTTCGTTGTCGCGGTAGGCCCCCAGGAACAGCAGGTGTCCGCCGCTGCTATCAGCGAGCAGCGTCTCTAGAAGGCGCAGCGAGGCGAGGTCGGCCCACTGCAGATCGTCCAGGAAGACCACCAGCGTCTGCCCTGGCCGGCTGAACACGCGCAGGAAGTTCTGGAACACCAGGCCGAAGCGATTCTGCGACTCGGTCGCGCCCAGCTCGGGCACGGCCGGCTGCGGGCCGATGATCTGCTCCAGTTCAGGGATCAGCTCGACCAGCACCTGACCGTTGCGGCCGACCGCGCTCTGGATCTGTAGCCGCCACTTGCTCAGGTGTTCTTCCGGTTCGCTGAGCAGCTGGCGCATCAGATCGCGGAAGGCATGCAGGACCGCCGAGTACGGCACCGATCGGCTGAGCAGGTCGAACTTGCCGGCGATCATTAGACCGCCACCTTCGGCAATGCCCTTGTGCACTTCCTGCACCAGCGCCGACTTGCCGACGCCGGGATAGCCCGAGATCAGCAGCAGCTGCTGCTGTCCAGCGCTGGCGCGGGCGAACTCCTGACGCAGCCTCTCGATATCGCCCGCTCGGCCGTACAGCTTCTGGGGCAGCCGCAGCTGATGCGACACATCGCGCGTGGCGATCGGGAAGGCCTCGACCGCGTTGTTCTGCTGCAGCTGCTGCTGACACTCCTTCAGGTCATGCAGCAGACCCAGCGCGCTCTGGTAGCGCTCCTCGGCCATCTTGGAGACCAGCTTCATCACCATCGACGAGAGCACTTCCGGCACCATCGGATTGAGCAGCGATGGCGGCTGCGGCGTGCGCGCGATGTGGCAGTGCACAAGCTCCATGGCATCGCCGGCCCGGAACGCCGTCTGTCCGGTCAGCAGCTCATAGAACGTCATGCCCAAGGCATAGAAGTCCGATCGATAGTCGATCGAGCGGTTCATGCGCCCGGTCTGCTCCGGCGACAGATAGGCCAGCGTGCCTTCAAGGAGGTTCGGGTTCTTGACGGCCTGCGTTTCCCGCGGCAGCTGGGAGGCGATTCCGAAGTCGATCAGCTGCACCTGCCCCGTCGTCTGATTCCAGACGATGTTCGAGGGATTGATGTCCTTGTGAATGATCCCGCCTTCGTGCAGCGCGGCCAGCGCGGTCGTCACCTCGATGGCCAGCTTCAAGAAGCGGTGCAGCGGCAGCGGCCCGCTGATCTGGCTGCGCAGCGAGCTGCCGCCAATGTCTTCCAGCACCAGCACCAGCCGCGACAGCGTGTTGACGATGCCGTGGCAACGGATGACGCCGGGGACCTGCAGGGCCTGCAAGAGCTGATGCTCGTGCCGCAGACGCGCTAGCTGCCGCGGACGGGGCTGCTCGGCGCTGGGCAGCTTCAGAATGACATTCTGCAAATCGGACAGACGAATTGCCCGCAATACCAGCGTAACTGGACTATTATGCAGGGTTTCCTTGATTGCATATCCCGGAAGACTGAGCATCATATCCCTCGCAGCGAAAGCGACCCGAATTACTCGTTATCGCTAATCTTGATTTCCACGGTTGCAGCCAGGGCCCCACTCCAGCCGGGAGCGCGACCTGACGGCCTCTGGCCATCTGGCGTCGCGGGGACGGCTTTGGGACTCTTTTCGCCCTCGGCGGGGGAGTCATCCCGGCGCTGAATTACGCGATAAAACGTCCGCTCCGGCCCCGGCCAAAGCGGGGTTGGCAAGGCCAGTGACTCGCCCTCATAGCGCTCGTGCAGCCCGCCGGCGGGGGGCGCCGAGAGCAGGATCTGGTCGTCGGGTGCCCGACTGGCCAGCCGCAGCGCCGCCGTCACCGGCAGCCCGCTCACCGAGAGCTCAGGCGACGTCGCGAGCTGCGTCCACAGCGGGCCGTAGAACAGCGCACCGCTCTCCACCCCAATGCCCAGCGGCAGCCGAATCCCGTCGCTGACCAGCGCGCCGGGGCGGTTGGTCAGCGCCAGGCAGGCCGACAGCGCGCGATCGTGATGGTCGGTGCCGCGGAACACGGCCAAAAGGAGCGGCCCCAGCACGCTCTCGACGGTGCCGCCGCGCGCCAGGAACACCGAGATGACCTCTTCATAGGCGCGACCTACGCTTAGGCGCCGAGCCTCCGCCACCGTCGCTGCTGCGATATCGGTACCCCGCACCTCGACGACCACCGCGGTGCCCTCGACCTGCTCTTGCGGCAGCGCGCCGCTCACCGGCACCCGCGACGAAAGTGGGCTGACCTTGGTGAGCTGTCGCAGCACCAGATTTTCGGCTTCCGAGCGCAGCGAGCGTCGCTGGTTTGCGACCTGGCGCGAGGTCTTTTCGATGGTCTTTTCGAGATCGGCAAAGTCGATGGGCTTGGTTAGAAAATCAAACGCCCCGCGATTCATCGCCTCGCGGATATTGTCCATATCACCATAAGCAGAAACGATTACAACCTTTACGACCGGATTAATCTCGGGGACTCTCTGCAATAATGTAAGCCCGTCCATCCCCGGCATATTGATATCAGACAGGACCAAATCAATATCAGGATGATTGCGCAATTGATCAAGGGCTTGTCCACCTTCATTAGCAAATACAAAGGTGTAGCGCCCGCGGTGAATCTGCGACCGGAAGCGGTGACGAATCAGGATCGGAATGTCGTCTTCATCATCGACGACCAAGACCTTGATCGGCCGCTGAGTGGACGAGATATCGGCGAGCGCAGCAAACGCACTCGCTAGCTCGCGCGCCGACTGAAAGCGGGCCGACGGCTCACGCGCCAGCGCCCGTTCGAAGAACTCATCGACCGCCGGCCCAAGATCGGGGTGCAGGCTAGATGGCGGCGGAATCGGCTCGTTGCGGCTGGTGATGCGGGTCAGCAGATCGACTATCGATTCAGCATGGATCGGCTGCCGACCCGTCAGCGCCTCGTACACCACGATGCCCAAGGAGTACAGATCGCTGCGATGATCCACTGAAGCCGGCGCGTTGATCTGCTCCGCGCTCATGTAGTGCGGCGTCCCCACCAGGAAGCCCTCGGCGCTCGGCTCCAGCGGCGCCAGCGCCCCCGCCGCCGCGATTCCGAAGTCGAGGATCTTCAGCACCTCCTGACCATCCGCCCGCGCCAGGAACAGATTGCCGGGCTTGAGGTCTGTCAATTCAAATCAATTGCGTCCGTCGGTGAAGTGAAAGTTCCATATGGCGATAAGGTAACACTATGTGATTAGAAATGGTTAGTTAGGTCACGTTTCAACCAATCCAACGCTATGCCAGCCCATGTCCCGTCGGAGGGTGGCAGATCCCCTCGGCCCCGGCATAGGTGCCCGAGCACCAAATAGCGCGGCGAGTCCTTGCGAGCGAGCCTTGGCTTAATTGGAAAGTAGACTAGACGAAGTTTTCGGGAGTTTCGGAAACAATGCCGAAACTCATTGGAAACTCAGACATTCAATGAACTCCGATATTTGCAAATCCGGGTTTTGCGGAACTTCATGAATGGATGAACACATCGGGAATCCGACTGCTCATTGATCGTGCTGGCGGATGCGACGCGGCCCCTGCTTCAGACACCCTGACGGGAATTCAGGCCATCCTGCGTCCGCCGAGGTCCGCCCACAACCAGCGACAGCGACGCAGTGTACGGGCTTCCGTGGTCCGCTGCCTTGCGCTACCGCGGCGCGCATGGCACGTTCCCGCACCATGCCGAAATCGGATCACAAGCCTCTTGGGGACCGTACGCGCATCGTCGAGCATGCCGAGCTGAGCCCTGAGCCGCTTCCCCGTGGCTTTACCGCCTGGCACCACTTTCTGAGTCGTGCTCTCGACGGCACCAAGGCCGACGGCTTCGATGTCCAGTGCTTCGTCCGTCTCGGCGAGCTTCCGCTAGAGGCCGACGTGATCCTCCTTCACCTCGACCCCGGCGCCGACCTGCACCTGTTCCGACGGCACTTTGACTTTCTGGTGCCCCTTTTGCGCCCCTGCGTCGTCATCGAATACAAGAGCCCCGACGACCGCTTGGCGCTGCACGACTTCGACACGGTGCGGGCCTATTCGATGCTCTGCAAGCGCAAGTACAGCATGAAGCTCGACGAGGACGTGGCCGTGGTGATGCTGTACTCGCACACCGACTCCGACTTCTTCGCCGACTGCGAGCGCCTGGGCCATCGCTTCGTCGAGATTCTGCCCGGCATCTGGCAGAGCCAGTCGCGCCCCATGCCCATCTACGCCGTCGATCTGGTCCGCATCGGCGAGCAAAACCCGACGCACCCGATCAACCTGCTGTCGGCCCGTCGTCGCAGCTACACCTGCGGTGCAACTGTCCAAGAACTCGGCCCCTTCGCCGTGCTATACGATGAGATATTCCTGAGGGAGATCAAGAAGATGGCGCAACACAACACCCCCGGAAACCAGCAGCTTCTTGAAGACGC
>CALFYE010000027.1 GCA_937952145.1 uncultured Myxococcales bacterium
CACCTGCTCGCGCGACGGGGTCGGCAGCGGGTTGCTCATCATGAAGATCGTCGGCGGCACGCCCTTCGGAAACGTGTGATCGCGCTTCGCGACGCCGCGCGTGACCTGGAAATATACGCCCTGGTCGGCGTACGGCTGGCGCGCGACCAGGTCGCGGATCGCGTCTTCCGACACGCTCCATTCCGCCTTCTTCAGCGCGTGGTGCAGGTGAAACTTTTTGCGCAGGGTGTCATCGACGCTCTCGATGGAGGGAGTCGATGAGAACGGCTCGATCAGGAAGCGCCGCTCGACCTCGGCCATGCGTCGGACCAGGCCAAGATGCGGCACCGCTTCGGGCGGCGGCAGCTCGGCCCGTAGCTCGCAGTAGACATCGATGCGCTGCTCATCGAGCGGTGCGACCGGCTTCTCCAGCTCGACGGTGCCCAGTGGATCCAGCGCCTCGCGAAGCAGGTGCTTACACAGCAGGTCGTGCAGTTTGGGCATGGGGCGCAGAAGTTAGCGGACGCGATCACGTCGTCAAGGCCGGGTCCCCGCCAGCCATCACCCTCGCGAGTGCGTCGCCCTGCGGCCAGGTAGTGCAGTGCGGGGAGCGTGTTGTGGGCGCTGCTGCGGTTCCCCTCCGTCCCCGATCAGCCCTTTTTGGGGGTGGGGACGCATAACGGCAGCATCTTGATGCCGGATATGTTGGTGTGGGTGAGCGCCTATCACACGGCGGGGCGGCGGACGCGGCTTGTGACCTTGGCGCATGATCTGTTGTTTGTGCGGGAGCATGGGCTGTCGCGGGCGCTGGCCAAGCTGGGGGGGATGCGGGCGGAGCCAGAGGCGGCGCTGCAGGCGCTGCGAAGTGGCTATGCGGTGCAGGTGTATCCGGGGGGGGACTACGACAGCAGCAAGCCGTTCTGGCGACGACACGAGGTGTGCTTTGCCGGACGGGTGGGCTATGTGCGGCTGGCGCTGCGGGCGGGGGTGCCGATCGTGCCGGTGGTGAGCATCGGTGCGCATGAGACGCTGCTTATGCTGTCCGATGGCCGCTGGCTGTCGCAGTGGCTGGGGCTGCGGCGGCGCTTTCGGCTGGCGGCACTGCCGCTGCAGCTGTGTCTGCCGTGGGGACTGGTGCTGGGGACGCCGCCGGGCTATCTGCCGCTGCCGGCGCAGATCACGATTCGGGTGCTGCCGCCGATCTGGCTGTCCGGGACCTCACCTGCCGATGCCGACAACGATGAAGTGGTGGCGCGCATCGATGCCGAGGTGCGCGGTGTGATGCAGCGCGCGCTGTCTGATATGGCGCGGCAGCGCGTGCTGTGGCTGGGACAGCGCGACGGCGGCTAGGTGCCGCGGACTGCTGGGCAGCAACGAATAGATTCGATCGACGACACAATTGGGCAATCACGCAAGGGGGCACGGGTGATGCAAAACGACGAAGGGAAGACCGCTGCGGCGGCGCAACCAAGCCAGGCTTCGCCGCTTCTTTCTGCGCGGGCGAGAGGAGCCTCGCCAGACGAGGAGCGTGCGCTGTCGAGTCGGGAAGCGCTCTCGGCGCGACTGCAGGAGATCTATGCCGCGGAGCCTGGGCTGCGTCCCGATCCCAAGATGCGCGACTACCAGCTGACCTACCCCCCCGCGGTGCAGACCGAGCAGCCGGAGTATCGCCAGACGCCGAGCATTGCGACGTATCTCGATCGGCTGAGTGGGCCGCTTAACAGCGCGGGCTACTACTTTCACTTTGGTTACTGCGCCTATCGCTGCCGCTACTGCTTTCACTACGAGATCCGCATTCGCGAGCAGGAGGAGCGCATGGCGCGCTACGTCGATGCGCTGCTCACCGAAGCGCGGCGCATGCGGGCGCTGACGCCATCGATTCGGCAGGTGCTGACCTTCCTTGGGGGCGGGACACCGACGGCGCTGCCCGAGTCGCTGCTGCGCCGCTTTACCGCCGGCTACGCCGAGATCTTCGGTCGCCCGGCGAGCAAGATGAGCACGGTGGAAGCCAAGCCAGTGACCGCCACGGCCGAGAAGCTTTCGATCTTTGCTGAGGCTGGTTTTGCGCGCGTGAACTTCGGGGTGCAGACGCTGGATCCGGCGCTGTACGCGTTTCATCACCACGGCGAAGACGTGGAAGTGGCGGTCTCTGCGCTGCGGCGGGCTCGCGAGGCCGGCTATGCCTGGATCAACATCGATCTGATGGTTGGGCTAGAGCGCGAGACGCAGGAGTCGTGGTCGCGCACGCTGTCTCGCTGTCACGAGCTGATCCGGCAGGGCCTGATCGACAGCGTCTTTGTCTATCCCTTCCACGACGATCCGCGCTCGCGCACCTATCATCACGAGGGGCTGTGTCCCGAGCCCTTCGATGTCTTTGCCGCCGATGCCGAGGCGCGGCGGCAGTTTGAAGATCTGGGCTGGTTGGAGCTGGGGCCGCGCTTCTATCGCTCGCCCGCCCACGCCGCCTGCGAGTTCAACGAGGTCATGCGCCTAAAAGTCGTGCCGGGCTACGGCGACACGCTGTGGCTGGGCTTTGGCAACTCGGCGTACTCGGTGGCGGATCGATCGACGTACCTGAATGTTCGCGATGCCGAGGCCTACTGCGGGCGCATCGAAGCCGGCGAGCTAGCCATCGAGCACTTCCGTGAGCTGGATCGGGCACAGCAAGCAGCGCGCGATCTGACGTTCGCGCTGCTTTACGCACCGTGGGTGGCGGCGGGTCGCATCGCGCAGAAATACGGCGAAGAGACCGTCGCACCTCACCTGCCGCACCTGCGCCGCTGGGCCGCCCTGGGTCTGGGAACCTTCGACGAAGAGTGGGGGCTGTTCACGCTGAATCGCATCGGCAAGCTGTTGCACCAGCAGATGATCCCGGCGCTGTATCTGCCCGGCGATCGTCGCGAGTTCGACGTGGTGATGATCCGCCGCCGCGATGCCGGTCGTACCTACAAGGGCTATTGATTGCCGCCCGCGCCGCTGCTGCCGCGTCGCCAGCCCGCGACGATCGATGACCACAGGCGCGGCCCGATGATCGACGACAGCGAGACGCCGCAGGCCGCGAGCAGAGCCGCGAAGGCGGGCAGGGCCAGCCCGGAATAACTAAGGAAGTAGCGGGGCTCGTACTCGCCGGGCAGCGCGGCTTTCATCTCGACCAGGCGCTGCACATAGGGCACGGCCGCGAGGTACTGCTCAAGCCGGCCCACTTGCCACGACAGGCTAGGCGAGAGTCGCGCCGCGGGCAGGCTGGAAAGCGCGCCGGTCGTGATCGCGCCACTTGCCCCATGCAGCGGACAGAAGCCGAGCGAGAGCTTCCCGATGCCTTCCGCTGCCAGATCGGCGAGCAGCCGATCGACGAGCGCCAGATACACGCCCCACTGCCGCGTCGGCTGACAGCGCACGATGTCTAGCAGGTAGCCGGTGATGCGACCGCGCGCAAACCACGGGTTTAGCACGGCGTAGCCGAAGAGCGTCGGTTCGCCCACGCCGCGCGGCGCTTGCTGCAGCAGATACAGACGCTCGCCGGGGTGGCCAGGCTGACCGTAGGCCAGCGTGAACGGGCGATTTAGGAAGCGCATCTCGTAGGGCAGTGGGCCGTGCGAAAGATAGGCGCGGGTGATGGCGACCAGGGCCTGCCGCTGGCTGGCATTGAGGGCGCTTGGCTCGATGCGCTCGACGCAGAAGCCGGCTCGCTGGGCATGCTTGCGGGCCCCCCGCAGGGGCTTGCTGAGCGCGGCTGGGTCGGCGAGGGCGCGGCCATCGATCAGCCGATCAAGACCCATGCCCGCCAGTCGCAGGTAGCGACCGTGGTGCGTACGGGCCTGCGCTTGAACCTGGGCGGCGTCGGCGGCGCGCAGATAGCAGAACACCGGGCGGCGGCTGGTTTGCAGGAAGCGATCGATCAGCGCGGCGCGATCAGCAGGAGCGGCGATCGGCGGACCTAGGGTGATGTCGACACCCAGCACGCGGCGATAGGCGATGTACCCATATGAGGTCTCGCAGTAGGCAAGCCCTTCTTGCAGGGTAGAAAACGCGATGGGATCGTCGCTGAGCTCGGCGATCTGCCGCGCTCGATCGGCCATGTGGTGCGGCCGCAGAGGTTCGCCCGGTCTGCTCATCTAAGTAGTCGATCCAGGGGAGGATGCCGCGGCTGCGCTGGTTACGTAGGGCGCGGTGGGGGGCGCGAGCTGCACCTCCAGACCAGCCTGTCGCAGGTGCAAGTTGAGATCGCCGATGCAGTCCCCGGCTAGGCGCAGCGTGTCAATGCCGAGGGTCGCAAAGCGCGGCTCGAACGCCGCCGGAATGGCCTGCAGGAGCTGACCCCAGACCACGACCTTGGCTTGCAGAGCATCGATGCGCGACGATGGCAGCCGTCGCAGGCGCTGGCCAAGCTGCACGACCCCGAAGGCGACATGGCGCGATTCATCGCGTGCGATGTAGTTCGAGAGCCAGTCGGCGAGTAGACCCGCCGCGCTGGCTGGCCCGGTCGGTGCGTCCTGCGAGCCGGGGCTGGCCTCGCAAAGGGTGCGATCGATTCCCCGCAGGGCGCGGGCCGCTTCCTGAAACAGTGTCTGCGCCAGACCTTCGACGATGAGCTGCATGCCCAGGCATAGCTCGTCGGGGTCGCTGCTGGCGTAGACCGAATCGACGAGGGCGGTGACGGTCTCGTGCACGGTGGGCGGCTCGGGAGGGGCCAGCTTTTGCTGCAGGCGCGTGAACCACTCGACGTGGCGCGCTTCATCGATGACCTGGGTGCTGGCGAACAGGCGACTCTCGCTGTCGTCGGCTTGCTCGACCGCGCGCGCGGCGGCCAAGAGCGAGGCCACCTCGCCGTAGTGAACGTGTGCGCACAGGCCCGAGAGCGCCTCGCGCAGCGGCGGCGGCAGCGATGAGAAATCGAGCCGATCCCAGGGCAGCGCATCGCTGTTCCACTGATCGCGCTTGGCCATCTCGTAAAGCCGCCTCTGCGAGCGCTGCGGCTCGGCGAAGCACTGCTGATAAGCGGAGACGAGGTGCGCGTTCATGGAGACCGTTCCTTCTGCTGCCGGGCGGGCCCGACGGGAGAGCTAGATGAGCGGACGTCGCCCGGTACCACCATCACTTGGCGCTACGTGCCGGAAAGGCTCGCTGAGCTGATCGATGTAGCTGTGCGGATAGCTCTCGTCGCCCTCGAAGCCGACGGCGATCGGCGGTTTGCGGTGGCTGGGCACCCGGCGGGTGTTGAACAGCACATCCCAGATCAAGAGCACCTGACCGTAGTTGGCATCGGACTCTGGCCGCTTGCGCGAGTGATGCCAGCGGTGCACCTCAGCCGTCGCCAAGATCCAGTTCAGCGGGCCGGTGCGCTGCGCGATATTGCTGTGCTGCAACAGCAGGTGGGTGCTGGTAAAGACGCTAAACAGCGCGAACGCGGTCTCGCCCATGCCCAGCATGGCCAGCGGAAACAGCGTCGCAAAGACACTGATCGCCATGTCCACCGGGTGATTGCGACTGGCGTTTATGAAGTACAGGCGCTGGGCGCTGTGATGCACGGCGTGAAATGGCCAGAGCCGCGGCAGGGTGTGCATCAGGCGGTGGCTGAGGTAGCCGCCGAACTCGGCCAGGATCAGCGCCAAGACCAGCTGCACCGGCAGGGGCAGGCCGTGCGGCCACAAGAGCCCGGGCCACAGGCGCGATCCCAGGCCGTGTGGGCACAGGTGCACCGCCAGCGAGCCGCCAAGCAGGGGCGGTGCGAAAGCACGCAGCGTCCGCATGATGGCAGCCGAGATCAGCAGCGAGACGCCAAAGTGTAGGGCGTCGGTGCGACGATCGCCGTGCGGTTCCTGCCACTTCAGCGCGTGCGGCAAGAGCGCCTCTAGGCAGGCGATCGAGAGCCCTACGCTGAGCTGGGTGCCCAGGGCGGCGAGCGTCGCGTCCACGCCGCCGCGAACGAGGAGGGCCCACAGGCCGCAAGCGCCACCCAGCACAGCGGGATAGATGCTGAGAGCCAGGAGAGACTGCAGGCTCTTTGCCATCGAGGCGAGCATATCACGCGAGCGGCGCTCGCTCTTGGGGCTGACGGGCGTGACCGGGGGTGAACGGGGAGGGCTGGGGCCCCCTTGTCGTAGCCGGCGGCAGGCGGCGGCGGGCTAGCGCGGGCTGAAGGGGATGAGGTTCTTTTCGTGGACGAGGCGGCCAAAGTCGCGGATCCACTGCAGGTCGTCTGCCGACATCGCCCCCTGCTGCAGCGCGGCGAGGTTTTCTTCCAGCTCGGTCAGGCTGGCTGGGCCGCTGAGGACGACATCGACGTGTGGGTTCGACAGGCAGAAGCGGTAGCAGTCGCCGGCAGTGGGCACCCGCCCCTCGTAGCCGGCAGGGCGCTTGAGCAGGCCGCCCCACGACGTCGCGGTGTAGGCGACGATGGCGGCGCGGTGGCGCGGCGTTGGGCTGCCGAAAGTGCGCTCGGCCAGGTGGGGGAAGATGTCGCGCTCGGCACCGGGATGGGCGGCGTTGTAGCGAATCATCAGCATGTCGAGTGGCGAGTCAGCGGCCAGCTTGCCGGCCCGCGGTCGATCGTGAATCGAGACGCCGATGGCGCGCACCTTGCCTTCTTCGCGCAGCTTGACCAGCTCGCCGACTGTGCCTTCGGTCCACGCCGAGCTGCGGCCGAGCCAGCCCATCTGGAAGATGTCGAGGTAATCGGTCTGCAGCTCGCGCAGGGCTTTTTCGGCCGCGCGGCGTAGGGTGAATCCGACGTAGCCGGTCGACGGGATGGCGGCGATGACCATGCGCTCGCGATCGCGGCGCAGTGCCTCGCGCAGGACGGGCAGGCTGGCGCTGTCGCGGATCGGCCAGAAAACGTAGTTCATGCCGCGCTCGAACGCGGTCCGAATGCCGGCTTCATCGATGCCGTAGTTGCCGGCAAGACCCAGCCGAAACACGCGCTTCTTCAGCACCGGGATGTAGCGGTGCGAAAAGTCATCGCTGGCCGGCGTGGGAGACTCAGGAGGCGAATCGGTGGACATGCGCTGGGCCTAGCCTCCGCCTACGAAGGTGACGAGCTCGATCTGATCGCCGGGAGTAAGCTGGACCCCGCTGCGCAGACGCCGCGGTACGATCTGGCCGTTGCGCTCGACCGCCACCTGCTCGGGGTCAAGTCCGAGAGCTATGAGCAGCTCTCCCAGAGTCTGGCCGGCGGCGATGAGCTTGGGCTGGCCGTTGACATGAATTTCCATGCGGGGGGCGGGCTCGCCCTCGGATGCCATCGACGACATGGCGGGCATGGTGGCTGGGCTCGACAAGGCCGTCAACCCCCCAGCGCTCCTGCGCCAGGCAGCGCGGACTCGCTAACGGCAGCCGGCAGGCGCAGGTAGAACACGGTGCCGCCCGCCTCGGGGTTCTCGAAGCGAATCTCGCCGCCGTAGATCCAGATGAGCTTGCGCACGGTGTTCAGCCCCAGGCCAGTGCCGGTGCTGGGCTTGGTGGAAAAGAACGGCTCGAAGATGCGGGCGCGGTTTTGTGAGGGAATGCCGCTGCCGTTGTCCTTTACCTGCAGTTCCCAGGCGGGCCGGCCGACGGGGAACTCGGTGGGCTGAGCCGAGCAGACGATGCGCGGCACGAGCGACTGGTCATCGCTCTTTGCACTGCGGCGCTCGCGCAAGGCATCGCGCGCATTGAGGATCAGGTTGCGCAGGATCGAGTCGAGGTGCTCGCCGCGACAGCGCAGCTGGCAGGTGGCGGGTAGGTCATCGCTTAGGAGCTCGATCTGGTCGCGGCGCAGCTCGTCGCGCAGCTCGGCGAGGATGGTGTTCAGCACGTCGCGAGCGGCCACCGCGGGGATGGGCTCGTCGCCTTCCTTGCCGGGCTTACCGAGCTGCGCATAGTCCATGAGCAGCTGGGTGAGGCCAAGGGTGCGTCCCAGCGCTTGATCGATATGCAGGAGGACTTCGTGCAGCTCTTGCTCGTTGCGGTTGAGGCTGCGCACTGATTCGACGACCGGTGGCAGCGCCGAGGGGGGCAGCGAATCGCGCAGTGCAAGGAACAGATCTTTGAGCGTGCGACTGTTGTCGCGGCACAGGCTCCAGGGCTCGTCCCCATCCGTCGCTGTGGGGCCCGCTTCGACGGTGGCGACGCGGGCGAGCAGCAAGCGGGCACCGGTGATGGCGTTGCGCACCTCGTGGGCAAAGCCGCCCGCCATCTGCGACTCGGTGGCTTCACGCTCCAGCCGCAAAAGGCGAGCCTGCGCGCCCTGCAGGGCGGCGGTGCGCTCGGCAACCCGACGCTCTAGCTGAGCGTAGAGGAGCGCGTTGTCGATCGAGATGGCCATCTGCGCGCACAGGGTGGTCAGCAGCTCGGCGCGGGCAGCGGTGAAGGCTCCCGCGACCAGCGTGTTTTCTAAATAGAGCACGCCGCGCAGCTGACCGGCTTGGCTCAGCGGCAGGCACAGGATCGAGCGCGGGCGGCGACTGCGCACGATCGGGTCTTGGCTAAAGTCGATCGCGCTGTCCCCGCTGAGCGTGGCGTCACTGAGAAGAACACGCTCACCTTTGCGACTGACGAAGTGGACGATGGCAGGCACGATCTGCGGCGTGGCCTCGATGCTCTGCGGAGGGTCGAGGCGGCGCAGCTCGCCCTGGCTGTTGAGGACGGCGAAGGTGGCGAGCGGATCGTCACTGGTTACCGCGGCGGTCGATGCACTCTCCGATCGAGAGTCGGTTCTAGTCGCGGCGTCATCACTGGGGGGGCTGCCCGGCGGAGTCTGAGGCGGCAATCGCAGGAACAGCGCAGCGCTCTCGGCCCCGGCGTTCTCGGCAATCAGGTTCATCATCCGCAAGAGCAGCTTGTCGAGCGAGACCTCGCTAGACAGGGCCTGGGTCGCGCGTAGCAGGGTCGGGACGTCGAACGCCGCTGCGGCCTGCGCACTGGTCGTGCTGACGCTGAGCTGGACGTCGACAGTACGGCCGGCTGCGACGGCAAGTAGGCTCCCGGCGGGGACCGGTGGCAGGGCGGCCCAGGTCGCGGTGCTGGCTTCGCTGCGGCCTTGATCGGGGAAGTTGCGATCCATCTCGGCCAGCTTGGCCAGCGCGCCGTAGCGCTGATAAGCACTGCGCGCCCGCATCAGATACACATCGGCCGCTTCGAGCAGCTGACGGCTGCGCAAGAGCTGCGAAGTGCGCTCCAGGGCCAGCGCTTCGTCGCGCAGGAAGCTCTCTTGTCGCGCGTGCTGGGTGGCTTCGTTGAGGTCGCGCAGCGCTTCGTCACGCTGGCCGGCCAGCCAGGCCACTTCGGCGCGCACCATGAGGTAGCGATGGTGAAAGTTGCGCGGTGCGTGCTGCGCCCAGCGGGCCAGGGCTCGCAGGTTGTGGCGCAGGCGGCGCTGCAGGCGGAGCGCAGTCAGACCGCGTTTTTGGGGCAGCACACGCGCGATCAGCAGGGCTTCGACCCAGTAGAACTCGACGATGTCGAGCAGGCCGAGCAGCACGGCATCGGCATCGGGGCGGTTCTGTGCGCAGTAGGCGAGGCCGGCTTCGGCATCGCCAAAGATCAGGCAGAGCAGCGCGCGAAAGTTGTTGTGGAAGTAGACCTGCACGCGCATCTGCATCTCGGTCAGGGTCTTTAGACAGGCCTCCTGATCGAAGTCGGGCGCAGTGAGCAAGAGCGGGCCATCGGTCTCGCCGCGCAGCGCCCGCGCGACCTGGCGGATCAGGCGCAGCGCTTCGTGACCGGCGGCGTGATTCATGACCGCAACCGCCGAGAGATAGCGCTCGCAGTCGGCGACGAGCTCACCCAGGGGACAGCCGCCAAGCAGGCTCCAGCGGGCCAGGGTGTTGACGGCGTAGACGGCGTAGGTCAGGTTCCCCGACTCTTCCCCGCGGCGCCAGGCTTCGTGCAGCAGGCGCTCGCCCGAGCGCAGCGGGTGGGCAAAGTGATTGGCGATGGCGACGTAGACGCACTTGACCTGGGACTCGGTAAAGGCGTCGGGATAGCGCTCGACCAAGCCCAGCGCCAGCTGTCCCAGCGTCTCGCCTTCGGCGAAGTTGCCCAGACCCGAGCCAATGATCGCCGCCAGAAAGACATAGGCGACGGCCGACAGCGCGTGATGGCCATGCGTAAGCGAGCGCTGGATCATGCGGCAGAGCAGCACCGCCAGCAGGTTGGGGCTGACGAAGTAGGCCGACGCCGTGGCATCGCTGAGCATGCGCAGGATGTCGATCTGCTGGGGGTCGCGCAGCGGGGGCTGATCGAGCAGGTGCAAAAGATCATCGGGCCGAGCGTCCGAGCGGCCTCCGCTCTTGGCAAGTTGGGCCGCTGTGCGACGCATGGCTCGACGGGTGCGCAGCAGCTCATAGAGCACGGTGACCGCGCTCGGTGTGCGAGGCACCGCAACGCCCAGCTCGCGCAGCCCATCGAGGAGGGCGTACGCCGAGGACGTGGTATCGCCGGTGTGACGGTAAAAGAGGCCGGCGACGTAGTAGGCGCGGGCCCGCTCAGCGGGGCTGGGCGCGCTGTCGTAAAGTAGGGAAAGGACCTGCTTGGCCTCGTCGAAATGCCCAGTCAGATAGGCGCACTCGGCCTGGCCAAGGAACAGCTCCATCGCCAGCTTGGGGTACTTCTGCCAGGCACTGGCCGGCAGCCGTTCGACCCCCAAGCGAAAGTTTTCGTGGGCCGCAACGAAGGCGGCTGCACCGCGGGCCCGCTCCGCCGCGCGCAGGTTCAGGCGGCAGAGCAGGAGGCGCTCGCGTGCATCCAAGAGCTCGTGTGCTTCGTTGAGATGATTGGTCAGAGCGAACAGCCGGCGATCGTCGGCTTGCGGCCCGCTGTCTTCAGTCTGCGCTGGGGGCGCTGCTTCACCACTCTGCGCGGCGTCGGGTGCGGCTGCGCTTTGCGCCGGCCCCAGCAAGGCGCGGCTGATCTGCAGGTGCAGGACGCGTCGCTCTTTGTCTTTCAGCGTGGAGTACGCCGCCTGCTGCAAGCGATCGTGGACAAAGCGATAGGCGCCGGCCACCGGGATCAGAAACCCTTCGGCAACCGCTTCGCGCAGGGCTGCCGCTAGCTCGAAATCGGCGGGCGATGCTGCACCCGTGGGGGAAAACGTCCGCTGCAGCAAATCGACGGTAAAGTCACGACCCAAGCAGGCCGAGAGCTGCAGCAGCTGACGGGTCTTGGGAGCCAGCTGCGAGAAGCGCTGGACCAAGACATCGACGACGTTGTCCGCGATGGGCGCAGCGGCGATCTGGTCGAGCTGCCAGGTGAAGCCGCCGCTTGCGCGATCAAAGCGCAGCAGGCCATCGTGGTGCAGCTTGGTCAGGTAGGCCCCGGCGAATAGCGCGTTGCCGTGGGTCTTGCTCCACAGTCGGGCGGTCAGCGGCCGGGTCGCTTCGATCGGCTGGTGCAGGGTATCGGCGACGAATTCGTTCAAGCTCTCTTCGCCAAGCGGGCCGATCGACAGGCGGCTGACCGGACAGGCGACGCGCGCGATCTCGCCTAGCATGGCGTGCAGCGGATGTGCGGGGCCGACCTCAGAATCGCGATAGGCCGCGATGAGCAGCAGGCTGCCGCCGCCGCGATCGGACAAGACCTGCGGCAAGAGCTCCAGCGTCGCGGGGTCTGCCCACTGCACATCATCAAGAAACAGCACCAGCGGCGAGCCATCGAGGCACAGCGCCTTGAGCAGGCGGGCAAAGGCGGCGCGGAAGCGGTTGCGCGACTCGGCGCTCGGGACCTCGGGAGCAGGGGCTTGCTTGCCGAGGATCAGCTCCAGCTCAGGCAAGAGCGGACTGAGCACGGCGGCGAGGTTGCCACCGCTGCGCGTCTGCTCGGGAGCTGAGAGCAGGCCGCCGATTCGTCGTCGCCACAGCTGCAGGATCGTCTCGCTGCTGCTGCCGATCTGTTGCAGCGCCAGCGACAAGGCAGAGAGCAGGGCGCTGTACGGACGGTCGCGATTTAGCTGATCGAACTTGCCGCTGATAAAGAAGCCGAAGCCGGCTCTCTCGCTGGCGGGGGCGGGCTTGCCGCTCTCGGGGCTCGTCTTCTGCTCGGGGGTTGAGCTGCGATAGCGCTCGACCAGGATGCGCTGGAGCTCTGAGATCACCGCGCTCTTGCCGACACCGGCCGCGCCACTGACCAAGATCAGCTCTGGGGCGCCCGATTCGGCGACGCGGGCCACGGCGCCGCGGAGCAGATCGACCTCGCTCCTGCGACCGTGCAGTCGCTGCGTCAGCGCGAAGCGCTCCTGCCGATCGTGGGTCGCGATCGCGAAGTCGACGATGGCCTGGCGCGGCGGCAGCGCGGCATTCTGCTGCAGCAGCTGCAGGCAGTGCAGCAGATCCTGCTTGAGCCCAGGGCAGCTCTGGTAGCGCTCCTCGGGAGTCTTGGACAGCAGCTTATGGACGATGCGCGCCAGGACCGGGGGCAGATCGGGAGCGACGGTGGCCAGCCAAGCCGGCTGCCGCGCGATGTGACAGTGCAGGAGCTCGAGCGGATCTCGGGTCGGAAACGGCAGCTGTCCGCAGAACAGGCGATACAGCGTGGCCCCCAGGGCGTACAGATCGGTGCGGTAGTCGATGACGCGGTTCATGCGTCCCGACTGCTCGGGCGAGAGGTAGGCCAGCGTGCCTTCCAGTCGCCCCGCCGGCTCGTGCGGGCTGCCTGCGATGCGCACAGCGGCCCCCCCGGCTGCCCCATCGATGCTATCGGCCTGCGCTAGCTCGCGCGGCATGACGGTGGCCAGGTTGAAGTCGATGATCTGCACCTGATCCGGCGGGCTCAGGTTCGGCAGCGCGATCGGCAGCAGGATGTTGTTGGGGTTGAGATCCTTGTGGATGACCCCACGCTGATGGATGCGATCGAGGATGTCGGTGGTGGCGATGGCGATGCCCAGCGACTCCGCGAGCGGCGGCACATCGCGGGCCAAGCGGCTGCTCAGCGACTCGCCGCCAAAGTCCTGCAGCACCAGCGCACAGGCTGGGCTGCCCCGCGATCGCCCCTCCTCCTCCTCGAACGCGAGGACCCGCGGAATGCCGGCGGAGTTGGGGTGGTCCGACGCACTGGGGTCCTGCAGCTGGCGCAGGATCTCCAGCTCATGTCGCAGGCGCGCCGCGGCAGTGCTGCTGTCTTCCCCCGGTCGCTTGAGGATGACTGGCTCTTGCGAGCGACGATCGCGGGCGCGATAGACCACCGAAGTCGCCCCGCTGTGCAGGACATCGATCAGGCTGTAGCGTGCGGCTAGCCAGGCGGGCAGAGGCGGAGCGGGCTCGGCACCCCGTGGGCTCGATGGGGTCTGGCGCAGCGGTACATCAATCCCCGGCATCGTGGTGTTGTGCCCCCCAAAGAGCGATCGTGGCTAGCCGCTGCGCCTCCCGAGCAGGGATGACTCGTCCGCGTGGGCTTTAGCCGGGACGCGCAGCCATCCCCGGCGCAGCCGCTAGAACACTTTGGGCTTCTTCTTGGGGCCGCTCCCGACCGCGGGGTTCGGCTTGCGGATCGGCGGCGGCGGATTCGGCTTCGGTTTTTTGGTCTCGGTGCCTTTGCCGGCTGTGCCGCCCGGGGGATCGGCGCCAGGGCTGGCGGGGTCGCCAGGCGGAGTCGTCGGGTCCTTGCCGCTGCCACTGTTCGCCCCCACCGACTTGCCCTCGTCACCCGTCTTCGCGGGATCCGTGCCGTTCCCCTTGCTGCCAGAGTCTTCGGTGGCCGGCTTGCCGGATGTGGCCGGCGTGTTCGAGCCGACGGGATCGCTTGGCTTGCTGCCGCTTCCCAAGAGAATGAGCAGGAGGACGACGAAGACCAGAGTGGCCAGTCCACCGGCGGCGATCGCTAGCCGCTTGGGCTCGCGCGGGGTGATGCCGGTCAGGGCGAAGGCGCGCTCGCGAATCTGCTGCAGCTGAGCGCCAAGTGCCGCCCGTCCGCCGGAGGAGATGGCCTGTTCACCAGTGGCTCGTGACAGCGTGCTGGGATAGGCAGTATCGACGGAGCTACCCGGCTGCGAGCGCTTGAGGCTGCTAAACGGCAGCGTGGCGTTCATCGAGCTGGCCGGCCCTTGTCCGGCGACCTGATCGCGGCTGACCCGCGGCACCAGGCCGGTGATCGGAATAGTCGCCTTGATCGCGCTGTCCGATGCCCCCGCGTTGTAGGCGACGCGAGTCGGAACGGCTTGCAGGTCGGTGGGATCCGCTGGGCCTTTGGGTTCACTCCCCGGCTCGATTTCCTGCAGCAGTCCTTCGCCTTCCTGGATGCTCACCGGCGTCTTGTTGCTGTCGCCAAGCAGTGAGTCGAAGGCCGACGAAGACATCGAGATGCTGGTCGGCGTGTTGCCACTTGGCGGTCGGGGACCGGTGCTCGGCTTGGGCAGTGCCGCGGTGGCTTCACCGGGTTGGGCGGTAACCCGCGTCGGAGCCTCGGGGAAGGGGGCCTGGGTAGTCGGCGAGGTGGGCGTGGCGATCAGCTCAGCCGGCGCTTGGCCGACCGGCACGGTCAACGGCAGCATGTCGCCGCTGATCGCTGGGATGGTTCGCACCATCTCGGGAGCTGGGCCGCCGTGGGGCTGCGCTGAGCCTGGCCCCTGGCCCGGCTGCATCGGTGAGGTGATCGGGGTCGGTGTGCCGCCGGGCCGCCCTTCGAGATGGGGAACGCGGGTCGCTGCACTCGGTGTGCTGGGGAATGCGGGACCCGCGGGTACCGGCGGAGCGGGGTGCGGAATCCGCGTCGGTGCATCGATTCCCAGCCCGCCGGCTGGGGGAGGCGGTGGGTGGCCAACGTGTCCCGCTGCGGCGGCGCCAGCCAAGACCGGAGCGGCGCCCGCATGCCCAGGCATGGCCAGGGCCGGCCCCAGCTGTTCCACCTGCAGCGGCATGCGCATCACTGCGCTGTTCATCTGCAAGCCCGAGGTCAGTCGGATCTGTGCGCCGACCGTCTGGCCGTGACCGCTGATGGCGCGGACAAAGTCGGCCATGCGCGGGAAGCGATCGTCCTTCTTCTTCGCCATGGCCCGCGAGATGGCGTTGAGCACATGCTCGGGAACGTCGGGGCACATCTCCTTGAGCGGCGTGGGCTGTTCGTGCACCACCATGTACAGCACGCCGACCAGGTTCTCGCCGTCGAACGGCAGCCGTCCCGACAGCGCCAGGTACATGATGACGCCCAGCGACCACTGATCGGCGCGACCATCGAGCTGCGAGTTCTGGCCCAGCGCCGCTTCCGGCGACATGAACTGCGGCGTGCCCAGGATGGTCATGTCGCGCGTCATCTGCGCCCCGGCGCGACGAATCTTCGAGATGCCAAAGTCCACGACCTTGGCGATCTCGGTCACCATGTCGGCAAGCTCGTGGCGGACGAGATAAATGTTCTGCGGCTTGATGTCGCGATGAATGACGCCGCGCTCGTGCGCTGCGTGCAGCGCGCTGCCGACCTGGCGCCCGATATCCAGGACTTGATCGAGCGGCAGCTTGCCGACTGTGCACAGCCGCTGATAGAGGTCCTCGCCTTCGAGCAGCTCCATGACGATGAACGGCGTGCCGTCTTCGTCAGCGTCAAAGTCGGTGACCTGCACAATGTGCGGGTGGCGGAGGGCCGAGACAGTGCGCGCTTCATCTTGAAAGCGCTTGTAAATCTCGGCATCGGCAGCGGTCTCACGGTGCAGGACTTTGACGGCAAACATGCCGCCCGTGCGCACGTGCTTGGCCGCATAGACCGCACCCATGCCGCCTCCGCCCAGGAGGCGCTCAATCTGGTACGTCCGGGCCAGGGTCCGGCCGATGATATCTGCCGGCTGCGGCATTGAAGGCTCTACACTCTCCCGAGCGTCGTCGATAAAATGACGCTCACGTTTACTATAAACCAGTCGCTGCCCTCGGGCCTAGCTAAGATCGCGTGACGGCTGGTGGAGGCTTGGCGGACCGACCGATCGGGGACCTGACCCCGCGCGGTAGAGACCGCTGCCCCCGCTGCGATGTAGCGCGCCGTGGTTCCGAGACTCAGGTGATTATGAGCGTAGAAGAGTCCTCCTTCGACGAGCTTTACTTGCCGCTGGCCCCGCATTTTCGGGTCGACCCATACCCCGACCTACATCGCTTGCGGCAGCTGCAGCCGGTGTATTGGTCGCCTAGCGGGTACTGCTGGGTGCTATCGCGCTACAACGACATCAAGCAGGTCCTCGCCGATAAGCGCTTCGCCATCGGGCTCGATCAGCTGATGCAGATCGAGGCACTCAAGCCGGTCTTTGCCGAGCCCTATAACCAGATCATTCGCACTCAGCTTCTGGGGTCGGATCCGCCGGATCACACCCGCATCCGTAGCGTCCTTTTGAAGGCGGTGTCGCCGGCCCGGCTGGACAGCTTGCGCCGCCTGAGCCAGTCGATCATCGAGGAGCTGATCGGCCAGGCCAAGGCACAGGGCGGGTTCGATCTCATCGCCGACTTCGCCCACCCGCTGCCTTTCCGCATCATCTGCGCCATCCTGGGGATTCCTGAGGAAGAGCGGGGGCCGCTCGTCGATTGGACGCACGCGCTGATGCGGCCGACCGATCCCACGCCGCTTTCCCCGGCGGAGACCGCGTGGTGCAACAATTCGGCCTATGGCTTCCGCGACTTCTTTCTAGGCATGGTGCGACGCGAGCGAGCCCAGCCCAGCGAGGGCTTTTTTCACGAGCTGGTGGCCGCGCACGACGAGGGACGAATCCAAGAAGAAGAGCTAGTTGCCAACCTGATCCTGCTCTTCTGCGCCGGACACGACACCGTCATCAACCTATTTGGCAACGGTATGCTGGCGCTGTTTCGTCACCCGCGACAGATGCAGATCCTGCAGGAAGATCCCAGTCTGATCCGCGGCGCCATCGAGGAACTCCTGCGCTACGACACCTCGGTAGCGATTGCCCGCCGCACCGCGCTAGAGAGCGTCGAGCTAGGCGGGCGGGTGATCGGCCGCGGACAGTACAGA
>CALFYE010000028.1 GCA_937952145.1 uncultured Myxococcales bacterium
GCCGGCGGCGGACAGTGGCAGCGCGTCGAGGAAGCAGACCGACTTGGGAACCTTGTACTTCGCCAAGTGGGCCCGACAGTGGGCGAGCAGGTCTTCTTCGCTGGCGGTCTCGCCGGGCTTGAGGACCACGAAGATCCGTCCCACTTCGCCCCATTTTTCGTCGGCAACGCCAATCACAGCTGTCATGCCAACCGCGGCGTGAGTGTAAAGGACCTTTTCGATCTCGGCGGGATAGACGTTCTCGCCCCCCGAGATGAACATGTCCTTCTTGCGGTCGGCGATGTAGTAGAAGCCGTCGGCATCGCAGCGCGCCAAGTCGCCGGTGTGGAACCAGCCTTCGGCATCGACCGCCGCGGCCGAGGCCTCGGGATTTTGGAAGTATCCCGAGCAGGCACAGGGGCCGCGCA
Organism: uncultured Myxococcales bacterium; assembly: GCA_937952145.1. Lineage (GTDB taxonomy): Bacteria > Myxococcota_A > Polyangia > Palsa-1104 > JAEUJZ01 > JAEUJZ01. The sequence continues at coordinate 408 of CALFYE010000028.1, forward strand.
GCACCAGCTCGCCGACCTCGCCGGGGGGCAGCGGGCGGGTATCGCCTTCGTGGTCGGCCGAGACGATGCGCGCTTCGATGAAGTAGTTCGGCTTGCCGATCGATCCGGCTTTACTCTCGGCGAACTCCGGCGATAACGAGCACACCCCGGGACCAAACTCGGTCATGCCGAAGCCCTGCTTGAACACCACGCCATGCTGCTTGCGATAGGCGTGAATGATTGGCACCGGCAGGGGCGCGCCGCCGCTGGTCAGGAAGCGCAGGCTGCTGAGATCCGTCGTGGTGAAGCGGGGCGACTGCATCATCATCTGGTACTGCGTCGGCACGCAGAACAGCGCGGTGACTCGCTCGCGCTCGATCAGTGCCAGCATGTCGTCCGCCGTCCAGCGCCGCATGATCACCACCTTGCCGCCCAGCGTTAGAAGCGGCAGGGTGTGCACGAACAGCGCGCCGGTATGAAACATCGGCGTGTGCGTCAGCGTGACATCGCCACGCGCAAGCTCATGGATCACGGTGTTGAGCGTGTTCCAGGCCAGCATGCGATACGAGATGCAGGCCGCTTTCGGCAGGCCGGTTGTGCCCCCGGTAAACAGCAGACAGGCCAGGTCTTCTTCACGAACCGACTCATGGCTGACCGGCAGCGCCTCGCGGCTCATCACCGTCGGCTCGTAGGGTAGGCTGCCGGGGAAGCCGGGGCCGTCCAGGTGCAGCCAGGTGGTGATGCTGCGACACTCTGGGCTTCCCGCAATCTCGCTGATCCCGACGCGAAAATCGTCGCTGTAAAGCATCACGCTGGGCGTGGTCTTTTGCACCAGGGCCGCGATCTCGCGCGGGTGGCTGCGCCAGTTAAAGGGCACCAGCACCGCGCCCAGCTTGCAGCTAGCGAAGAAGGCATCCAGAAACTCGACGCCGTTCATGGCCACGATGCCGACCCGATCGCCCGGCTTGATGGCCGCGACATCGCGCAGATACCCCGCCAAGCGATTCGCCCGCGCGTTCATCTGCCGGTAGGTGAATCGGCCAGCCGGGCCCTTGCCCACATCGACCACAGCGGTCGCTTCGGCGTAATAGCGCTCGCCGCGCTCCATCCAGTCACCGATGTACATTTCCTTGCCTCCGCTCGTCGGCACGATATCACGGTCGGGGGAGCCTGCGGGCATCGCGGCAGGGCGGCGACCGGCCAGTCGCGCAGTCAGGACGCCAGCCTGGCAACAGGTCTGCTCCTTGCACTGCAAGTGCGATAGGCTGCGAACAAGATGTCTGCTGCCGCAAACGCTTCCCCTCCCCCGGGCTCGCCTCCGCTAAACCGGCTGGCGCGCGGCCTTAAGCTCTTAGGTCGCCTGACCAGTCCCGAGACACCGACCGGGCAGCGCTTCGTGAAGATCGAGACCCGACTGACCGCGCTCTCAGAACAGCTGGCGCAAGATCCGCGCTGGCTGCGAGTGACAGGCGAGCTCTTGCGACAGGTGGCGCTCCTGCGCATTCGTCGTCATGGCGCACTGGAGTCGCTGCTGCGCGCGCTGCGCATCCCAACGGCATCTGAGGTCGCGATCGTCCACGAGCAGCTACATCGGATGAGTGATCAGGTCGAAGCCCTCAGCACCCAGGTCGAGCTGATCGTGGATCTCTTGGAACGGCAGAGCCGCACGCCGCAGTCCGACGACACGCCCTGAGGAACGAGCACCCCGCATGGCCCCCTCCTCCCCCAAATCCCCGACGAGCCCGGACGCAGCCAGCAGCCGGCTGCACCAGGTGGGCTCGTTCGTGCGCAGCCAGGTCGAGCTATCACGACACGTCCTGCACGCGCTGCGCGAGCAAGCGATCAATCCCTACCCCTATCTGCGCCCAATCATCGAGCGCGCCTCGGGTGTGCGTGAGCCGCCGATCAGCCCGACGCCGCATCAGGTGGTGTGGACGCGCGGACCGCTGCGACTCCTGCGCTATGCCGCGCCGCGTCGTCGCTATCGCACACCGATCCTGTTTGTGTATTCGATGATCAATCGCTGGTACATCCTCGACTTCTTGCCGGGGCGCAGCCTGATCGAATACCTGACGCGGGCCGGCTTCGAGGTCTACGCCGTCGACTGGGGCATCGCCGGTCCGCACGAGCAGCACATGACCTGGGCCGAGCTCCTGGGATCGACGCTGCGGGGCGTGGTGCGCTGGACGCTGCGGTCAAGCGGCGCCGATTCGCTGTCGCTTTACGGCTACTGCATGGGCGGCACGCTGAGCTTGGCCTACGCCAGCCTGTATCCCGAGGGTCTGGGCAGCCTCGTCGCGCAGGCGACGCCGGTCGACTTCAGTCAGGGCGGCATCTACACGCTGTGGACGCAGGCGCGGCACTTCAACGTCGATACGCTCGTCGATGCCTACGGCAACGTGCCCACCCAGGTGCTAGAGAGCGGCTTCTTCGCCGCCGCCCCCGTGCAGCGCTTCACCCGCTGGCTGGAAGTCTGCCGCCGCATCGACGACCCCGACTACGTCACGACCTTCCTAGCGATGGAGCGCTGGGGCGCCGACGCGGTGCCGTTCCCCGGCGAGGTCTATCGCCAGTACATCAAGGACTGCTATCAGCACAACCTGTTCTGCCAAGGTCGCATGCAGGTCGGGGGCGAGACGATCGATCTGCGCCGCATTACCTGTCCGCTCTTAAACCTGATCGCCGAACACGACACCATCGCGCCGCCGCCGATGAGCGAACCGCTGACCCGCCTGGTCGGCAGCCAGACGGCCACCGTGATGCGCTTTCCCGTCGGGCACATCGGCCTTTCGGCGTCTAGCAAAGGCCCTAGCCAGGTCTGGCCCAAGATCGCCGCTTGGCTGGCTGCGCAGGCCGCGCCGATGCCTGGAGAGGGGCCGCGATGAGTGCCTCCGCCCCCCTCACTCGCGAGGGCATCCTGCGCCTCAGGGATGGTCGTCGCTTGGGTTACTGCGAGGCCGGCGATCTTGCAGCCGGCGCACCGGTGATCCTCCTGCATGGCAATCCCGGCTCGCGCTACATGCGGCATCCCGACGATGCGCTGACCGCGAGTCTCGGCGTCCGCCTGATCACGCCGGATCGCCCGGGCTATGGGCTCTCGGATTATCAGCCGCGGCGCACGCTGCTCGATTTTCCCGCCGACATCGCGCAGCTTGCCGATCACCTGCGGCTCGAACGCTTCGCACTGTTTGGTGTGTCAGCGGGTGGACCGTATGTCGCGGCCTGCGCCTACCGCCTGCCCGATCGCCTGCGCGGGGCGGCGATCGTCGCGGGGCCGGCCCCCTTCGATCGAACGGGAGCGCTCGTCGACGTCAACCGCGACTATCGCAACGCCTATCGCTTGGCGGCCTGGCCAGAGTGGGCACTGCATCCGCTGCTGACCCTGCATGACCGCAGCGTGCGCAAGCGTCCCGATCGCGCGCTGCAGGCGGTGCTGGCGCAGGCCTCGCCTGACGATCGCGCGACCTTGGCCAATCCGCAGATCGCGGCACAGATCCAAGGCTATCGCGCCGAAGCCAGCCGGGCGGGGGTGCGCGGCTTGGTGCGGGAAGCACAGATCCTGGTCGCGCCCTGGGGCTTCCGCTTGGCCGACGTCAAAAAAGAGCTGCACCTGTGGTACTGGGACGGCGACAGCATCGTGCCGCCGCAGATGGGCCGCTACCTGCAAGCCCAGCTACCGCGCACCGTGCCGCACTTCTTGCCCGGCGGGGGCCACTTCTCGTTGTTCCGCTGCTGGGCCGACATCCTGCGCTCCCTGCTCGCCAGCTGAACGACTGAACGAGACCACTAGAAAGCAAGCTTCCTTCGCGGGCAGCCCTTGCGCTGAAATAGCTCTATGGGCGAGCCAGAGATCCTGGACGCAGACGGGGGGCCCGCGCTGCCGAGCAGCCCTGAGCTGCGCAAGCTGATCGATCGCCTGCTGCGCAGCGACGCCGATCTTTCGTCCTTCTGCCAGGACTACTTCCCCGATACCGAGCTGCGCTTCGCCACCAACATGGAGCGCGGCATCAAGATCTCGCTGCTGCTCAAGGACGCGCCCCCCGAGGCTATCGCTAGCGCGCTTTCGGACCGCTGTGAAGCGGAGTACGCCCGCGCTTGGCAGGAGCTAAGACAAGAGCGCAAGAGCAAGCGCCCAACCGCTAATCCCTATCGTGGGTTGGAGGCGTTTACCGAGGAGGCAGCCCACCTATTCTTCGGTCGCGAGGCCGAGAGCGATGCGCTGTGGGCTCGCTGTCGCGCACTTTTCGATCAGCCGGGGGGGCTGCGCATCTTGACCGTGCTGGGTCCTTCCGGCAGTGGCAAGTCGTCGCTGGCCCGCGCTGGACTTTTGCCCCGTCTGCGTCGCGACCCACTGCCCGGTCCCCAGCCGATGCGCATCGCCACGCTGCGTCCAGGGTGGCGACCGCTGGAGCGCCTCGCGCAGGCCCTGCTGCAGGTGCGCCGATCCGAAGCGGGCGAGGGGGGCGAGCCGAGCGCCGCGGCGATAAGTCAGCTCAGCCGTGAGCTCGGGCAGTGTGATGCCGATGGGCTCTATGACCGCCTGCGCCTAGAGGTCGCGCTGTGGCCGGACAGCGATCGCTCGCCGCTTCTGCTGTTGGTCGATCAGCTGGAAGAGATCTACACGCAGGCCAACGATGCGACGGCCCGCCACGCCTTCATCGAGGGGCTGTTGCACGCCGCCGCTGATCCCGCACGACAGGTGATGGCGATCCTGACGCTGCGCAGCGACTTTATCGGCGAGACGATGGCGCACCGTCCGCTCAACCGCGCGATTGGCGAGAGCCATGTGCTGGTCACGGCCATGCCACCTGCGGAGCTGCGGCGCGCAATTGCCGAGCCGGCTCGACGAGCGCAGCGCCCGATCGATGCGCCAACCATCGACCTGATCTTAAGCGAGGCCCTGGGCTCGGCCGGCGCGCTGCCGCTTCTGCAGTTTGCGCTGCACCGCGTCTTTGAAGGCATGCAGGCGGGACGTCCAGCCTTCGCGACGCTGCGCGAGATCGGTGGGGTTGGGGGCGCCCTGGCCCAGCGAGCGCAAGAGATCTACGAGCGCTTGCCGGGCCCCGAACAGGCCATGCTGCGACGGGCGCTCCTGCGCCTGATCCGGCTGGGCGATGGCACCCGCGATACGCGACGGCAAGCAGCGGTAGTCGATCTGTGCGGGGGCGGCGAGCGCGAAATTGACGTTCTCTCAGTGCTGCGGCAGTTCGCCGATCGCAACGCGCGCCTGGTCACCCTATCGGAGAGTGGCGGCCGCTACACCGCCGAGATCACACACGAGGCCCTGTTCGAACACTGGGTCGCGCTGCGCACCTGGATCGCCGAGAGCCGCAGCGATCGTCGCTTTCACGATCGCGTGGCCGATGCTGCACGTCTGTGGTCCGAGTCGGGTCGGCCGGCCGGCCGGCTGTGGCGAGCGCCCGATCTCGATCTGCTCTGTGACTATCAGCGGCGCTGCCCCGATGACCTCTCGCCACTGCAGAGCGAATTCTTGCTGGCCTCGCAGCAGGCCCTGGCGAACGAGCAGGCCGAGCGGGCGGCGGCAGAAGCCCTGCGCGCGGCGCAGCACGAGGAGATTCGCCAGCAGCTTCTTTCGACCTACGTCGACCGCGGCTGGCAAGAGCTGGAGCGCGGCAGCCACCCCGAGGCCGCGCTGTGGCTCCAGCGGGCGGCCGCGGCGGGCTCGCGCGAGCCGCTGATTCCAACGCTGCTCGCCGAAGCCATGCCGACCATCGATGCGCAGGTGGCGCTGTTCGCAAGCCCTTCCGGCATCGCCGATGGTCAGTTCAGCCCGGACGGCAGCACCCTGCTCTTGCGCCACTACGATGGCCGGCTGTGGCTGTGGGATCTGGCCAGAGCGACGCTCCTTTGGGACCTGCCTGGCCATCCCGAAGGAACCGTCTGGGCTCGCTACACACCGGACGGTGAGCACATCTTGTACGGCACCTCGGGGGATGGTGGCGTGTACTGCCAGCCGGTCCGCGGGGGGCCAGTGCGACAAATCTGCCGCGATCAGTTCGTCGGCTGGCCGGCGCAGGTCTCTCCCGACGGGCGGCTCGTCTACACGCAGGGGCTAGACGATGGCTTTCGGGCTTGGGATCTGCACACCGCGACCTGTCGGTTTGCGCTGCCGAGCGGCGCCGAAGGTCCCGGGTTTCTGAAGCTCTGTCCCGCCGGTCGCTATCTGGTCGGCATCGTCGGTTCGCCAGCCCGGACGCTGCGGGTCTACGACGCGCGGAGCGGGGCCGTGCTGCGCGACTGCCAGCCGGTGGGCCAGGAGCTGAACTTTCCCTCCATCGTCTTCTTCGATGACGGTCGAAGGTTTCGGCTGAGCGCCAACGGGAAAGCGTGGCTGTACTCGTGCACCAGCGGACGACGTCTGGCCCGCATGGCCGGCGAGGTCCGGCGGCCGCAGAGCGATCCCCACACCCACCTGCGTCGCAAGCTGGTCGACGTCAGCAGCAGCGGTCAGATCCTGGTCTATTCGCTAGAGACCGGACGACTGCGCTTGGAGTTTGGCGAGCCGAGCTGGCGACTGCAGCGAGCCCTGCTCAGCCCCGATGGGCTGTGCATTGCGGCGACGGGACAGGATCGGCTGGTGCGCGTCTTTGAAGCCGAGACCGGCGCCCTTTTGTCTAGCCTGTCTTGCCATCGTGGGCTGGTCGGCTTTGCCCGCTTCAGTCCCGATGGCCGGCTGCTGCTCACGGCGGGCGATGATCGGACGGTGCGCCTTAGCCGACTCGATACCCTCAGCCGAAGCCAGGTGTGGGCCTCGGCAGAAGCGCCGCTGATCAGCGCTGACTGGTCGCCGCGCGCCGAGCACGTGGTCTGCGCTACCTCCGATCGGCGGCTGGAGCTGCGCGATCCGGCGAATGGGCGACTTTTGCATCTGATGCAAAAGTGCGACCAGCCGATTGTGACCGTGCAGGCGGTGTCACAGCTGGGCCGCCTCGCGGTGGGGATGGCCGATGGCACCGTGCAGCTGTGGCGCCTGCCAGAAGGAACGCTCCTGCAGAGCTTCCCGCAGCTCGTCCCTGGGCTCACCTTCCTGCAGCAGAGCCCAGAGGGGCGCTGGCTGGTTGCTCTCGATCAGCGCGGACAGCTCGCGGTCTACACCGCAGGCGGAGAGCTGCACCTCAAGCTGGCGGCCCTGTCGCACCCCCTGCTGGGGGCGAAGTTTTCAGCCGATGGTGAGCAGCTCCTGCTGTGGGGTCACAGCCATGTTCTGGGGCCGATTGCGCTCGGGCCAGCGACGGCATCGCCTGGCGAACAACCGTCCCCCACGCTGCACACCGAGGTCATGGCCGTTCATGAACGCGAGGGCGACTGGCTGGTGGCCGTTAAGGCGCCGGGCCGCACCGATGTCGGCTTCTTGCGCAGTAGGCGATCGGTCTGCAGCTTGCCGGTGCAGCTGGGTTGGGGGCGGTCGGCCTGCTTCAGTCCCAACGGAAATCGCCTGCTCTTGGTCGGAGACGATGGCCGGGGCCACATCTGGGATCCGGCCAGCGGCCGCCTGGCCTGCGAGCTAGGCGCAGCGCTGGGCCTGATCGAGTCGCTGATGTTCAGCAAGGACGGGGCACAGGTCTTTGTCATCAGTCCGGAGAGCGTGCAGATCTTCGATACCGGGAGCGGCCGCCTGATCAGCCGGCGCACGCTGCCCGAGGGACGGGTCGGACGCGTCGCGGTGACGGCCGACAGCAGTCGCCTGCTTTTGGTGACGCAAAGTGGCGCCCTTGCGCTCCTCGACCTGCGCAGCGAGACGCGCGATGTCGTCTCCATCGGTCGGATTCTCGACGAGCGCATCCGTCTTGGCTTTGAGGGCCGCGGGCTGGTGCGCAGCCATCCCGAAGAGACGGTCGCCCTGGCCTATGTGCCGGTCCCATCGGGAAAATCGGCCGCTGAGCTCGATGGCTTCAGCCAGCGCTATCGCGAATACAACCTGGCGCTCTCCGCCTGGCAGCGCGGACACGTCGCGAAGGCACAGCGCCATGCCGAGCAGGCGCGGGCTGTTCTCGCCGCGCATGACGACCAGCGCGGCCTCCTGCGGATCGAGCTGTGCTTGGCGGTGTTCAGCACGCACCAGCAGCCCGAGTCCCTGCCGTCAGCAATTGCCGCGCTGCTGGAGCGGCTGTCGCGCCTCGGTCTCTCGGCGGGCGAAGAGGCCCAGCAGCTCTACCTGCTTTCGGGAGTGGCTCATGAGTCGCTGTACTCGCCAGCCGTCGCCCAGGCCCTCAACGATGAGCTACATCGCCGCGTCCCCACCGACATCGGCTTGACGGCCAACCGCATCGAAAACTGGGTGAGCACGGGACAGCCGGCGAAGGCCCTTTCCGCCGCAGCGATGGTCGATGCATATGCCGACCCCGCCGCGCGAGCAGCCTTGCTCTTCGCCTTGGCGGCGGCAGCTCTACAGCTTGGTCAGCACAGCGAGGCGCAGGGCTTCCTGTCCCGCCTCCGGCACGAGTATGCCGCAATCAGCGACGGACACTGCCCGACCTGGGAGTACTACGGCCTGCGCTGGTCGCTGTCGGCGGGGCTATCAAACGAGCCCACCGCGGCGGAGCATGGCGCTGCGCAGTGGGTGGCGGCGCTGCTCGATCTTTCCTATCTGCTGAAGCTGCCGAAGTCGGATGCCGTTGCGGCCCAGCTCAAGGAAATCTGCGACAGCCTGGCGACAGCAAAAGGCAGCGCTGCACAGCCGGCCTAAAGTGCTGCGGGCGGGGGCGGCGGTGCACCCGCGTCGGGGCTGGGCTGGCCACGACGCTGACGCAGGAACCACTGGAAGAGTTCAGGCAGGGCGTAGGTGGGCTCTTCAGCGGCGTGGCCGGTACTGGGCCACTCGGTATAGCGGACCAGGCCGCCAGCCTGCTGCAGCGCGGCGTGCATCTTGCGCGACATCGCCACCGGCACCATGGGATCGCGGCGACCGTGGAAGATCCAGACCGGCGTCTGGCCCAGCTTGGCCGCCATCTGCGAATAGGGATCGCGGCTGAGATCGAGCAGTGCGCCCTCTTTTGGCAAGCGCACCCACGGGGGAGGCTTCACGCCGCCACAGATCGGGGCCAGCGCCGCGAAGCGTCCGGGGTAGCGCGCCGCCAGGTAGTAGGTGCCAAAGCCGCCCATCGAGTTGCCGGTGACGTAGATGCGATCGGGATCGCCGTTGTACTCGCGCAGCGCGACCTCGATGGCGTCCATCGCTCGCTCGGCCATCTCGGGCAGGGCCCAGAAGCTCTGCGGATCGCACTGCGGAAATACAACCAGGAACGGAAAGAAACCCAGCGTCGCCTGCACCGCCGGGCCCAGACCGACCTGCGTCGCCATCACACCATCGCTTCCCCGCTCGCCACCGCCGTGCAGGTACACGATAACCGGCAACTTTTGGCCCAGCGGATCGGGGGTCTGCGCTCCCGGCTGGGGGTGATAGATGTAGAAGCGATGGCTACCGCGCGCCGTGGTGGTCACATGCGCCGAAAAACCATGCTGGCTGTCCGGCACAAAGGCCAGACGCGAACAGGCGCCGCTGAACAGAAGTCCCCCGACTGCGATTGCCTGTAGCCACGATCTACCGGCCGTCTTGCGCTGCGTTCCCATCGACATCCTCCATCGCGTGCGCTGAGTATGATGCGCGATGGCAGCCGTCTAGTGCAGGCGAACGCGCGGATTCGCTGCGGCGCTACCCCGTACCGACGCTAGCGGCGGCGAGCGATGGCGATGAGGCCGCCGTCCTGGTGGCTGAGCATCAAGTCATCGCTGCGCCAGCTGTGGGCGCGGCTGAGCTGATTTTCCACCGCCTGGCGCTTAAGCCGCATCGTCAGGCGCGGAAAGTAGGCGAGCCCGCGCAAGAGTCCGCCGACCAGGGCGCCGGTGAAGCGGCTGAAGTTATTGCGCTGCGTCGTCCAGCGCTCGATGTGCAGGCCGACCGCCGCCAGCTGGGCCGCAAGCGCGCCGGCGTCGTAGCGACGCACATGGCCGCAGACGTCGTCGAAGTCGGTGAACAGCGCCGGATTCACCGGCACCGAGACGAAGAACGCGCCGCCCGGACGCAGCACGCGCGCGATCTCGGTGATCGTCGCCTGATCTTCGGGGATGTGCTCCAGCACTTCGAAAGCGCAGACCACCTGAAACGCACCGTCGCAGAAGGGCAAGGGACCGGCGGCACGCACGCCATGGCCCCCGTGCTCGCTGAGGCGCTTGAGCGCAGCCCGCGACAGATCAGCGAAGTAGCCACCAGAGACGGGAACGCGCGGCAGCGTGCCGCAGCCTAGCTCCAGCGCGCGGCCTCCTGCCTGCAGCTCGGCCGACAGATCATTCCAGATCGGCCAGCGCTCATGCGGCACCAGCGGCACGCCGCACCATAGGCGGTCGTAGATGGCTTCGTTCTCAGCGATGGCGGTGCTCATGGGCGCTCCGCTTGCCGGGAGGAAAACGATGACGAACCCAGTCGCCGTCGAGGAGAGATGAGCATGGCCCGCTGTACCGCAATCTGCAGCGCGGTTCAATCACCGCGGCATCGCAGCACGGCATGACGACGCGGCCACTCAGCGCGCACGCCCCTCGCAGTCCCGCCGGTCTGCCAGCTAAGGCGCGTCGTCGTCCTGCTCTTCGTAGACGCGAGCCAAAAGGTGGAAGCGGCTGCCAGCGATGCGCAGCTCGTTCAGCGGACAGGGCGTGCGGCTGCGGCACAGCGCCGATAGCACTGACAGGCGTGCCCCGTCGTGCGCGTAGACATTCCAGTCGCCCTCGCGCGGGTCGACGATGTCAAACAACCAGTCGCTGCGCGGAATGGAAAGCGGTGCCAGGCGAGGCGGACTCTCGCTGCTGCCGGCGGCGGACGGGCTGGTCGCCGACGATGGGAGCGGCTCAGCCGCATGGTTCGCCGACAGATCGGTGCCGGTCGGGGCCAGCGCTTCGCCGGCTAGCTCGCCGCCAAACTCGATCACCGCTTGCCGCATGTAGTCGATGTCGGTCTCGGACAGCACGCCCTGGCTGACATCGCCCTCGGGATGGGTGTGGTAGGTGCCGATGAAGAGCTCGCCGGGCTGCAGCGGCCCCAGGTCGGCGGCGGTGAAAGTCAGCGTGGCATCGCCGAAGCGAAACGGCGGCACGACGATGCGCGAGACATCGACATCGACGATGGCATCCTGGCTCACCGGTCCCTGCAGGCGCCGTCCCAGCACAAAGGCCGCGACCTCGGCAAGGCCCCGCGGACCAAAGCCGGGCTGCGCCGCCGAGATCGCCTTTAGGCGACGAAGCTGACAGACCGAGCGCGCCCCAAAGCGAACGCGCGACAAGCGCCCGCGAAGCTGCACCGCAAAGCTGCGGGCCCGTGCCTCACAGCGCTGGCTATCGCGGGGAAAGCCGGGGTGCGGCACCTCGGACAGGATGGCGTTCAGCAGGGCAGCGTTGGCCATCGCGTCGTTGGCATCCAGACGCGGCAGGTCGGGGGCGATCTCGCCGCGCTGACGGGCTCGTTCCAGGGAATGCACCGCGGTCCGCGGTCGTTCTGCTCGCAGCAGAATTCCCGCCGACAGTGCGGCGATGCCCAGCCCGTATGCCAGAAGCGCCCAGCGACGCATGACCCCCAAGTCCCCCCAGCGCGGCCGGCAGCCGGACACTGGATTGCCTAAATATGACCGATGTTTTTGTAATTCATCATCCAAAAAATCCAGAAAATCACCGCACTACAGGCCGAACCCGGCACAATGATCCCATCTTCAAATGGAGAAGCCATGTCGCGCACCCTTGCTGCTCTCTCGCTGACGACCCTGTTTGGGGCTGTCACGCTCCCCGGCGGCGACGCCCTCGCCGAGGAGGGCATGTGGACTCTGACCGACCTTCCGCGGGCCAGCCTGCGCCAGCGCTACAGCTTTGAGCCCAGCGACGACTGGCTGACGCACGTCCAGCGCGCCGCGGTTCGGCTGGGCAACGGCTGCTCGGGAAGCTTTGTCTCCGGGCAGGGTCTGGTCATGACCAACCATCATTGCGCCGTGTCCTGCATTACGGAACATTCTTCCGCTGGTCAGGACCTGATGAAGAACGGCTTCTACGCCCAGAGCCGCGAGACCGAGAAGCGCTGCACCGGCCTTGAAATCAATCAGCTGATGGAGGTCGAGGACGTCACCAGCTACATCCACGGCGCGACGCAGGGCCTGTCGGGGGAAGCCTTCGGCAAGGCGCAGCGGGCCGAGATGTCGCGCATCGAGAAGCTGTGCAGCGAAGCCACCGGCATGCGCTGCGACGTCGTCAGCCTGTACCACGGCGGCAAGTACCACCTGTACAAGTACAAGCGCTACTCCGACGTGCGGCTGGTGTTCGCGCCCGAGTCGGGGGCGGCTTCGTTCGGCGGCGATCCCGACAACTTTAACTATCCCCGCTACGCGCTCGACGTGACCTATCTGCGAGCCTACGGCGCAAACGGCCAGCCGGTCGCGCCCGAGCGCTACCTGGCCTACAACCCGCAGGGCGCGCGCACCGAGGGTGATCTGGTGATGGCGGTCGGTCATCCGGGCAGCACGCAGCGCCTGCTGACCGTCGCTCAGCTGGCGTTTCTGCGCGATGTCGTCCTGCCCGAAAAGCTCCTGTACATGGCCGAGCTACGCGGTCGCCTGATCGAGTTTGGCCGCCGCGGCACCGAGCAGAAGCGCCAGGCCGGCGAGACGCTGCAGTACCTGGAGAACAGCTACAAGGCCAACTACGGCCAGCTGCAGACGCTGCTCGATCAGAACTTCATGAACGCCAAGATGTCGGCCGAGACCGCGATGCGGGCTCGCCTGGCGCGGGAGACGGCGCTGCAGGCGCAGTACGGCGGAGCCTGGGACGCCATGGCCAAGGCGCAGGATGGGGCGCGGCGCCTGTTTAAGCTCTACGCCTTCTTAGAGGCGGGACGGGCCTTTGACTCGAACCTGTTCCGCATCGCTCGCACCCTGGTGCGCGCTGCCGACGAACGTCAGAAAGAAAACGGCGACCGCCTGCGCGAATTCCGCGAGTCAGCCCTGCCCTCGCTCAGCATGCGCCTGCTGTCGAAGAAGCCGATCCACAGCCAGCTCGAAGAGCTGACGCTGGCCTATTCGCTGACCAAGCTACGCGAAGCGCTGGGCCCCGATCATCCCATCGTCAAGCAGGTGCTGGGCGTCGAGTCGCCCGAGGAGCTAGCCCGGCGCGTGGTGCAGGGCAGCAAGCTTGCCGACGTCAACCTGCGCAAGCAGCTCTTCGATGGCGGTCTGCGCGTGGTGTCGACGTCGTCCGACCCGATGATCCAGCTTTCGCGAGCGATCGACGGCGAAGCGCGCCAGATCCGCAAGCAGTGGGAAGACGAGGTCGATGCCGTCGAAGACAAGAACGGCGAGCTCGTTGCACGCGCGCTGTTCGCGGTGCTTGGCACCAGCATCTATCCCGACGCGACGTTCTCGCTGCGCCTGACCTACGGAACGGTCAAGGGCTACAACGACGGCCTGCGCGCCATCACGCCGTTCACTTACCTGGGCGGCGCGTTCGAGCGACACACCGGGCGCGATCCCTTCGTGCTGCCCTCGACGTGGCTCGGCAAGAAGGCGGCGCTCAAGCTCGACACGCCGTACGACTTCGTCAGCACGCTCGACATCATTGGCGGCAACTCGGGCAGCCCGGTGATCAACCGCGACGCGCACATCGTCGGCCTGGCCTTCGACGGCAACCTGCAGTCGCTAGGCGGTGCCTATCACTTCGATGAAGCGGTCAATCGCTGCGTCTCGCTGCACGCCGCCGGTCTGATCGAAGCGCTGCGCGTCGTCTATCGCACCGAGCGCATCCTCAAAGAGATCGTCGTGCTGGGCCCGGATGGTCACCCGATGCAGATCACCGTTCCGGCCGCCCCTGCAGCACCCGCCGCGGCTGCACCGGGCGCTGCCCCGGCTGCCCCCAAGCCCGCCGCTCCGGCTCCCGCTGCTCCTGCCGCCGCCCCCGCTCCCCCGCGCTAAGTCGGCGCGGACTCCTTCCCCCCTACGGCAACAAGATCCGCACCCCGCGCGCCGGCACTTTGATGTCGGGGCCGGTGACGCTATCGCCCAGCAGCGCGTCGTTGAGCCGTACCGCAGGCAGCCCGCCCACCGTCTTTTCACTGTCGCTGCGGTTGAGCAGGACGTAGACGACATCGCTGCCATCGACGAGCTTGTACGCCCAGGTGTCATCAGCCACCGACACCGTGCTGCGCGTGCCGCGACGCAGAGACGAGTGCGCCTTGCGAATCGCGCCCAGCTTCTTGTGACGGTCGAGGAGCAGCGCCTGGCCCGCGCTATAGCCGGCGCTGTTCCAGTCCATCATGCGGCGGTTGTCGGGATCGCCGGCCCCCGGCAGACCGATCTCATCACCGTAATAAATCAGCGGCACGCCGCGGTTGGTAAAGAGCAACGCCATGGCCAGCGCCATGCGCTCATACGCCGCCGTCTCGCCCACCACGCCGGGTCGGCCGGTGCCGAAGTTGCGATCCTTGCCGCCGTCCCAGACGTTCGTCCACAGCGGCGTGTTCTGCGCGAAGTGAATGCTGCGCGGCACGTCGTGATTGCCGATGAACGTCGACATCAGGCCGCTGCCATAGAACGTCGTGTTGCTGTCCATGAAGCTGCGCAGGTCCTGCATCTTGCCCTGCCGCAGGAGGAGCTTGCTGTTGATCTCGGCGCGCAGCGGGAAGTCGAACTGCCCGTCGAGCTTGGTGCATGGGTCGACAAAGGGCCGAATCGCATCGCGACTGCCCGAGTAGGTCTCGCCGACCAGATAGACGTGCTCCTTGGTCTTGCTCTCGACGTCTTTGGTGATGCGGCTCCGCAGGTCGGTCAGCCACGACATCTCGATGTGCTTCACCGCATCCAGGCGCAGGCCATCGATGCCATAGTCCGATAGCCAGCTGATGACGTTGTCGATCGAATAGGCGCGCGCCCCGGCGTTGTTGAAGTTGAAGTCGGGCAGGTAGTCGCGGAACCAGCAGACCTTGGCCTTGTTGGGATCGTCCCAGCCGCACTCTGGCGAGCCGCAGATGCACTGCTTGCCGCCGCCAAGATCGAGCGGATTGAACCAGCCATCGCTCATGTGCATGGCGTAGACCGGCGAGTCCTTGTGCACATGGTTCATGGCGTAGTCGATGAGGATCTTGATGCCGACCTTGTGTGCCTCGTCGATCAGCGCCTTGAGCTCAGCGCCGGTGCCGAAGCGCTTTTCGGTCTTGGTCAGGTCGCGCGGCCAGTAGCCGTGATAGGCGGTGTAGTTTCGTCCGTCATCGCCTAAGCCGGTGCCATCGGTGTTGTCCATCGGCACGGTCAGCCACAGCGCGTTTACCCCCAGGCCCGTGAAGTAGCCGTCCTTGATCTTCTGCGTCACGCCAGCCCAGTCACCGCCCAGCCAGTTCGTCGAGGGGTCGAGCCCGCCGGCCGAAGACGGCAGGTTGTTCGCCGGATTGCCGTCGCGGAAGCGATCGACAAAGACGAAGTACAGCACGGCATCGCGCCAGTCGAAGCTGCCGGTCGAGGGCTTCTCACACGTTGGGGTCGGCGCGGCGCAGGTCCACTTGCTGCACGTGCCGCCCATCCCCACCGAGTTCATGCCGCCGAAGCCATCGGGCTCGCTCTGCGGGTTTTCGGGGTCGGCGATCCACTTCTCGGTGCCGGCGGCATCGACGATGCGGATCTTGTAAAGGAAGCGGCCCTGCCAGGGTAGCTCGACGGTGGCCCGCCAGACCTTACCGTCCCAGCTGAAGGGATCGCCGGCCATCCAGGCCCCGGCGCGATAGTCGCCACGTAGCTCGACCGAGCGCTCGTTGCCGGTGCTCGGCATCGCCATCGTGCCCTTATAGATGAAGTCCTGCGGGCAGCGACGCAGCGACTCGTCGCAAGTCGGCGGTGGGTCGGGATCTTTGACCATGCCGCCCGAGCCCGAGCCATAGGGTCCGCTCATCGGCCGCGGCCCCGGATCGAAGGGATCGTCAGGCGTCCCGCGTGCCGGCGAATAGCTACCGCAGCCGGCCAGCGTCACCCCGGCCAAAAGCAGCAGGAAGCCCATCCCCGCTCGCATAAAGGGCGCAAAAGCGCGGCCCGAACCCTCTGCCAATCCCTCCGACAATCGCGCGCGCATGCTGCCTCCAGCAGTGTGAGAGGCCCGAAATCTATCGCGCCCCCGCGCTGCCAACAACGCCGATTTGCGCCCCCGCCCCGCCCCAAAAATCGAGCCCGCAGGAGGGTCGCGCGAGCCTCCTTTTGCAAAAATTTGGCTGCAAGCAGGCTCCCCAGAGCCTCCTTTTGCAAAAATTTGGCTCGCAGGGGTGTCCCGAGAGTCTCCTTTTGCGAGTTTTTCGCTCGCGCGAGATGTGCCGACAGCTCCTTTTGCGAGTTTTTCGCTCGCGGGAGATATGCGCTGAGCTTGGACCGCCTCTCAAAACCGTAGCGAGGAACCCCGGCGGCAAGGAGGGAGGAGCGAGCGGCCTTCTGGCCGTGACCGACGACCGACGCGACCGATGGGGTCCGCAGTAG
>CALFYE010000029.1 GCA_937952145.1 uncultured Myxococcales bacterium
CCTCGAGGCCACCGTACTCAACAACATCGGCCTCGTGTACCGCGCTCTGGGCGAGATGCAAAAGGCGCTGGAGTTCCACACTCATGCACTTCCCATCTGTCGCCAGGTCGGCGACCGCGACGTTGAAGCTATTACGCTTAGAAACATCGGCACCGTTTACGACCATCTGGGAGAGAAGCAAAAGGCGCTGGAGTTTTATAACGTTGCGCTCCCCATTTTGCGCCGGGTCGGCAACCGCAGCAGCGAGGCCGCCACGCTAAACAACATCGGCTTCGTGTACTACGCTCTGAGCCAGAAGCAAATGGCGCTAGACTATTACAATGATGCGCTCCGCATTCACCGCCAGGTCGGCAATCGGGAGGGTGAGGCCACCACGCTCAGTAACATCGGCCGTGTCTACGACGCTCTGGGCCAGAAGCAAACGGCGCTGAAGTATTACAGCCAGGCGCTCCCCATCCATCGCCAGATTGGCAACCGCCGCATGGAGGCCACCACGATCAGTAACATCGGCCTCGTGTACTACGCGCTGGGTCAGAAGCAAACGGCGCTGGGGCTTTACAGACAGGCGCTTCACATCCATCTCCAGGTCAGCAACCGCGGCGGTGAGGCCATTACGCTTAGCCACATAGGCCGTGTCTACGACGCTCTGGGCCAGAAGAAAAAGGCGTTGGATTTGTACTATCGGGCCCTTTCCATTCTTACGCAGGTGGGGGATATCAGCGCAGCCGGGAGCGCTCTAGATAATATGGCAGCCTCGCTTGCGGCGCTGCGGCAGATCCCTGAAGCGATTGCTCGATATCAGGACGCTGCGTCAAGGTATCGGCGGCGGAACCCGCCAGACCTGGATAAAGCTAGGGGCAGCCTGCAATTGGCTCTTCAGCTGGCTCAGCGCTATCACCTGGGGCCGCAGGCACAGGAGCTTTTGCGGGCGCTCGAGGAGGTCGGAGTTTCTAACTAATGAGGGAATGCTGTAGAAAACTGCAGCAGGTCGCGCAGTTCGGGCGCAAGAGCAGAGGTGTGCAACTCTCGTATTGAGCACTGCCCTGCTCTTTTCGGCAAAATGTCCGCTGCGAACAAGGGGCGCAGCAAGGGTCGCAGCAACGGTCGCGCCAAGAATGCGTCAAGGGGCGCAACAAAGGCCGCACAGAGGGCGCAACAAGAGACGCAGCAAAGGCCGCCACAGAGGGCGCAGCAAAGGTCGCGACAACGGTCGCAGCAAGGGTCGCATGACAAACGCGCGAAAACTTCCATCCATCATGAAGGTCGCTCGCCTACATGTAGGTTCTCGACGAAAAAAGTTCGTCGTATTCACCACCGCTGCCCTTACCGGTTTGCGACTACGTTTGCTTTGCGCCCTTTGTCGCGATTTTTCCGTCGGCCGCTGCTGCAATCGATGCACGGCCCCTTTGCGCGGCGCTCGAGGCGACTTGTGTCAGCCTTTTCGAGCAAGGGCCGCCTTGCGTCCATTGTCAGGCCTGAGCAAGCGCCCGTTCGCGTGTGGCGTTTACGTCTGCGACGCACATAGGGAGTAGCAGCAGATAAGATCACGACCTGGAAGATCGGTGCTATCTGTACTGCGGTCGTAAGCGCTATCCCGCGCTCCAGCTTTGTACTCCGGCTCCGCGTTCGAGCCGCGTCGTTCACATTTCCCGTATGCGAATTACGGCAAGTCCAGGCCGATCCATCCTCCCGCGTTGGCAGTGCCGCGCGCCGGCCAAGAGCCGCCTTGCTCAATAGCCAGCCTGGGCCACGATGGGCGTTCAGAAAACGGCTTGTCGGAAAGAAGCAGAACGAAGCGCCGTCCGGTCACCGCGCAAAGACGCGTGACGGATCTTTGAACGACTTGAGCTCGATCGGGTTGCCGCTGGGGTCGCAGAAGAACATCGTCGCCTGCTCGCCGACCTGGCCGGAGAAGCGTATGTGCGGAGCGATGACGAAGGCGACCCCGGCGCGGGTGAGCCGGTCAACGATGGCATGCCACTGATCCCACGGCAGGACCGCGCCGAAGTGCGGAATGGGGACCTGCTTGCCGGCGACCGGATTTTCGCCGACCGGCGCGATGGCGGCGGCGCCGTTCTCCGGCGCGACTTGGTGCGCGGTAATCTGGTGGCCAAAGTCGAAGTCGATCCAAGCCTCGCTCTTGCGTCCCACCCGGCAGTCGAGTAGTTCGCAGAAAAACGTCCAGGTCGCCTCCAGGTCCGCAACAGGAAACGCGAGGTGGAACGGGGGTAAGATCATCCCGCGAAGCATCGCATCGCTGGCGCGACTGCTCAAGCCCGAAGTGTACAGCAGCTATCCTGCTCCGAGCGGAGCCTCTTGAGGAGGCTACACTTCATCATCGCCGACGAAAATGAACCGCGGGTCGCATCCGAGAGCTCGCGCAACTCTGGCAATGGTCCCGGTTCGCGCGTCCACAGTCCCAGACTCGATTTCCTGCAACACCTTCTTGTCTATTCCTGAGCGCTGCTCGAGGTCACGGAAAGACCACTGCAGAGACTCGCGCATCGACCTGATCCGCGCGCCCATCGCCTGCCGGCGGCGCTGCTCCTCAGCGGCGTCTTCCGGCGGCAGCGCCTCAGGTCTCTGTTTTGATGGTCGTCCCACCATCCGGCGAGACTACCCCAAGATTACAAAAGTACCGTCGGAAATAATTTCTGTAAACTTATGGGTTGACATAAATTATGGACAGTCCATATTCATCTCATCGCCTGAGAGACGGCGGCTCAGCCGATGGTCGAAGCCGAACAAGTAGCGGGTGGGAGACCCACCCGCCAGCCGACGTTGCTCCGAATCCTTGGTCGGGGCCAGGAGCAACGCCAACCGGGAGACGAGCGCATGGGCAGCCACAAAACACAAGGAAAATTTGCTCACACCGAGGACTGGACCGCTGAGCACACTCAGCTCGCCGACGATAAGGAGCTCTTTGACAGCCTGAAGTTCGACGGGCTGATGGTTGATGTCGATGGTCAACCGCGGGAACTGCGTCGCTGCCCGGCTTGCCTGTCGACCTTTGCTGGGCCCCCAATCCCCTGGCACCGTGCGTTCGCCGTGTTGCGAGAGCAGGCGCAGAAGTTCGACGCATCGCTCGACCTCATTGCCCGCGCCTTTCACGAGACGCCGGCCACCAACGTTGCCGTTCACTCCATCCCTCCTCGCTCCTACCCCTGAGGCGGCAGCGTCCAATAGCCGTCCAGCCAGTCTATCAGCTCCGGCTGCGCAGCGAGCAGCGCAAGCAGACTGACCAAGGCTGCCCCAGGCACGGCGTCGCCAGCTCCGAGCCTGGAGAGGTATCCTTGGCTCAGGTTGAGCAAAAGCTCGATCCGCCTCATGGGGCGATAGAGACGCAGGGCCCAGATTGCGCTCACAGCCCGCTGGCGAAGGCACGCTCGATAAAGGTCTTCCGCCATCCCTGCCGGCAGAGCAGTCAGGCTCAGGTCTTCATATAGACAATGCTTACACCTCGGGATGCGAAGATCTGCCGGCAGCGCAAGCACGGTGTTGCGATAATAAAGGACGCGACCCGGTCGGCAGCTCGCCGATAGCTTGGCATCGCCGCAGCAGGGGCATCTTTGCGCGGTTGCGATCGTCATCATACAAATTCTCCGCTTGTCGTGAAGCGAGCCAGACCACTGGATCCTGTTTTGGCTCGCGCCTTCATTAGCGATGCCGGCGTGCAGAGCATCGATTCGTCGGTGCAACGCGGGGCATGCAAAGTTGCGGACTAAGGGCTAGGACCCCCGCTGAGGTCTTTTCGAGAGCCCAGCCGCAAGCACGCCGCGCAGCATAGGAGGACCCCGCATCTCCGACGAGGAGATTGACGAAAGGTACCCTCCTGATTAATTACCTGGCCAGTTTCGGCCAACTTCAGTTGAGGCGCCAACCAGACAAGCGCGCATCCTGGAACGCAACAGCGTCGAGAATCTTGAACACCTCACTAGCGAGCGTGGTGCCCACAACCTCGGAACGCGTCTTTGGCTCTCCTAGCAGGTATTCGTCGCCCCACTTGTCGTTTTGAGCGTCGGCGATCATGAAGGCGGGTCCGTTTTCAGTCTGGCGTAGGGCAAGGGCCACCCATGCGCGGGGGCTCTTGTCCGCATCGCACCACCCTCCGATGCTGACCGCCAGGTCGGCGTCATGGCTGCTCTGCCCGACGGCCCAACGGACTAGGTATACGGCGCGGGCAGTGCCTGCTTCATAAACAAACCCGCGAACGATTCGTGTAACCGCGCCACAGCAGGCGCACCGGTCGAGGTCGTTTGCACGTCCTGGTTCGATGGTGATGTCGTCGATCGTCGTCATGTCATCCCATGGTGCATCGTGGTTGCGGCGGCCTCCGAGTATTACTACGTCTCCTCACTCGGGACCACGCTTCTTTGCCTCTTGGCTCAAGCTCCCTCCCTGCTTGTTGGAACACGTCAGGCAATGAGGGCGGCCTTGATAGTGTCCGGTTCCACCCTGGCTGACCGGAGGCGCATGGTCGATCACAAAGTTCCCCTTGCCTGGGTCATGACCCGATCCGGCAGGCCGACGGCCAGGCTTGGTTCCTGGATCTTTGGTTGAGCATCTGACGCATCCATGGGTGTCCCCTAGTTGATTCACTGCGCGACGCTGGTCGGCGCGAAAGCTCCGGCTCGGTCCCGTATCGAGCGGTATCGCTGTCTCGCCGGATGGAACGCCGCCGGGATGCACGGTCCCGTCGGGACCGGTGTAATTGCCATGCCGGTCAGTGCCGACCTTCCGGCTCGCATTCTGTGGGCTGCTGGGATGTGGTGGTGCAGTATGATCGGCGACAACTGATTCGGCTCGGCGTGACGCATGACCGGCCTTTGCCGCGTCGGCAGCGGCATGCTCTGCTTTTACAGCCGTGCGCTCTGTCTTGATAGCGGCCTTCTCGAGCTTACTGCCTACACGGGCCGCTCCGCCGATACCGCCTCCGAGGCTCCCCAAGCCTGCGGTCGCCTCGTTCTCCAGCGCCTTGGCCGGCAGCTCGCCCACCGCTTCGGCGACATCCCCGAGCTGCTTATGTAATGGCTGGTCGAGCCACGCCCGGCCCGCCTCCACGATGGCTACGGCCTCTTTCTCGGCGTCCTCCAGGGTCAGGTGCCCGAGGCCATTCTTCAGCGCTGCATAGGCCTCACCAGCGACCGTGCCGACATGCAGCCTGCCAGACGCCAGATCTGAGGCGACTTGTGGGCCCCGCTCGAAGGTTTCTACCAGGTGCGTCACCCCGCGGACGAGCCCCTGCTCGGCCCGGCTACCGACATACTGCCCGGCGGTCATGGGCTTGGCGGGCAATCCGATTGAGCACTTCTTGAGCGTCGCGTCTTCGCACAAGACATCGTCACCAGGAACCGCCCAGAACTCCGTCCCGATGGGGAATCGGTATCCGCGCCACTCACATGCCTTGCCGTCGGTGCTGCGAAAACCCACCTGCTGAAGCGGGAGCATCACCCCGGCCTCGTAGACGTGGCAGTCCTCGTTGAGATACGGTCGTCGGGCTTGCTCGGCCGCTGGAACGACTTGCCATGGATCCTTATCAGAGTCGCGGCGGAGGATGCAGTTGCGCAGACCCGCGTCGTAGCAGACACGGGTACTCGCCTTGTTTCGGTCGAAGTGGGTGTTTATGGGAGTGCGCAGGCCGTCGCGCTCGCAATAGCGGCCATCGGCCGATTTGTTCCCGAGCTCGACCATCGGTCTGTGGTCGTCGTCCCAGAGAATGCATTGCTTGTCGAGATATGGATCGATAACCGTGGTGAACAGGTGCTTCCAAAACTGCTGCATCTTGGCGATGCCATCGCCGTACTTGGCGCGAGCCGTCTCATCGTAACTCGCCCCCACGGTAGCCTCGATCAACGTGCCATCCTGATCGCCAGCGCCGCGCGTTGGACCAGCGGCTGCGCTGGAATGCCCGGCCACGAACGGAATCTGCAAGCCGAGGAGGATCGCAACGCTCGACTGACAAGCCCGGCCTGCGGCACCTCGCTCGCAGAATGCCGCGCTATGCAGAGGCTGAGCAAAAACACGGAAGCCATCAAAGCGGGCCTGAATCTCAATGCCGGTAAAGAGCCGCGACGGCGCACCGCCGGGAGTGATCTGCCCAGAAATCGACAGGCCATAATGAAGCATCCGGAACAAGTGCCCCGAGAGCGCAGCGCCCATCTCGTAGCTGCGGTGCATGGGCTGGCCGCTATCATCAGGTGCCGAGAAGGGCCCGCCGGGCAAGATCAGCGTCGCGAACAAAATGCCATGCGTACCAATCCATGACGGTGGGGTAAACGCCCCTTTCACGAACAGGAGCGGAGGCAGCGGCAGAGGTTCGGTACCAAGCTCGCCGAGTAAGATCGGAAAGTGAACGCCCGCCTCACCCCAGCCAGCAAAAGTCAGGCTGGCGGCCGGCGTGAGCATTCCGCCTGGCAGGGAGCCATCATTCCGAACGAGCGTAGAGCCGGTCAACCGCGCATGGATGCCCCAAGTGCCCAGGTCCGTGCAGACCACGCTGCCGCTGCAGTGAGCTCCAAGCGGCGCACGGGGCAGCGCCCACAGCAGATCACGAGGCGACGATACACGCGGCTCTCCGCCAGCCTGCGCGGTCGGCGTGGGCTGTGCGGCCGAGGGTGCAGGATTGGTGAGCAGGAGGAGCAGCGGCGGCAAGCACGCGAGCAGCACGCCCGCCAGACTGGGTTTCACATGTCGCACCACCCTGCGGGCAGAAAATGTTCGCTCACATTGAGGGATGCTCTGCTTGGACATCGTCAGCTCCTCAGCCAGACCTTAGGCAGGTGCCGTGACAAGCTCTCTCGCTATTGAGCGTCATGGGCGGGAGGATCCGTATGTTGTCGCTCCGCAGCGGAGTCCGGCTTGGGCACGGGAGCTCCGCTGAAGTCGGACAGGACCGACGGCTTGCCGCGAGCGCGGTTGCAGCCTCACTTTGAGCCGTGCGACGTTCATCCTGAGCCAGCTCGGCGATAACGGGATGGCGCCTGCACAGAGCTTCAGCCAGCTGCCCGGCACAATGTGCGGCGTGATGAACCGGCAGCCTCGCCGCCTCATGAGCATCTACAGCCCAGACATCCGAGCGCATTCCGCAGACGCAACATGCTCGGCGCGCACCCTGCGCGGTGACTTCCACCAGACAGAGGCTGGCATGAAGCTCATCGAGGACCAGCAGTGCCTCGCGGACCATCGGCGCGGTCAGTCGCGAGTCGAGGCGATGAAGTCCAATGTGTAGAGGTGGGTCCGCGCGCTCTATGCCAGCAGGGGCGGTACGTGGACTATAGCCGGGCGTATCGGACCATTCGAGTTTCAGCTCTGGAACGCCGACCAGCCGGAGCAGGGTTTGACGGCTGGGCGGATGCCGCGCCGTCTCCACAAACTTCACCGTGGCATCCGACAGCTTCGCCTTGCGCGCCAGCTGTAGACGACTGAGCCCTGCCTGATTCCGCCGGTCTCGTAGCAAGCGCCCGAAGTCCACCAGCTGCTGTCGTGTCGGCGCTGCAATCAACGTCACTCGCTCGGAGATCGCGCCACTTCCTCCGCCCTTGGCCATACGGGCGATCTCATCGGCCACACTGGCATGGGCCTGGCAATCCGAGCCCGCCGATGATGGCTGTTCTGCGGCGACCGCCCGCAGGGCGACGGCCAAGGCGAGAGCATGGCGGACCACCTCTTGCCAGCGCTCATCGGCGGAACCCGATTGGCGCGTTGCCTCAGCTTCCGGCGGCATGATGCAGCCTTTCGCCGGCCGGTAAGGCTCGACGGGGCTTTGCCCCTCATCAGCGACCGCCAAACAAGACATCTAGGCCGTCCTCAACGTCCTATTGGCTCGTGGAGCTGCCGTAACGACAGCAGCAAAAAGGAAGAGCGCAGCGATCGTGTCAGCGATCATGGTCCGCCTCCATGGGCTTGAGAGTCTTGCGTCCGCTCGATAGGCTTGGCCCATTCCGCGCGGGGGTAGGCCGCCTGGGAGTGCCCCTCGCTGGGGGCCGCACGCTGGCGGGGGCAATTTCTTGTTCTTCAAAACAGATCGAGGGTGTGCGAATCTCCCGCCCAAACAGCGGCAGCATTCACCCGATCCTGGGGTCCTGTTGGTTTCCGAAAGACACTAGATAAGTCCGCTTAGCAAAGTCAACAAAAATTTTCAGGTGGCAAATGGATCTGACCCCTCCCCACGTCCGCGCGGCCCGAGGTCTCTTGAAGATGACGCAGGCAGAGCTTGCAAAGATCTCCGGGGTGTCTGAGACGACGATACGGGGGTTCGAGAACGGCAAGGTCAATCCATCCGAGGACACGCTCGT
>CALFYE010000030.1 GCA_937952145.1 uncultured Myxococcales bacterium
GCCCTTGCGCGTCCACATCGCGAGCGACCCGAGCGCCCACCTCCCCCTGCCGCAGCCCCAAGTGCAGCATCAGCAGGAGCGCCAGCGCATCCGTGTCGCCCGTCGCTGTCTGCGCGTCCAGCGTGGCGACCAACTGCTTAGCTTCGTCGATGCGGAGCTGCATCTTCCCTCGGCGCTTCTTCCCGAGAGCGTTTACTTCGGCGAACGGATTCGCATGCGTCAGATGTTCCTTGCAAGCCCACTTTCCCCACCCTTTGGCGCAGGTCAGAAAATACTGATGCGTCGCGGCGGCCAGGACTCGGCCGGTGCGCGAGCGGATGCTCTGCGTCAGCTCTTCGTACAGGCGCTGGGCTTTGGCGGGCGTCAGTGAGCGCACGACCATCGAGGGCGGCAGCCAGCCCGCCAAGGAAGTATAGATATGCTCCGCCGTGCTGCGCTGCGTCTGCCGCATCCGAAGCAGGTAGGCGCGGTAGTCCGCCAAGGAATCACCGATGGTCTTTGTCTGGATCCGATCTACCTCCTGTTTGCACTTGGTGATTAGCACAAGTGCCTCTTCATAGGAAGGAACGCAGAGTGACTTGCGCTCGGCACCCTCGACGAGGATCACGCGCCACTTGGTGCGGTTCCGGTACGGGCCCAAGATGCGGATGCGTTCACTGCTTGTACGTCCATGCGGCGGGCAGAGAGACGTTCCGAGCGCATCCAAGTTCTTCCTCCTGAGGGCACGCTTGACCTTGCGAGCCAGCCGCATGACGGAACTTCCAGCTTCCTGCGCTTTGGTGTTCATGACGAGTCCTTTCGGGTCGCGCGGACCCAGCTGTGTAGCGACGGCAGAATATGTCGCTATACAGCCAGCTCGCGGAAGACTCGCGTGGGCGCGCAGCGTGACGAGCAAGCTGAGCCACGCCGCTGCCGCGCTCCGCGTTCGCGTCGTGGACGCGGGTTGTTGACCTGGGCTCTCCGCATCGAGGTCGAATCCAAGGCTGCTCCCCGCAGAGGCTCAGGACAAGGCGCGCCTGAAGCAGAAGACATCCGGTTGGAGGACATCTGCCGGATGAGCTCCCAGCCTTGGGCGCCCAGGGTGTTGAGCTTCAGAGAGCCCTCGGGCTTCCAGGGCCGCTCGATCGCGGGCTGCTAGGTGTATTCGAACCGCCGAAAGGACGACCCGCGCAGCCTAGAGCTTTGCTTGCTGGACATCAGCCCTCATCTTCTCACCGTCGCGTACCACCACGCCGTGAGCAATCTGGCTCCGCTGCCGCAGGTTCATGTGTGGGCAATCGCCAGCGAGCCGACCGGCGCTTCTCAGTATTCCGGGTCGCTCGCTATGACTTTCCGCAGCTCATCCAGTGCATGCGCGTGCTGGGGTGGGAAGAAGTCGGGGCAGAGAACTACGGGGGCGAACACTCTCTGCGGCTGTATCGCAAAGTGGTCTGAACATCGCTACGACCGGACCGTCCACTGATTCGCCGCTGGTCAATTGCTCGGGTCCGTGGCTACCTCTGGTCCGGTGGCCGCTCCATAGGGGCTATGGCGTGCGCCGCTCTGCTTCCCGATGAACCTGCATGTGCCTGCGCCTTGGGAATTGACCTTTGCAGGAACTACCCCAGGTGTGAACGCCGTAGCCGGCCAAGATGTGCAGGAAGCGGCCGAGGAATAGCTAGACCATACTCCCTAGTACTTAGTGGACACCGGTCGCACAATGGCCTCCCCGCCTTGCACTGGTCACACCCGCGAAACGCCCACGAACCACCCCGCAAACTGCAAACAAACTAGCAAAAAACTCCCCACCAAATCCGCGAAAACTAGCAAAGCGACTCCGGACGACCCCCACCCACCGTCGAGGGCTGATGAGATTCACATTTCCGGGCAACCTGATCTGCGTGCGCGTTTTTGCGCGAGTTTCGCGATGGTCTGTTGTGTCTAGGTGTCTGAGTCCGGTGTTCCTCCGCTTGACAATTTTGGCCCGCGCATGCTTCCAATCTGGGCGGGGGAACGAGACAGTATGAAAGCGATCGTATGCCAGAAGTGTATGGTCAATCCTGTGAAGGCTCCCCCTCGCCTCTATTGCGCGCTGAAGTGCCAGCAGACCAGGGGACGGTCCGAACGAGCACAGGAGCGGAATCTCAAGAGATGTAAGATACTCGCCGAAGGATATGAGTTCTCTGCACAGCGATTGTTCGCCCTGCGCGGTCACCCGACCGACAAAAAGCCCGCCGAGCAAAAGCTCGATAGCGAGACCCACCAAGCTGGTGGCTGGTGGCAGCGCAGCCCTGGAAGTCACCGACCAGCGCGGGAGCCGTGGATTCGCTAATTACGGCCCGACGAGCGACAGCAGCGCTCATCACGGCAGCGGCCACGGCCACACGCGCACGCTCGCCGCGCTCGACCCCGCGAGGCCTTTCCGTGCACCGCGAGGAGAGGCGGCTCAGGGGACCTTGAGGCGCGACACTGCCAGGTAGTTGACGGGCAGCAGGTTCACCTTGGCCTGCCTGGCGAATGTTCCCAGAAAGATGCGCACCGCATAGGTGCCGGGGGGCAGGGTGGTGCTGAAGTCGAAGCCCGACGTGGAGCAGGTGATGCTGACGGTCGCGTCGTAGCCCTTGGTAGGCTCGACGAAGCGGAGCAGGGCCACCTAGTCACCGGTGTTGCCGGGCGTGGCGCAGTAGGTGGCGTCTTTGTTGGGGGTGGCGCCGTTGATGGTCAGGCTGCCGCTGACTCCGTAGCCCTGCTCGTTGAGGACTAAGCCCGATACGGCACCCTGACGGCAAGACCCGCCTTCACAAGGTAGTTGACGGACACGAGGTTGACTTTGGCGTGCGTAGCGAAGGTACCGGGCGAGACGCGAACCTCGTACGTGCCTGGAGGCAGCGTGGTGCTGAAGTTGAAGCCCGACGTGGAGCAGGTGATGGAGACCGTGGCGTTGTGTCCCTTGACGGGTTCGATGAAGGAGATCTGAGCCAGGAGGTCGTTGGCGTTACTCGGCTGGCTGCAGTAGGCGGAGTCCTTGTTAGGGGTGGCGCCGTTGACGGTGAGGCTGCCGCTGACGGCGTAGCCCTCTTGGTTCAGCACGAGCGCGTTCAAGGGCCCCGTGCACTGTCCCGAGAAATCGCAGCTGAGGCCCATCGGACAGCTGGGATCGCAGGGCGTGCGCGGCGCGCACTGCTGGTCGATGCACATCTCGCCGCTGCCGCAGCTTGTGGTCGTCCACTCGAGACAGCCCGACGCGCCGAGCTGACAGGACCGCTGCGAGCTATCCGAGAGGCAGGAGGACGTTCCGGCTACGCAGCTGTCCGTACAGCCGGGGCAGGTGTTGTTGCTGCACGCGGCGCCCATCGCGCAAGCCGTCGGTGTGCTCCAGTCCGTGCAGCCGCTGTCCTTCCGCTCGCAGAGCTGAACTTTGCTGCCCGTGCATCGCTTCGTGCCCGCCGTACACTGGTCCGCGCAGCGGTCGGTGCAGATGCCGCCGCTACACACGAGCCCCGCCGGGCACTCCGTGGGGGCCGACAGCTGAGCGCAGCCGTTCGGCTGTCTTGCGCAGGTCGCGGCTCTCCCCAAAAGACAGAGAGATTGACCGAGCTCGCACTCGTCCTGGCACGACCCCTCGACGCAGACGCCGCCCTGGCAGCTCTGGCTGGCGCTGCAGCTCGAGCTGTCCAGGCAGGCCGTCGATGAAGAGGTGCCGCATCCGATGAACACCGCCATCAGCAGCCCCAGCACGCACCGCCGTACCCGTCCCCACCGCTGCGCCGCCGTTCGAAGGGGGCTTCGATCCGCAATTTTCGTTCATCATTTCTCCAATACGACCCCTCCTTGCAACGGCATGAAGAGGGCCGTCAATCGGCAAGCCTCACTCGCGACAAGCCGCCCGGCGCGCCCTTGTGCCCAAGTACCAGCCTGACCGGCCGGTGTCGCCAGTGGCTACACTCGCAGGTCAAGCGAGCGGGCGCGCTTGCTATGATCTCGGTGATCTGTCCGCACTCCCTAATACACAGAGCACGTAACTTTACTTTGGCCGCCCACGGTCGAGAGCTCGAGCAGCAGGCACGTTTCGATAAAGTGCCGGCACCTGGGCTCCATCATCAGGGTCGCAGCGTACCCTTCGATGCCCGTGGAGAGCCAGCCCAAAGGCCGGGGCTGGCTAAGGGGGGCGAGGGTCGCTAGCCGCGCAGCCGCGGCTCCATCCCACGGTCGCCATCGATGAACCGGACTCCCGACTCCACGCGCTCGACCCAGATGGTAAATCGCGGAGGGTCCAGGACCCGGCCCTTTTCATCGACGTAGAGCACCGCGTACTTACCCGACTGCGGTCCAAAGGGCTGCTCAAACGGTGTCAGCGCGAACCACGGCGGACGCCCCAGCCGGGCCACCGGGAACCAGCGGATGTGCTGGGAGTGCGGACCTGCTGTCCCGATGCGGTAGCCGATAGCGCGCGGCGGCGCATTTTCCTGCAGCGTACGTTCCAGGAAGGCCGCGGTCTGCTCGGCCGGAGGGAGCAGCAGTAGATCCGGTGAGGTCGTGAATCGCCCCTCTGGCAGCGCGAGCCAGCGCTGCCCGTCCTCGACGCGACGTAGCCAGCTGGCGCGGGAGCGGCAGGTGCCGCTGCAGTAGGTCGCTCGCCGATCGGTCAGCACTGCGCGACACAGCTTGCACAATAGCATCTCCATATCGATCCCTCCCAATGAGCAAATAGGCACCCACCCGCTCGGCGGACCGCTTGGCAGGTCTGCATGCGACAAAAAGCCGCCGATCCAGACTCCCCCGAAAACCGATCGTCAGACAGTCTAAGCGTAGCACGATCGACACCGATCGCAGCGGGCGTTTGATACCGGATGGGCGAGTCATCGGCGGCGATAGGATTCCTAAACAAGAATCAGCATTTGGAATCCGATCGCCACCCGGCCGGGCGTCCGACAGCAGGCGGATCAGACGGCAGACATCGTGCGTTTGGCGCATTCGATGCTACGATCGCTATCAGTTCGAGCCACTCCATGTAGGACAATATCATGCACACTGTGATTGAGCATCTTCGTTCCCGCGCTCCCGCAGGCGCCGCCTTTTTTCGCCTTGTCGGACGCACGCCGCGAGGGGAATACGTACTATTTCCTCGGGACAGCCATTCTGTGTACGGCCTGGGCGAGGCGCCGCGCGGGCTGCTGCCGGGTACGTATCAGGTCTTCTACTTCGACTCCGCGGGCCAGCAGTTTCAGCACGCCCGCGTCGAGCTGCACTTGAGCCAGGGGATGGCTGCGGAGCTCGGGCCGATAGACGGAGCGGGAATCCAGGGTAGCCACGGTTTTGTCGAGGATTCCGTACACCAGCTTCAGGCCGCCAAAGGCCAGCTCTCGCTACCGCTGCCGGCTACGGCTTTGACGGCGACCTCCACCGCGGCGAGCGCGCAGTTCGCGCTGATGCAGGAGCAGGCCGCGCACAAGATGGCGCTGGAGAGCGACCAGCAAAAGTACCACTTCGTCCAGAACGCTGAGCACGTACGCGAGGTCGGCGAAGCCGTGATGATCAACCGCATGCTGCGGCAAGAGATGGTTGAGCTGAATAAGCAGGCGCAGCTGGGCAGCCAGGCAGCCTTCGCCGATGTCGAGAAGCAGCTGGCTGCCATCCGAATGCTCCACCAGGTGAAGAAGGAAATCCTGAAGGACCTAAAGGATGCGGAGAGCCCGCCGCCGCCTCAGAAAGTGGACTGGGTCCCGCTGGCGAACCATGCGATCCAGACCATCTCGGACATCGGCGTGGCGCTGGTGCAGTCGTTGTCTAGGTCGGCGGCAGCTCCGGCCACCTCGCAGCCATCCCCTTCGCCGGCCCCTCTCC
Organism: uncultured Myxococcales bacterium; assembly: GCA_937952145.1. Lineage (GTDB taxonomy): Bacteria > Myxococcota_A > Polyangia > Palsa-1104 > JAEUJZ01 > JAEUJZ01. The sequence continues at coordinate 5,824 of CALFYE010000030.1, forward strand.
CAGCACAAGGTGCCCCGGCGTCGCGCCCCCCTGCGGAGGGGAGAGACAAGCCCGCTCCGCCTGCAGCGCCCAGAAGCTTTACGCCCCGCCGAGAGCCCGAGCCAGAGTCCATCACTTCCGCGCTGGATGTAGGCGCACTGCCAGAGCGTCCGGAGAGCGACTGAGCCGGCGGTGGTGACTTGGTCCAGCCGACGACCCAGACCCGGTCTTCCGAAGCCAATCTGGTACGAGGACGTATGACCCAAGAGCGGCCCTGGCGAAGCTACCCGCAGAAGCTGGAGGCGGACGAGGAGGAGATTGGGAACCCGCTGGGACCCCCGATCCTGTGGCCCGATGGTCGCCACCTGGCCGCCAACGGCCTCGGGCGCATCTTCTTGTGGGAGCTCGCAAGCGGGGAGTGCACCCAGGCGCTGGCCACCGAGGCCATCTGCCGCGACGCCGACCCCGCGTTTACGCTCGCTTCGGAGCCGGAGCTCGGGCGGGTGCTGGAAGGACATCGCATCCGCGAGTTTGCCTGTTTTGATTCCGTGTCCTGGAAGCGCCTGGCGGTCTACTCCGGCCACACCGAAGAGGTCCGCGCCGCGACCTTTGTCTCGGCCGATCGCATCGTGTCGATCAGCGGAGATAGCACCGCGCGCCTGTGGGACGCCTGGTCAGGCGAGTGCCTGGCTACGCTCGACACCTATCCGCTGTACGCCCTGGCCGATGATCCGGCGCGCAGCCGGCTGGTCGTTGCCGGGGGCCGCGGCAGCGTGTGGGTCCTCGATCGCAGGACGCTGCAAAAGAGGGCCGACTACCAGCTGCCGCTGACCAAGGCGCAGCACCTGCCCCTGAGCGAGGCGCGCAAGAAGAAGATTGGCATCGTCTGGAACCGTCCCTCCGCCCACATCGGCGCCCTGGCCTGGCATCCCGATGGCGAGCACCTGATCTGCGGCAGCTGGGACTTCGTTCCCAAGCTGCTCGACCTGCGCACCGGCCGCGTCGAGCTGGAGTGGCACGGCCACGCCCACTGGGTCGACGCGGTGGCGGTCGAGCCGACGCAGCGACGGCTGGTGACCGGCAGTTCAGATGGGACAGTTCGGGTGTGGTCGCTCGACAACAATCAGTGTCTCGGGGTCTATGAGCTCGGAGGAGACACGGTGGGCGGCCTGCTGCTGCATGGTAGCTCGATCTATGCGACCCGGCGGGGCGAGCTGCTGAAGCTCCCGTGGCCGGACTGAAGTCGGCTTAGCTCGCTCGCGGCGCCGAGTTCGGCGCCCCTTCCACGGCTTGGCAGGAAATGGTTTCCCGGTGGTGAGCCAACCGATGCCGATTTTTCGCGAGGCCTGCGGACCGTCGCGCTTCTCTCTCTTCTCCTTCTTTGTGTTCAGGCGGTTCGAGCCTGCCTCCACGCGCCCTGACCGCAGCCAGTGGTGCTCATCCGCTGCCGTCATGCGGTTGGCGGTGGACGCACGCTTTCTGCTGTAGTATGCGCACCGAACGATGCCGCCCAGGAACCCTCAGCTACTGCTGTCCTTTTCCCGCCCACGAAAAAAGAAGGGCGGACTGTCAATAGAGTCCTACCGTGACTTAGTGGGGCGCTTGCGGGCGGACGCAGCCCGCGTCGCAGGACAGTTCAACCTGCCGTCCTACGAGCTCGACGCCGACCGGAGCGATGCCCATGATCGTTATGGAGTCTGCTACGCCAACGGGCGAATTCGCGTGCGCTTGATTCATGCGCGCACCGGCCGACCGCTCCGCTATTCCGCGCTGATCGACACGGTAGTCCACGAGCTCGCGCACCTCCGCCACCTGAACCACGGACCCCGCTGGGAAGCGCTCTACGAGAAAATGCTGGCCTGGTGCCGCACGCAGGGCATCTACGCGCCGCAGCAACGGCGAGAGCTGCCGACGCAGCCGGTGCAGCTCGGGCTGTTTGGTGAGTCGTGAACATCTTTTGGGCTGCGGTGTTCACAAAGTCTGCACCGCCCGACTGATCTGGGTATCTAGCGCGTGGCGAGAGGCAAATCAGGCCGGCGACTGGACTTGCCGATGGTGGTGGCGACGGACTCGCCGACCTTAGGGTCCGAGCGCGTGTCGGCCGTGCTCGAGAGCCCATCGGACGCCACCTGGCCGCCGCCTTTGGCTGGCTCGTCGCCCCGCTCTTGCGTGTGCTCAAACCCATGCCGCTCCGGTCGACCGTCACACACATCGCACATGGCGGGGCTGAACGATTGCGGACGTACCTGGGCGTACGGACTGGGGGGCTGATGGTGGGAAATTTATAGCTACAGGTGGCGTCCCCTCGCTGCTGAGCGATGGGGCGGGAACTCTGATCGGGGTCGTGCTCGGCCAGCTGATCGTACTCGGAATCATGCTTCCTTCCGCAGCGGGCCGATCCGGTGCTGTATGTGTGCGCGTCTATGACCTCTGATGGCTCCTCTTCACTCTCGGAGGGAGAGTGGATTTTGGGGTCGTTGCAGCAGTAGAAGACTGGACTCTTAGAGGCTAACATGAGACAATTTTTCCAAATGGATAAGCAATATTTTCGAATACTGAATGCAGAACAAATACAGCGTGAATTACTGACGAATGTAGAGGATCTTTCATATCTTGCGTTGCGCTATAAACAAGATCCTAATTCTATATTAGCGCCAGATTCCAACATTGAATTATCTCATTGGAATATAGCGATTACAGAGCGACTATTGGAAAGGGCATGTGAAATAATTTCAATTTATATATCCGAATTAATTAAAGAATCAAATTGGCTATATGAATCGCGAAATGTATGGCCAGTGGAAAAATTGAGTCTGTGGGTTTTTAGTGTTGCTCAGAATTTGCGCAATAAGAG
>CALFYE010000031.1 GCA_937952145.1 uncultured Myxococcales bacterium
CTCCGTCGTCGGAGCTTCGGGCATCAAGCGGGTCATGCGGTGCGCGAGCCAGCGCGTGGACTCGCTGGTCCAGCGGGACGGCCTCTGGGAGCGTGACGCTCGACCACTTCGGGGGAACGTGTGCACCCGTGGGATGAAGCGGATGGTGCTGCCGCGCCTGCCATTCCTGCCAAGGGACACCGAAGCCCGTGCTTCGTGCGTTGTGCTCTCCCAGCGTGCCCCGGTTCTGCTCGGCTGCGCCATTTCCCTCCATCGAGGTTACGTACGGCCGCAGAACGGACGATGCGTAGCCTCTAACGTCAAAGCTAAACTCAGTTTGAGACCTCCACCAATTTTTTCCGTCGTTTCGTGGGTGCATGTGGGATACACGCACCGCCGCGCGCAGGCGTCGCAGCGTCGGTGTGGGTAGCCGGGCCAGCAGCGGCGCGGGCAGTGGAACATAGATGTATCGCTGGATCGCATCCAGCATCGTGCGCACCGGTTCGGCGAAGCGATCGTGATTGCCGCTGATCGCCCCCAGGTCGCTCTTCCAGCAGAGCTGTCCCATGACGTCGATGGCCAAGCGGCTGAGCTCTCGCCCCAGATCGATGTGGGCTCCCGACCCAACAAGCCCACGCGCACGCCACGACGCAAGCAGTCGATCGGTGCAGGCCTGCGTCACGCTGCGGGTTTCCTCCAAAAAGCTCGCGCGCGACAGGCAGCGCAGGGCGGCCATGCGATTGCGTCGCCAGGGCTCACCATTGACAAAGGTGATGCCCCCCATATTGGCCGAGATCGCGCTCGTCCCGACGAACTGCGCGTACGTGGCATCGATGATCGCAAACGAGGTTCGATCCGCAAAGTGGGGGCTGCGCAGGATCTCTTCGGCCACCAGCGGATCTGCGACCAGAGCCATGCGATGAAGCGGGCCATAGCGCAGCCAGACAAACGGCTTGCCAACCGCCTGCGCCTCGGCTGCGTATTGCAAGAACAGCTCGTGTAGCTCGCGTCGCTTGCGCAGCAGCGCAGGCAGCACACCCACCACCGGCAGGCTGCTGGCCGGTGTGTGAAACAGCGGATGATCACTGCGCATCAGGCAGCTCTGGCGATGCAATTCCCCGAACACGCGAAGCTGGCGCAGACGCCAGCACCTTGCTGGCCACGACACGGCTGCCCAAGGCGCACGCCACGGTTCCCAGCCCCGGCCACGTGCTGTCGCCACACATCCAGAAACCTGGCACGCCCAGATCGTGTGGCAGTGCTTGTTGGTTCGCGTTGCGCAGCGACTGCCGGACCCCTCCAACGGCACCGTGCGGCCGATGGACGTAGCGCTGGTAGGTTCGCGGCGTCGCGATCTCGCAAACCACGGGTGCGTGGGTCAGGTTCGGATATACGCGTCGCGCCATCGACAGCAGACGATCGCCCGCCGCGCGCTTGCGATCCGCGTACTCAGCGTCGCTACAGCCCTGCCATGGGGACAGCTCGCAGTGGGTCGAGATCATCACCGCGCGATGCCCCGCGGGTGCGCTTTGCAGATCGTCGCGCGCCGAGATCGAAATGAACATGTTGTTGCCATTGCCAAGCGGCCTGTCATAGCTGTCGAGGAGTTGATGGTGGGTGAATTCCTGCCCCGCCACTGCGTCTTCGGGAACGCCCAAAAAGACGACTAGCGCGCCACCCATCGCATCTTGGTCGCGCACCAAATAGGGGCGCAGAGCCTCCCCGACTGCGCTCGGGGCCAGGCCGGGGACGAGGGCTGCCGGAATGGCGCAGACCACCTGTCGCGCAGGGACGAGCCCCCGCGTTGTCTCGACGGTAAAGTCGCCGATGTGGCCACGGATCGCCGTGACCCGCGTGCCCACGCGCAGCGTCCCACCCAGCTTGCGATACTGCGCGGTGAAGCTCCGCAGAAAGCCGGCCATGCCGCCGCGTGCACGCGTCAGCCCGGCGCCACGAATCGTGGCTCCCAAGACCCCATTGATCAGCGGCGCATCGTCGAGGGTCGAGTGAACCGTGTCTTCGATCAACATCGACAGAAGCCCACACAGCGCCGGGTCTTGGCGCAAGCCATGCGCCCGCAGCGCATCGCCTACTGTCCACCGCAGGTATCGCGCGAGCGGCAGGTTTCGCAGGCCCAGCGCGCGCACCGCCTGGGTCGCATCGGCCAGGCTGCGAATCGGCAGCGCGACACCTTGTCGGCTGGCCTGCCAGAACGCCGCAGCGATGCGGTCGAACAGCGCCCACAGCGCTCGCTGCGCCGGCCCATCGCCAAACGCCCGCAGCCGCTCTTGGGCCCAGCGCACCGGGTCACGGTGCAGCGTTACCTTGCGATCGGGCAGCCAGGCGACATAGCCAGGCAGCTGCTCACCATCGAGCGGCGGCATGCCGATGGCAGACATCAACTCGCCGCCGACGCCGTCTGGCTCAAAGTCCACCAGCGTCGTGGCGCCGACATCAAAAAAGAAACCCGCCCGCCGAAAGTACCCAGCACAGCCGCCCGGTAGCCCGTGCGCTTCCAAGATCAGGGTGCGCAGTCCAGCTGCCTGCAGGCGTGCTGCCGTTGCCAGCCCTGCGATCCCACCACCGACCACTGCGAGGTCAAACATCTGAACCGTACATCCTACCCGCAAGTGCGTGCCGTCGGGCGCAGGTCCGGATCGCAGTCCAATCAGCCCGCGTGTGTTGCGTAGTTAGAAGCCGCCAGGGCGCATTCCCAAGCCTCACTTGAAGTACCTGCTCAGCTGGCTGCCCCACCCGCATTGTCTTCCAAAGAACCAGTGACCCTGCTCCGCTCCGTCGGAAAATCCGTCTAAGCCCGCGAGTTCACTGCGTTCCGAGCCTTTTCCAAACTGGCATCGCAACACCCATTTCTCGACGGAGATCTTTGGATTTCTGGTTCACGATGAACCAGTCGCTTCTGGTGCGTTGCCGTCAGGGCCGAGGCCATCTGCCGCATCAGCAGCAGCGCACTCGCGCCGAGGTAGCGATCCTCTAGTGCGGCGCGCAGCGACTGACCATCCAGATACTCCATGGCGATGTAGGGCTCGCCATCTTGGCTGGTCGCGTATTCAAAGATCGTGACCAGGCTGGGGTGACTGACCAGGCTGACCGCCTTGCCTTCATTTAGGAAGCGCTGCGCGGCATCCTGCGCGTTTTCGACTCCGCGCAGCAGGACCTTGACGGCGGCGCGCTGGCCATCGGTGGTGCGCTGGGCTTCATAGACTGCGCCCATGCCGCCCTCGGCGATTTTGCGCGCGATGCGATAGACACCAAGCACACGACCGAGCATAGGGTCCCCGGCGCGGGCGGCTGGCGAGGCATCGGTGCGTTGAGCGTCGTCCATGCGTTCTGATCCGACTTGGCTGTGGGCTGTGCGCACCGGGCTGAGCGCGCAGTGAGCGTTCAGTGCAAGCGAAGTACCAAGGCAGCCCCCGGTGTGCCGCTCACTGTGCGGCACAGCGCCGCGCTGCGCGCGCCGGGGGCTCGCCGGCCGGCGTGGTGGGGCTGCCATCGCACAGCGGCCATGGCCTCCCGGCGCGGCCAAACGCGCTCACGGTCGCGAGGCTGGCCGAATCGCGACGCGCCCTGCTCGCGCATTGCTCGCGCATTGCTCGCGCACGGGCTGCCAGCTGAACAGCGCCCTGCTGCGCACGGCGCGCAGGGGCGTCTGCGAACAGTGCATCAGGCCGACTGGACGCGCGCGACGAAGGCACAGAGTCACCGCGTTGTGCGCGCCGCACGCTGCGCGGCCCAGCCGCCCGTGCGCGCACAGTTTTGGCACAACGCATGCTGAGGCTAGCCATCACGACGAAGTCTTCGGACTTCTAGAATGCTCGCAGTGTCCCAGACACAGGGCTGGCTGCGAATGCTGGAGGTTGCGGTTTGCCTGAGAGTCGTAGCTCACTCCCGCCGTCCGCGGTGACGGGGCCGAACTTTGAGTCGGAGCCCCTGGTCAGTCACGCCGCCGAGTGTCTGGCCCTGGTGATCGTCTGGTCCGCTCGCGAACCGCAGCGGGTGGGCGAGGTGGCGCTGATCACGCCCGATGAACCGGTCTGGATTCTGGGACGGGCTCCCGCGCTGGCCGGCTCGGTCGAGGTCCAGCGCTCGGCACGCACACCCAATGGATCACGCCACACCCCAAACGATCTGAAGGGTCGCCCGCTGGGGTTCTTCCGCCAGCGCCCGCAGGAGGCCACGGACGCCGGCGATATTGACAGCGCCAACTGCGAGCTTGGCGGCGAGGCCATCTCGCGGCGACAGATCGCACTCGTTCCCTCGGCAACCGGCATCTCGCTGCACAACATTGGGCAGTGCGAGCTCTTCGTAAACGGTGCGCCAACGAAAGAAGCGACGATTCGTCAGGGCGACACGCTCTATCTAAAGAACCAGCTTCTTCTGTACTGCACGCATCGGCCGCTGCAGTTTCCCGCGCTGAAAGCCTATCCCCTGGCGCGCATCGGGCCGTTTGGTCAGCCCGATCGCGATGGCATGGTCGGCGAGACGCCTCAGATATGGAAGCTGCGCGATCGCTTGGCCGCCTGCGCCCGCACCAATCATCACGTTCTGGTGGTGGGCGAAAGTGGCTCGGGAAAAGAGCTCGCGGCGCAGTCGATTCATCACCTCTCGGCGCGCGCCGGCCGCAAGCTCATCGCCGACAACATCGCGGCCATCCCGCCGGGGCTCGCGGCAGCGCTGCTTTTCGGCAACAAGCGCAACTTCCCCAATCCCGGCATGGAAGAGCGCATCGGCCTTATCGGTGCGGCCAACGGTTCCTCGCTATTTCTCGACGAGATCGGCGACATGCCAGAGGCGGTACAGCCGATGTTTCTGCGCGTCACCGAGCGCAACGGCGACTTCTTCCGCTTGGGTGAAGAAAACAAGCTACAGCGCTCGGACTTCCGCTTGATCGGGGCCACCAATCGTCCCGAAAACATGCGCTACGAGCTCAAGCGTCGCTTTCAGCGCGAGATCCGCGTGCCGGGTCTCAACAGCCGCAAGGAAGACATCCCGCTTCTGATTCAGCACCTGCTCAAGATGCAGGCCCAGAACGACGACATGGACGCGGCGCGCTTCATCGAGCATGGGCACGCGCAAGTGCATCCACTGCTCGTCGAGCAGCTGATCCACCACAGCTATCGCACGCATGTCTCAGAGATCGCGTTTCTGCTGGGCCAAGCCATGGCCGACAGTCCTCACGATGTTGTGCGGCCGCTGGGTAGTGGGCTGCGCATTGAGCTCCTGCAGCCTAGTGAGCGCAGTCAGGGTTCGACGCGCAAGACGACGCGCCCCTTGCCGAGCATTGGTGAAGTTCGGCAGGCCCTGCTCGATCACAACGGACATCTGCTGCGTACGGCGAGCGCGCTCAACATCAGCCGTCACCAGCTCAATCGAATGATCGCGCGCGAGAGCATCCCCATCCCGCGGTCCCGTCGTACGTTGCGGGATGCTCCCGGCGGCGAATAGCTCTCCTAGCCAACCTGGCTGCGTCTGCGCCCTCAGTCCCTGCGCTGTGCGGCAACAAGCGGCATGCAGGTTCCCGGTACACCACTTGCCGACACCGTGTCGAACCTAGCTTGTCGGATGCCGGGTCGGCGTCGAATAATGACTCGATAGCCTTGACGTCGCGCGCTAGCGATACCACCGAAAGTGAGCGCCTTCCCCGCCGGGTCGTCCGGCGAGCCCCCGGCTTACGGCTGTTGTTCACGGCGGAGACCATCGCACCCAGTGCTCCTTGGTATCCCCTGCCCCTAGGCACGCACCACATCGGTCGCGATCTAGGCAGCGCCGCTGGGCTGCAGTTAGATGGCGACCGACGTGCCTCGCGTGTGCACGCGCTGGTGAAGGTCAGCGGCTCGGCCACGCCGATCGAGATCGTCGATATGGACAGCAAGAACGGCGTGTTCGTCAACGGCCTGCGCTGCCGATGTGCAGCGCTGCGCGATGGCGATGTCATTAGGGTAGGCGATTCACTGCTGATCTTGCGCTATGAGCCGACCGCGGTCCCCGACGCTGTGATCCCCATGATGCTTGGGGTCAGCGTGGCCCAGCGCAGCCTACGCGCGCGCGTTCATGCCGCAGCCAGCGAGAACGCTGCGGCTCTTCTGCTTGGGGAAACCGGCACCGGCAAAGACCTCACCGCACGGGCTCTGCATGCTGCCACCGGTCGTCGTGGGCCGCTGCTTCCGGTGAACTGCGGCGCCATTCCCGACAGCCTGTCCGAGAGCTTGTTCTTCGGCCACGTCGGCGGCAGCTTCACCGGAGCCGCTCGCGACCGCACCGGATATTTCATCGCCGCCGATGGAGGGACGCTCTTTCTCGATGAGATTGGCGAGCTCTCTCTGCGCAGCCAGGCGCTCTTACTGCGCGTGCTGGAAGATCTCCAGGTCACCCCGATTGGCGCAACCAAAGCGCAACCCTGTGATGTGCGCATCGTGGCGGCCACCAATCGCGACCTCACGCGCGCCATCGAAAAGGGCGAGTTCCGCGGCGATCTCTACGCTCGCCTGGCCGCGATCAGACTGCAGCTAGCACCTCTGCGGGCCCGACGAGAAGACATCCTGATCTTGCTCTTGCACGCGCTGGCGTCGCCCTCCGTCACCCTGACCGCCCGCCTGGCAGAAGCGCTGTTGCTGTATCCCTTCCCGTTCAACACGCGCGAGCTGTTTCAGCTTGCCCGCGAGCTACATGCAAGCGGCGAGTCCCCCCTGGACCTGCCGCTGATCAGCGAACGTCTGGCGACATCTCCGCAGTCTGCAAAGTCATTAGATGCCGATTCATCAGTGCCCATGGAGCCAGCAGCGCCCCGGCCCGATCCGGCGGTCGCGGTGCAAACCGATGCCGAAGACGATGCTGTCTCACTGCCCAAGCAGCCGCTCTCGCGGGAAGTTCTCTTGCGTCTGATGGAGGAACACCGCGGCATCATCGCCCGGGTGGCTCAGGCGGCGGGGCGCTCACGGCGGCAGGTGATGCGCTGGCTGGAGCAGCATCAGATCGACGCGAGCCGCTACAAGCGCTGACGAGGCCACTCTGCCCGCTGGCACAGGCCTGATCTGCGCTGGAAAGCGGGGCGAGCCCGCTTTCCCTGGGGATAGGATGGAAGCTTCCTTCGATGTGCGGAGGACGCGGCAGCGGCAGCAGCGGCGGCATGATCGGCTTGACGTGTCTACCCAAGCGAATCCCCATCAGGGCAAAGAACAGAGCCACCATGCGACGCAAAAGCGGTGACTTTCCAAAGGTCGGCCGCCGCGCACGGCGATCGCGCTGCGCCAGCCATTGCAGGTGATCACGCTCCCACAAGACCCGCTCCCCACGCTGCAAGAGCAACAGCTCCGCTTCCTGCCGTAGCTGCACCTCCACCTCTCGCATCGACGGAAAACGCACCGCGGGAGACTTGGCCAGCATGCGAAGGATCAGCTGCTCAAGGGAAGGGGGTGGCGGTGTGCCAGAGCGCGACGGAAGCGGAGGAACAGGGGCAAGGAGGTGTGCGTCGAAGATCTCTTCGACGCTTTGGCCATCAAAGGGAACTGCGCCGGACAGCATTTCGTACAGCACGCAGCCAAGGGCGTACATATCCGAGCGCCCGTCGAGCGGGCTACCCAGGCACTGTTCAGGGGACATGTAGTGCGGCGTCCCGGCCGTGATTCCCGTCGCGGACAGCGTGGGAATTGAATGCTCTTTCGGACAGGGAGGGGATGCGAGGGCGAGCTCCCTGCCAGGCGCTAAGGAGTCTTGCAGCGGCTCAGACAGAGTGAAAGACCGGGCGATTCCGAAGTCGATGATCTTTACGCAGTCAGGCTGGCCATCCTGCGACACCAAGAGCACGTTGCGCGGCTTCATGTCGCAGTGAACCAGCGACTCCGCCGAGAAATGGATTCTCTTTTTCCGAGCCCGTCGAGACGCTTGAGAAAAAGGCCAGCCCCCCGCCTTCCCTGCCTCTGCCCACGCTGCGCCCCCAGCATCACCGATCGGGCGGGCTCAGCGCCCCCTGCCGCTATAGGGTCGCTTCCTCTGGACTGCCGGGCGCACTGCCCCACGGCCGGCTGGCGCGCTGCGCCCGATGCTCTGACAGCCTGATGGCGTTGCCCAGGGCAGCAGCGTCGGCATGATCGGCCATGTCGGCGCAAAGTCGCAGCCAATCGGCCGGCAGCATGCCATCCCCCGAGAGCAGCGCGGCCATCATCCGCCCGCCCGCGATGCAGTCCAGACAGCGCATAGCACCGCCGAGCAAACGCGCTCAAGGAAGCGGTCGGCCGGGCTCACTCCTTTTTTCCCGTCGCCAGACGTCGCCGAAGGAAGGCACTGGGGGCGCACATCACCTAGGCCCGTCGCCCCGCGCAGACACCCGACGGTCTCGACGAATGAGCGGTAAGCATGCCGAAACACGCAACCCGTAGAACCGAAGCGATCGCATGGGGCCGAATGCCGACGGCAAGATGGTGAAGATCACGCGGCGCGTCTGGGTGCAGGCCAGCGGGGCGCCGGTTTCAAGCAGCATCTAGCGTTGCGCCTACTTCCGTCGGTGAACGCGGGCGATTTTTTTTTCATTCTTCCGGGCCGCTGGTCGCCCTATCTTCGATTCTGGGGCAGGGGGATGCCCGCGCGCTGCGACCCGCAAGAGAGGACGCAGGCGTGCTTCTACTCCGCCGTATTTACCCCTGCGATACGGTCCATTTCAGTGAGATCCCATGAATACCGACCAGCTAGCGAGACTAGCAAAAACCGTCGCCAGGAATGTCCGCCAAGCGATTCCGCGCAGTGCCAACCGACAGTGGTCCGAGGAGCAGGGAAAATCGACGTGGCTGCAGAGGCAAGACGAGATTCCCAGCCATGTTCGCTTGCTGCACACCTTGGTGCGCACCGCGTCTTCGCCCAATCCGGGGGCGACGGTAAACGCCATGAACGTCAAGATCGGTGGCGCGCTGGACAAGCTGGTCAAGCGGCGCAAGAAGAAGGTCCTGGGAATCACCTATAAGACTAAATACGATCCAGTGACTGTTCATGATCTAAAGCGAATTATTTTAGAATTTATGAATGCCGAAGGGGTTGATTTGAAATATCGAAATCGCGATGATGAACTTCGCTACTGTGCTGATTTTGGCGATCGATTGGCGATTTTCCTTAATAATCGCGGATATCGGAAATTTGTGAGCAATGCTCATGGCGGGAATCGTGTTCTGTGGTCTGGCGATCGCGTGATTGATAACCTGAATTCTGATTTGCTGGAACATCAGCGTATGGGGAAATTTAATGTTGATATGCGTAGTTTTGGCGATACAGGGGCAGATTTGACACTGCCTCTGGAATACGTGCTTGGCAACGCGCGCAACGCGCTTAAGTTCCGCATCGGCAACTGCGAGGAGCTGGCCAGCGTCGCATTCGCCATGCTGCTCCTTTGCAAGCGCTCGCAGAACGCTTCAATCGACACGGGCGACCAGGCGATCTCGATGGAGCTGGCCTATATCAAGTCGCCGCCGCCGGAGAGTGCGTCGCACTTCTTTGTGATCCTCAATCGCCCAAATTTCGATACGTCATTTATCGAAGATGACAAGGACAACTGGGCTGTTGATCCGGATACAGTGATTTGTGATCCCTGGATCAGTGATACCGGCCTGGGGAGCTCGATCACCAAGAACTCAGCCGAAATGCGGGAGCTGCGTGATTGGATTTTTCAGAGCCGTATCTGTGTACGCGCCACCGCACAGCTCGGCGGCCATCTGGGAATGATTCGCGCCAAAGACGAGCACTTCTACTACATTCCTTAAGAGTGTCCGCGCTCGCGAACAGTCGAAGCAGAACCTGAGCCCGCGCAGCGCTTTTGGGCCGGCAGCGTGGCCCGAGCGGCGATTTAGAACGCAGATCATGAACCTCGTCGCCCACGCCTCGTCCCCATCTCGGCCTGCGAGTCGCCGCCGTACTCGTCGCACAGCGCCTTGCGCTGCGCTGTCCAGGGAAGCACAGACCATCTCGCCCCTGGCTGGATTCCTACGGGAACATCTGACGATGGCCAAGGTCTGCCACGTCTCGGGCTCCTACGACCAGGGCGGAAAGTTCCGCCTGGTCGTCTTCATGCCCGAGCGCAAGTCGCTGTGGTGCAAGTCACGCGGAGAAGCCGACGCGCTGAAGGCGCAGATCGAACGGACCATCGCTGCTCATGGGTCGCGCACCGTCGGTGATGCATTGACCGAATGCCTCGCTCACCTGCGTCGCAGTGGGCTGAAGGAATCCTGGCGGGCGTGTATCGGGTTTCGCCTGTCGTACTTCCTGCCGCAGGATCGAGCGCTGGGCGCGCTTTCGCCCGAGCTCGCTGCCAAGCTACCCAGCGACGAGACCGCACGAGGGGCCAAGTTTGGCCGCCCGGTCGCCGCGTGTGCCCATCGCATGCCGGCGGCGGTCGCGCCCTGTGCATCCCCGGCGACTAGACCAAGAACGCGCGCCGCTCACTAGAAATCGACAGCGAACCTCTTCGCGCACTCTTGCAACGCCAGACCCTCGGCAAGTCGCCCGATGCTCTCCTCTTCGGCCCCGGCAAGCCGCTGAACAATGACTACCTCTGGGACCGGCTCCAGCGATACCGCGTCCTCGCCGGAGTACCCAAGGTCTGCCCCCACAGCTTGCGCGGCCTCCACTCCACCATCGCCATGGGGCGCGGCGCCATATCAGGAGTCGTCGCCGCTGACCTAGGTCACGGCAGCTTCGCCATCACCGCGCGGCACTACGTCAACCCGCAGACCTTGGCCAACGCCAAGGCGCGCGCCGTACTCCGCTCCGTCGCAAAGCCGAGCTAATTCGGCGAATTCACTTGGTTCCGAGCCTTTTCCGAACTCGCATCGTAGGACCCATTTCTCAACGGAGATTTTTGGATCTTTGGTCCGCAGTGGACGATGCCGCGCTCATGAATGGCGGTGAGCCCGCGCGCCATCTGCGCTCCTAGCTGACAGACGCGCAGCGGGTCCATGGGACCTGCCGACAGCAGACTGGCCAGCGTCTGCCCGTTCAGAAATTCCATGACCAGGTAGCCCCAGCGCTCGGCGAACACACCACAGTCCATGATCTGAACCAGGTTGGGATGGCGCACTGAGCAGGCCAAGCGGGCTTCGCGGAGAAAGCGGGAGGCCGTCACCGTTTGATCGTCGATGTGCACGAGCTTGATCGCAAGGTCGGTCTGCAAGACGAGATGCTGCCCGGCGAAGACGGCTCCCATGCCACCGCGGGCGACAAATCGGTCGATGCGGTAGCGCTCACCGAGCACGGTGCGCAGCCGCTCGCTCTCGTCAGGCGTGAGCTCACTTCCGCCGGGAATTTGCAGCGGTACGTCGCGCTGGGTGGGCGATGTATCGATCGCGCCATCAGGCTGTCTGCTCGGCAAGCCCTCTGGCTGCCCAGCGACTGCATCCTCACCTTCTTGAGCAGCACGTGCAGACATGGGCGCTCCGCCAAAACATAGCACGGCCACAGACTCTTTTTGGACGGTCAGCGCACCCAAGATTGCCAGCGAACTCCGCCGGGACGCACCTATAATGAAGCCGCATGCCGGCTGCCCCTCCGGTCCCCACCGCTGCGTCAGGCGAGGCATCCATCGAGCGGCGGCAGCCCCCCGCTTGGCCCTTCCCAGACCGGCGACCACACTGGGCGCTGCGGCTCCTTATCGAGCAGCTTTGGCTCCCTACGATCCCCGTGTTTGTGTTCATGTATCTAGTCGTAGCTCGTTTGACCAACACGATGGATCTGTCGCCCCTGGGCTCGCCGCGGGCCATACAGGGTATCGTCACCATCGTGCTTCTGGGCGTGCTCGCTGCGGTCCCCTATTCCCTGTTCCGTCGGACCCTAGAGTGGACACGGCACGATCTGCTGTTGCATCGCGAAGCAAGGCAAGCGCTTCGCGAAAGCAAAAGATGGCTGCAACAGGCAGCCCCAGGGACATCGGAAACCAGTCGCACGCTCGCCATCTTGGCGTCGTCTCAGCTGCAGCAAGCCCTGCAAGAGGGTTCGCCCAGACGAGTCTTTGCCAGCTTGCAGGAGCTTGACTTCGCCACACGTGCAGCGGTGCCGATTGGCGAACGCCACATCGTGCGGGAGTACGCACAGAGCATCGCTATCGCCATCGCCGTGGTTCAGCTTGTGAGCCGGTTC
>CALFYE010000032.1 GCA_937952145.1 uncultured Myxococcales bacterium
CGCTACCCAGGCGATGGTTGCGCGTCATCTGTCCCGACAGCGGATCGGGCGACTCGGGCGTACCGGGATCGACCTCGATGTAGTACTCGCCAAGCAGCGATGAGCTCTTCTTGTAGATCGCTGCGTTTGACCACAGCTCGGTCTCGGGGCGGATGCGAATCGCGACGCGCGCCAGGTTGCCCTGCAGGCGACGGTCGACGATCTCGCCGATCAGCAGGCCCGCGACCTGCACGCGCGACTTGTCGACCAGGCCCGTCGCGTCCTTGAACAGCGCCCACACCACTGGGCCGGCGGGGCCGCGCATGCTCTTGCTGACGAAGCGGTAGGCCCCCGCGCTCATCACCAAGATGAGCAGGGTCGTAATCCCAACCTTAAGCGCAGCAGAAAACGTCTTCATGGGGGGGCTCCTGCGGTGAGCAAGGGCTCGTCGAACAAGTCCTGTTCATCGACCGGCTCCATCTGCACCGCGCCCGAGGTGGCGATAAATTCGCGCAGCCACTTGTGGCGCGTCTGGCGCAGCTCTTCTGGGGGGCCGCTCTCGATGATTCTACCGTTGTACAAGGCCGAGACGCGGTCGCCGATGCGAAACGTCGAGGCCATATCGTGACTGATGATGACGCTGGTCACGCCATGCTCGCGAGATACATTGCGAATCATGTCATCGACGTTCTTCGTCGAGACGGGATCGAGTCCGGTGGTCGGCTCGTCGTAAAGCAGGATGCGCGGCTTCATCACCAGCGCGCGAGCCAGACCAACCCGCTTGCGCTGACCGCCGGAGAGCTCGGCGGGATACTTGCGCAGCAGCACGCGCGGCAGGGCCAGCTTGTCGAGCTGTTCGAGCGCGATCTGGTTCAGCTCACTGCGGCTGAAGCGGCGCGGCTTGCGCTTGCGTCCATCGGCGTAGGTCTCGGGCGTGCTGGGATCGCCGTGCTCGACCAGCGCGAAGACGATGTTTTCTTCGACGGTGAGCGAGTCGAAAAGCGCCGCGTACTGAAACAGCATGCCGAACTGCTTGCGCACCCGATTCAGCCCGACGTCGTTGAGCGGCACGATGTCTTCACCATCGACGAAGATGGTGCCGGTATCGGGCTTCAGCAGGCCCATCAGGTGCTTCATGATCACCGACTTGCCCTGGCCCGAGCCGCCGATGATGACGTTGATCTTGCCGCGCGCGATGTCGAGGTCGATGCCGCGCAAGACGTGGTGGGTGCCGAAGGTCTTATTCAGACCGCGCAGCCGGACGTGCCAGTCCTCACTGCGCTGGCTGACATCGTCCTTCTGGTCCGGCATCCACGGCATCGTCGCTTCGTCGTCCCCTGCTTGCGCCTAGTTCTGGATGTTCTTGCTAAAGAAGGTCAGCCACAGGTCGGTGAGGAAGTAGTCCAGCACCAAGATGGTGACGAAGCTGCCGACCACGGCGCGGGTCGTCGCGACGCCGACGCCCTTGGCGCCGCCCGAGGCGTTGTAGCCCTGCTGACAAGCGATCAGCGTCAGCGCCAGCCCGAACACCACCGCCTTGATCATGCCCTGCGTGATGTCATTGGGGTCGAGCAGCCAGCGCGCATTTTCCAGAAAGATGCCGCGATCGACGTTCTGCATACCGACGGCGACGATGTACGCACCGACCATGCCGATGCAGTTAAACACCATCGCCAGCAGCGGCACCATCAGCACTCCGCCGATCACCCGCGGCACCACCAGGTATTGCACGGGGTTTACCGCCATCGTCGCCAGCGCGTCGATCTGCTCGGTGATGCGCATCGAACCCAGCTCGGTGGCCATGCCAGCACCGGCGCGGGCGGCGACGACAATGGAAGTAAAGACGGGCGCCAGCTCGCGCGTTAGGGCCAGGCCCACCGTCGCACCGGTGAAGGCTTCCGCCTGGAACGTGCGCAGCGCCGAGCTGAGCTGCAGGGCGAAGACGGCGCCGACGAACAGGCTGATGAGCAGCACGATCGGCATCGACTCGACGCCGATGAACACCATGGCATCGAGGATGATGCCCAAGCGATACGGGGGCCGCAGCGCCCAGCGCACGACACTCCACAGGAGCATCATGTGCGCACCGAGCTGCTCCAGCGAAACCGCGAGCAGCCGGAGCAGCGGTCCCCACAAGCGGTCCACGACTGCGGCCAGCCGCTGAAGCATAGGATCATCCTAACTTTTTTTGCCGGCGGGGCGGGAACGATGTGTAGCGAGCCGGACGGGGGAGGGCAGACGGGAGCGGCTAGCGAGCGCGGCTATTCGACCAGCGACCAGGCATAGCTGATGCCCATGCCCGACGAGTCTTCGCCGAACAGTAGGGTGTTGTTGCTACCGACGATGGTCACTCGGCGTGGGCGCTGGGTCGTGCCGTCATAGGTACTGTCGGCGCAGTGCACGGCGCGCAGGCTGACCTTGGACAGATCCTTGCCCAGGTTGGGCAGCGTCACCTTGTTCCAGGCTGGCGGGTCCATATACCCAAAGTAGTGGTAGACCGTGCCGCCTTCGCCGACCGCCCAGGCCTCGCTATTGTCGATGTAGCAGACGGCGTTCAGCGTCGTCGTGCCAAAGGGGGAAGACAAAAGCGTCTGCCACTGCGACAGATCGCCGCTCGGTCGTTCGGCGTAGACACCGTCCTTGCCCAGCGCGAAGGCGGGCGGGGCTTCCGACATTCCCGAGAGCCCGGAGGCGACGCCAAACAGCTGGGCTGTGGTTGGCAGCGTGCCCGAGGCGAGAACAACCAGATGCCAGCCCGCGTCGTCGCGGTTGAAGAGCTTCCCAGCGTCGCCAGCCGCCCAGGCGACATCCGTGTTCGGGCAGGGGCTGGGGGCGCAGAAGCGCATCGAGGAGTCCGAGCCGGCCTGCTGTACCCCGCCCACCGCGTTGATGGTCGACGTCACGCCCAGATCAATCTCGCTTAGGTTGCCAAGGGACAGCGTCGGCGATTGCTGCACATCCGCTTCAATGACTTTGCCGTTATTGGCCGGAAAGTATACTTTTACATTGCTGTATATTGGAGTGTTATTCTGGCCATTACGCCGACTTGACCAGATTCCGTTTAGAATCTGTGGAGCGGATTTTAATACGCCGACAGCGTTGTTAAGGTGTGTGTATATTTTGTTGGTCTTAGGTACGACGATTGTGAAGTTGTTTGGCGTTCCTGAACCATACAGATTTCCCCGCCAAACTCCGACAATGGGGATGCCGGATTCTTCTGTAAATTGATTTACAAAAGCGAATGTGCTGCCTGAACCATTGAAGGAATACGTGCGGACGCGTCCATCGCTGGTTCCGACCAGCGTGGTGCGCGGGGTGTCGCTGAGAGTATAGACGCTGGTGTATCCGGCCGGGATCACCGTGCCCATATCTGTGCCCGGCGAACCTCCGCCATCGCTGCTGCCCCCGCCATCGCTGCCCCCCGCCCCGCCATCAGCCTCACTTAATGGCATATCGGGGGTATAGCCATCTGGACAAGTGAAGCCTGGTCGGCCGCAGTCGACAATCGAGCTAGACCACAGCTTGTCGCAGCTAACCCCAACCAAGATGCTAATTGGAATCGATAGCAATGCCCAGTAACGCATGGGTACTCCTTCGGGCTTTTAGGAAGATAAGCTTTGGGCGGATTTATTTGCTAACAAGTAGGCCATTTCCGGCGGGTCTGAGGGCTACTTGCGGATTTTTGTTGGCACCAGGAATAGCCAGCAGGACGACACCGCCTGCGGTCAATAATCCTCCAACGGTTAGCAGCGCAATGCCTTTATTTTGTGTATCAAAATAAGTACGCATGAGATCGTCGGCGGGCTTGCCATGCTGCACCAAGCCGGACACGCCGAAGCCGCCTAGGAGCATCCCGGCGCCGATCAGCGACGCGCCCACCGCAATGCGCCATACCGGCCGCGGGGCCCGCTCAGCGACGGGCGGGGGCAGCGGCTTGGGCGGCGCGGGGGGCGGCGGCGGCGGGGCGACAGCGACGGGTGGCGGGGGCGGCGGGGCCGGATTGGGCGGCTCGGCTTCGCTCACCAGCTCGACTTTTAGGGTCGCCTTCTTGCCCTCCTCGACGGTCACGGTCACGGTGTGCAGCTTGTAGCCGCTCTGCTTGACCACCAGCGAGTAGGCCCCGACGAAGGCGGCGCGCTGATACGGTGTCTGCCCCAGCTTGCGCTCGGTCAGCAGCACATCGGCACCGGGCGGGGTCGAAAGGATCTCCAAGACACCGTGCGGCCTGGTCATGCCGTCGCGCAGCAGGCGAGCCACCAGCGCATCCAGGGTGGTGCTGGCCTGGTCGGCGGTGCAGCGGGTGCACGGCTCGCTGAGCTGGGCGGCATAGTCGCCGGTCGTCGCCTCGACAAGCTTTAGACGCAGCGTCCAGTCGCTCTGGCTGAGATCGCCGGTGGCTTCGATGCTGGTCGCCAGGAGGTAGTCAGCCTCGTTGACCGTCGTCAGCTTGTCTTGGCAGTCGAGCTGCTCCAGGCAGTCCGCCAGGCGAGGCGCCTGGGCCAGTGCGACGCCCTTGGGCACCACCGATAGCCGCTGCTTGCGCACGCCACCCTCGATCGTCTGGCTAAGGACGCGCTGGGCTTCGGCCGGCACGCCTTTGAACTCGGGCAGCCAGACCACGGCGGGCACGACGCGCGACACCACGGCATCTGAGTTGACGTTGAAGCGCAGCTCAGACAGGCGGCCTGGCAGGACCTTGACCGGGCCTTCGATGCGTCGCTGGCCCATCTCCAGGGTGATGCGATGCTCGCCACTGGCCAGCAGCAGGGGCAGGGGCAAGGGCAGCATGCCGGCGACCCGTTCGTCGACCAGCACTAGCGCGCCGCGTTCACCAACGATGGCGACTTCACCGCTGGGCGGGCGTGGCTGCTCGCTGATCCCTTCGGCATCTTTTTTGGCGGCGGGGTCGTTGGCGCTGCCGGGATCGGCCAGGAAGCGACGCATCAGGTCCTGTGCAAAGACCGTGCGGCCGCTGGCCCAGGCCAGACGACCCAGCTGATACAGCGTCTCGGCATCGGGCGACACACGATAGGCCTGGGCTAGCGAGTCAGCGGCCCCGGCGTAGTCCTTGGCCGCGATCGCCGACACCCCCTGCTGACGCAGCACGCGGGCTCGCTCGGTCAGACTGCCACCGCCGCCTGCGCCCTTGTCTTTCCCCTTTTTTGCCTCGGCCAGCCCTGAAGTCAGCAAGAGCGCGAGCACCGGCAGGAGCCACAGCCCCCGATGAGCGACAGCGACAAGGTGGTCTCTACCGGCCTGACTGCGCGTGTTCATTGCGATGCACCCCTCACCTAGTACGAGCGGCCCCTCGAAATCGTTCCGGGCGTCAGCCTCGGTGCCTACGGGCAGGAGCCCAGGTTCTGCACCTCGCCCGGCCGGACTTTGACCAGCGTCTGGGCGCCATTTACGGTCATGACGTTGGTCCCCGGCAGCATCCATTCTGACACTTCCCGACAGCGTCCGCCGACCGTCTTGGGCAGCGTGACGCGACCTAGCTGGCCGCGCAGCCGCGCCTGACCCGCCTCGGCCTCGCCGCGCAGCCCGGCCCGCGCACCCTTTCCGGCATCGACGCGCAGGGCTTTTTCGAATTCGCTCATCGCCTCGACGAGCTGATCTTGCTTCTCGTAGGCCTGGGCGATGCGGACGGACATCTCCAGCGATAGGCTGGCGCAGGCTTCGGCCAGGCTGCGCTTGCGCTCGCACTGTTTTTCCGCCTTGTTGAGCAGCTTGAGGGCCTTGCCAAAGTCCTTGGCCGAGAACGCCTGCAGACCCTTGCGCGCAAGCTGCGAGATGGCGTCCAGCGCCCGGTCGCCTGTGCTCTCGGGCTCGCCACTGGCTGGCGCTGTCTCACCGGCGTCGGCTCCGGCTCCGGCATCGACGGGCGGTGGCGGCGCGAGATCGCTGGTACCGGCATCGGGCGGCTCGCTGGGCGAACCTTCCGGCTGGGCCATCGGGCGCAGCAGGCGCGGAACCCCGTCGCTGTCTTTGAGAGTTGCGCTTGGCTTGCCGGCCGTGGCGGGGCGGAAGCGACTTAAATCCCCGAAGCGCGCGATCAGTGCGGCGGCTCGAAAACGAACGCCCGCGTCCGTGTCCTGCTGCAGCAGGCGCAGCACGGGCAGGCCGGGCGGGCCGGCGGGGCTGTCGGGCAGATCGGCGGCGACCTCGGCAACTAGACGTCGCACCAGCCGTTCGGCATCGCGAGCCGCATCGAGCAGGAAGGGGACCGCCAGATCCGGCGGCAGCTTGCCCAGGCCTTCGACGGTCTGCATGCGATCGCCGACGTCGGGGCCGTGCAGCAGGCGGTCAAGATCACGCGGCGGGGCCACCGCTTCGCCCAGTCGGCGCAGTGCGACGAACGCGAGGATGCCGCCCTTGCCGCCGCCGCCCAGCGCGTCCCGCAGGGCCGGGATGCCACGACTATCGCCCTGCTCGGCCAGCTTCTGCGCCGCGCTCAAGCGGATCGCAGCGTCGGTATCGCTGAGCATCGCCACCAGCATTGCCGCGGCGTCTTTCTGATCGCTCCCCTCGACCAGCAGCTTGCGTGCTTCGCGATCGGGCGAGGCTTGCAGTGCCGCCAGAGCCGGTCGCTGAGCCTCGTCACCGAGCCGCAGCAGCGCAGTGCGGGCCAGGACCTGCTCGCTCGGCCGGCCACTTGTGACCACGTCGCGTAGCCAGCCCGCCACGTCTTGCTTGACCTGCGCTTGCCCCCCATCGCTTAGCACCTTGGCGACGCGGGACAGGCCGCGCAGCGCTTCCTCGCGCACGGTGGCTTCCACGTCGTACAGCGCTTCGCGTAGGGCCAGAAGCGCTGGCCGCGTGCGCTTGCGACCGAGGGCTCGCACTGCGCTCTTGCGCACTCGGGTATCGCCGTCTTTCAGCAGACCGGACAGGGCCTGCGTCGCGGCGTCGGTCTCGATGTCGCCAAGGACGGCGGTGCCGGCCTGACGCACCAGCCAGCTGCTGTCGCGCACGGCATCCTGCGCCCAGGCTAGACTCTGTTCTGACAGCACGCTGGCGTCGAGAGCCGACAGGCGCAGGACCGAGATGGCGGTGGCTTGTCGCAGTCGCTCGGCAGTGCCGACGACAAGCTTGGGCCGCAGCAGATCGATGTCGAGCAGCTGCCCGCCGCCGCCCAGACCTTCGACGGCGAGGAGCTGAGCGCTGGGGCTGGCCGCGGGATCGCGCAGCACGCCGCGAAATAGATCGCCAAGCGTTGCGTGCTCCGGCCCAGCGTACAAGCGAGCTGCCAAGAGCTGCTGCGGTCCCGCTTTTTCTGCGAGCTCGCGGAGCACATCGCGCCCCGCGGGTTCGCCGAGCTGAGCCAAGCGGTAGGCGATCGGCAGGCGCTTCTGCGGCTGCTCCGCCGTGGCCAAGCGGGACAAGAGCTGCCGCCGCGCCGACTCCTCGCCAGCCAGTGCCAGTCGCGTCAGCGCATCCAGCACGACCTCATCGGGGGGATGCGATCGTTCGAGCAGTCCGCTCAACACCGCGCTGGCCTTGCGATTGCCTTTGCCGGCCAGCACATACGCGGCACGGAATCGGGCAACGTCATCGCTGCTGTCCAGCATCTGCAGGAGCTCGCGTCCGCCGCGCTCATCGTCGAGCAGATCGAGGGCCGTGGCTGCGGCTGCCTTCACTGTCGGCTGTGTCGCTCGCCCCAGCAAATCGGCGAGAGCAGAGATGGCTTGCCGATCACCCAGCTGACCCAGCGCCTCGGCCGCGAGCGCCGCGATGTCGGCATCCGCTTCACTCAGCAGCGGAACCAGCAGAGGACGCAGCGCGACCTCGTGCGTCTTGCCTGCCGTCTGCAGCGCGCTTAGACGCAGCTCGCGGGTGCTGGGATCGGGGCTGGGCTTAAGCTGACTGCTCAGCACTTGCAGCGAGCTCTGACGCACGCTCGCTAGCTCAGCCGCCGAGAGTTGACGGCTGCGCAGCTGCTGACTCGCCCGATACTGCCGGTACCCCAGGACACCGACCCCCAGCACAAGGACGAGCAGCGTGACGTACACCGACAAAAGCTGCCAGCGTCGCGGGCGCAGCACCACCTGGGTCGATAGGCGGCCGCTCAGCGACTGCGCCGAGGCGCTGCCTTCTATCGGGAGCAGCGTGTCTTCGGGGGCGAGCAGCAAGAGCTCGCGCGACAGCGCCTGCGCCAGCTCGGCCATCGTCGGGAAGCGCTCTTCGCGCGGCTTGGCCATGGCACGCAACACGATGGCTTCGACGGCATCGGGAATGCGCGCATCCGGGCAGCGCTTGCGCGGTGGCACCACGGCCTCGGACACATGCTTGAACATGACGGCCATCACGTTCGTGGGATGGTCGAACGGCACCTCGCCGGTGAGCATCTCGTACAAGATGCAGCCCAGCGCGTACTGATCGGTGCGGGCGTCGACATCGGCGCCGTCGGCCTGCTCGGGCGACATGTAGTGCGGTGTGCCCAGCACGGTGCCGGGCAGCGTCTGTCGCGCCGAGAGTTCTGCCGAGCGGTCGGTTTCATCCACCGGCTGGGCAGCTGCCGCCACCGAGCCGCTGGCCGCCGCAGCGTCGGGGGTTTCGATACGCAGGCCTTGTGCTGCGAAGGCGATGCCGAAGTCGACGATCTTCACGAACTCTTTCTGACCGTCGCGAATCAGGAAGATGTTCTCGGGCTTAAGGTCTCGGTGAACGATCCCTTTGTCGTGCACCGCTTGCAGACCTTCGGCGATTTGGCGGGCGATCTGACAGGCGCGGGTCACGCTCAATCGGCCGCCGTGCACGGCTTGGCGCAGCGTCGGGCCCTGCAGGAACTCCATGACCAGATAGGAGCGCCCATCGGGCAGCAGGCCAAAGTCAGAGATGTAGACGGTGTTGGGATGGCGGATGAGGGACGCGAGCTTGGCTTCTTGTAGGAAGCGGCGCTGGGCTTCGGTGTCCTGCGGCTTGAGCAGGATCTTCACGGCGATGGGGCTATCGAGGACGATGTGACGTCCGCGATAGACCACGCCCATGCCACCGGCCGATAGGCGCTGTTGGATCTCGTAGCGCTCACCGAGGATTAGACCGACGAGGTCATCCTGCGCGCTGCGCGCGACTCGGCTGGAGCGTGAGAGCGTCTCGGCGGTGGCGCTCTGTGGGATCTGGGCCGTGGCCGCGAGCGCCTCGACGGGGTCGCTGGGGCTGGGGTGGCTGTTTACTGTCGGTGCCCCCGCCAGCGTAGGAGCCCCCGCGGCTGGGCTGGCCAGGGTCGGTGAGCTGGCGCAGGTGTGCTCTTCATCCGCTGGGTAGAGCACGCTGCAGTGCGGACAGCGCCGTGAGAGCTGCGTAGGCGCCTGGAGGCTGGACATCGCGATCCAGTGAGTATATCGCCATTTGCTAGCGAGAGAGTGGCTGAGCCGCGTGGCTGCGACCGGGGGAAAGGTGGGAGTAGGCGAGCAGGGGCGCGAGAGGGCGGGGCGGGCAGGGGCCCGAGATGGCCGTCAGTGCTGAGGCTGCAGCTATTCGCCCTCGCCAGCCTTGTGCTTGGTGGGGTTCTTCAGATCGAAGTGCGGCATGCGGTTCGAGTCGCAGCTGGGCCCGAAGCCCTGCGCGTTGAAGTGATAGGTCAATGAGCCCGAGCCCATGCCGGCTCGCGTGACCACCTTGAGGTCGTGCTCCTGCGCTCGCGCCGGGGAACAGTAGGACAAAAGATAGAAGCTCTTGGTGTAACCCTCGACGCGCTGGGCAACGTCGTCGAAGGCCTTGGCGAGCTCGGTCGGATCTTGGCTCAGGAAGGCGTGGGTGCGACCGATGTTGCGGAGCTCGCTGGTGTTGATCTCTTTGCCGATGCCGATGACGTAAAGCGACGTGCGATCCTCGCGTGCGCCATCGAGCGCTTTGTCGAGATCGGCTCGCAGCACGCGCTGCGCCCGGTCGGATCCATCGGTAAAGACGACCAGCGAGCCGAACTTGAGCGGCGTCGGCTCGTGGGCCAGCGCCTTCTGCAGGACCTTGAGTCCTTCGACAACCGCCCCGTTGAGGTTGGTCGATGGGTCGCGCCCCTTAAACGACGACAGCCGCTCGGCGACGCTGCGCACGCCTTCGCCACCTTTGGTGAAGGGGAGGAGCGGGTACAGCGTAGGCGAGCCGTCGAAGCCGTAGACCGCGACCTTCTGAAGCTGCCCGACGCGATCAGCGAAAGCTTGCACCGCCGGCTTGAGCTGTTCGAGCGCGCCGGATTGCGTGATGCTGCCCGACAGGTCGACGAGCAGCAGAGCGTAGTGAATGGCGGCGACTTCGGGATTGAGGATGGTCTGCTTCGACTCGAAGGTCGAGATGCGTCCCCCGTCTTCGTAGATCTCAAAACGGTCGGCGGTGAGGTTCGGGATCGGATGCCCCGCCGCGTCGAGCACGTTGAAGTACACCGCGATCTGGCTCGGGCGCATCACCGCGGCTTGGTACAGCGTCAGCTTGGGGCAGCCGGTTGCTAGCCAAAGCAGCGCCGCTGCCATCACCATCCGGCCAAGTCGGCCGGCTCGGAATCCGCCTGACAGTCCCACGGTTCGCTCTGACATCGGGTCTCCCGTCTCGCTTTGCTGGGGCCGCTAGAGCCTAGTCGGCCACCGAATCCACAGTGTCTGGTTCTTCATCGTAACGAAGTTCGGCGCCGGGGAGAATCGCTACCACGTTGGGCTTCTGTCCGCGCCGGCGATAGAAGACGCTCCGCACCGCGCGGGTGATGGCACGCACCGCATCTTCTCGCAGTGGCAGCCAGACCCGCGGGGTCTCGCCCAGCGCGGCACGCAGGGCTGTAGCGGCCTGAATCGCGGCTTCGGCGCAGAGCTGATCCAGTCCTGGTCCGGGATCCCGCACTCCGACGGCGCGGACCAGCAGCTTGCCTGGCGTCAGCGGATCGGCGGCCACCACCACGACACCGGTGTAGGACAGGCGCTGCCGTGCACGCAGCGTGTCGCCTCCGGCCTCACCCACGGTGAAGCCATCGACATAGACCGCCACGGGTTCGATGTTGTCCGTGATCTCGATGTGCTGAGCCAGGCTGATGACATCGCCGTTCTGTGGCCGCAGGGCTGGGATGCCTAGCTCTTCAGCCAGCGCGGCATGGGCGTAGATCTGGCGCGGGGTCCCATGCACCGGCACGACGACGCGCGGCCGCGCTGCTCGCATAAGGGCCCGCAGATCGTCCTGGCTGCCGTGGCCCGACACTGCATACGGCGCCCCCTGCAGGACCTCGATGTTGGCGCGCACCAAGCGATCCAGCAGGCGGCCCACGGGACGCTCATGGCCGGGGATGACGCGGGCCGCCAAGACCACGGTGTCACCGGCCGAGAGTCGCAAGCCGCCAAAGGCCGCGGGCTCGTGCCGATTGACGGCGGCAGTGAGGCGGGAGAGCGCGGCGACCCGCTCGCCCTGCGTACCGGTGCAGACCAGCACCACCTTGCCCGGGGGCAGAGCCGCTGCTTGATCGGCCGAAACCATGACCTCAGCCGGGAGGCTGGGCAGGCCGGCTCGGCTGGCAGCGCCGATCGCATCGTGCAGGCCGCGACCCACCAGGCACAGCTTGCGACTGGCACGTTGACAGGCGACGGCCAGGCCCGCGATGCGTTCCAGATGCGATGAGAACAGCGCGATCACAATGCGCCCTCGGCGCTGCGGATCCGACAGCAGAGCGCCAAGGGCCTGCGTCGCTGAACGTTCCGCCGGAGTCCGACCGGGAACCTGCGCGTTGGTGCTGTCTCCGACCACCGCATCGACGGGCTGTCGCTGTAGCTCGGCCCATGCGAACTCGCCCATCTCGTCCAGCTTGAAGTCGCCGGTGTGCAGCACGCGAACCACTGGCGGGCCCGACTCCTCGATTAGCAGGGCGCAGGCTTCGGGGATCGAGTGCGGCATGGCAAGGGGCGTCACGCGGCAAGTCGCGGGCTCAGGCTCGCAGGGGCCGGCCTCGTCAAAGCCCAATGGCTCATTGATGGCGAACGACCGCAGATCGCGCAGTCGCGAGGGGATACCCAGCTTGTCCATGCGCCGCTCGCACAGGCGCAGCGTCAGCGGCCGATGGCGTTGCCGCCAACGTAGGTTCGCTAGCTGATTCCAGGGTGATCCAGCGCCCATTGCCCAACGCCAGTGTGGCGACGGTGCCTGCCAC
>CALFYE010000033.1 GCA_937952145.1 uncultured Myxococcales bacterium
CGATCGCCGACGTGCTCGACATGACGGTCTCGCAGGCCTGCGAGTTTCTCGGTCACATCCCCAAGATTCGCCAGAAGCTAGAGACCCTGCGCGATGTTGGCCTGGGCTACATCGCGCTCGGCCAGGCCGCGACGACGCTGTCGGGGGGCGAAGCGCAGCGCATCAAGCTGTCCAAAGAGCTGGCCAAGAAGGGCTCCGGCCGCACGGTGTACATCCTCGACGAGCCGACCACCGGCTTGCACTTCGACGACATCAAGCAGCTGCTCGACGTGCTGGGGCGCCTGGTCGATTCCGGCAACACCGTGATCGTCATCGAGCACAACCTCGACGTCATCAAGACCGCTGACTACATCGTCGATATGGGCCCCGAAGGCGGCGATGGCGGCGGCTCAGTGGTGGGCTGCGGTACTCCCGAAGACATCGCGCGCGTACCGGGCAGCTACACCGGCCAGTACCTCAAGCGCGTCCTGGCCGTCAGCTAGGCCCCCACCCGCGAGTTCGAGCCCGGATGGAGGATGGTCGCGATGGATGAACCTCGTTTTTTTCAGCTCCTCCTGCGCGGCTTCTTCATCGCCGCTGCGCTGGTGGTCTTCGCGCTGCGCTTTATCACCGTGCCCTATGGCCGCCACAACCCGCGCGGAAGCTGGGGCCCCCAGGTCAGCAGTCTTGCGGGCTGGCTGATCATGGAAGTGCCGGCTTCGCTGGCCCCCCTGCTGCTCTTCTTCGTCGGTCAGCGGCGTGATGCGGTGGTGTGGACGTTCTTTGTGATCTGGCAGATCCACTACTTCAATCGCGCCTTCATCTTTCCGTTTCGCCGACGCGGTGGGGCGCCGACCATGCCGCTTTTGATTGCGCTCTTCGGCCTGACCTTCAACCTGCTCAATACCTATCTCAACTGGCGCTACCTCACCTACTTCGTGCCGGCGACGGCCTATGCGCGGGACTGGCTGTGGGATCCGCGCTTTCTGCTCGGGACCCTGCTTTTCCTAAGTGGCCTCGCGATCAACCAGCATGCGGACTGGGTTCTCATCAACCTGCGCAAGCCGGGCGAGACGGGCTACAAGATTCCGCACGGCGGCCTGTATCACTACATCTCCTGCCCCAACTACTTCGGCGAGCTTGTGGAGTGGGCCGGCTGGGCGCTGCTGACGTTCTCGCTGCCCGGCCTGGCCTTCTTTGTCTGGACAGCGGCCAACCTCGTACCGCGTGCCCTGGCCCACCACCGCGACTACCGCGCTCGCTTCACCCACTACCCCGCCCAGCGCCGCGCCCTCATTCCCTTCCTGCTTTAGACCGCCGTCCGTCGAGGAAACTTCGGTCTCGACGGCCGTGGGGTGACTGAATAACGTATTAGCTGCATGAGTCTGCGGCTCTCAGGCCTCCTCGACTGGCTGCTTGCCAAGGTCGCTGGCTACTACAAGCGGGGCTTCGATCGCGCCGCCGACCACGCCAGCCGGGTCAATGACCAGACGCTCATGGCCATCCTGCGCCGACACCGCGGAAGCGAGTTCGGACGTCGCCACGGCTTCGACCGCATCGATAGCCCAAGCACCTATCGCCTGGCTCTGCCGCTGGCCACGCACGAGGACTTCGCCGCCGACATCGAGCGCATGAGCGCGGGTGACAAAAACGTCCTGTGCGCCGACAAGATCAGCGGCTTTGGCCTGACCTCGGGCACCACCGGCAAGAGCAAGCTGGTGCCGATCACCGTCGCGCAGCGCCGAAAGACCGCGCTTTCGATGATGTTCCTACCGCAGGGCTTCATCAATGAGCTGCTGCCGCAGAACGTGCCCGGTGGCCGCGGCCTCTTGCTCATCAATGCCGCGCCTCCCAGCCATACCGCGGGGGGCTTTCCCGTCGGTCCGGGGACCTCGCTGGGGATGCGCAACATGCTGCGCTCAAGCTCGCGCTTCTGGACCTCACCGCGCGAGGCCTACGAGATCAGCAACCAGGCCGACGCGCTGTACGTCCACCTGCTGTTTGCCATTATCAGCGGCGAAGCTCGCTACATCAGCGCGCCCTTCGCCTCGACCGTCCTCGACCTATTTCACACCCTGGAGCTGCGCGCCGCCGAGCTGGTCTACGACGTCCGCCAGGGCACGCTGCGCGGCGTCCCCAGCCTCGATCCCAAGCTGCGCCGCAGCCTAGAGCGGCAGCTCGTGCCGCAACCCGCCCTCGCCAGCTGGCTGGCCGATGAGCTGTCAGCGGGCTGTGCCGACATCGCTCGCCGCTTGTTCCCCCAGCTCAGCTACGTCAACACCGTGACCAGCGGCGGCTTCGGTCTGTACGCGCAGCGCCTGGTGCACTACCTCGGCGAGCTGCCGATCTATTCGTCGATCTATGCCGCGACCGAGGCGGTACTCGGCATCGGCGTCGCCCTCGACGCGGGGCGCTATGCGTTGATCCCCGGCCAGGCGCACTACGAGTTCATCCCCGAGGGCCATATCGACGAAGCGCAGCCGAACACCTGGCAGATCGACGAGCTGCAGATCGGCCACCGCTACGAGCTGGTCTTGACGACCTGGAGTGGCCTTTATCGCTACCGCCTCGGCGACATCATCGAGGTCATCGATCGCTATCGCCGTACGCCCCTGGTCGAGTTCCGCCACCGGCGCGGAGCGCTGCTTAACATCTGCGGTGAGAAGACCACCGAGCGCGGCGCTTACACCGCTCTTCTGCGCTCGACCGGTATGTCGGGGCTGCAGCTCGCTGACTTCACCACCCGCATTGATACCGATAGCCTGCCCCAGCGCTACGTTTTCTACTTAGAAATCGGCACTAACGAGCAGCCGGCAGACGTGCCTGCCCTTGTAAGTAAACTCGCTGATTTGATCGATGGCGGACTGGGGCAGGGCAACTCGCTCTACGAGCTCGCGCGGCAGTCGCAGCGTATTGGTGCCGCTGCAGTCCGCCTAGTCCGCAGTGGCACCTTCCGACGGCTGCGCGATATCTTCATCATGCGCGGCGCCTCAGCGACGCAGGTCAAGGTGCCGCGTGTGCTCGGCGACCCCGACATGATCGCCATTCTCGAAGAGAACCTGCTTTAGCCAAGACCTGCGCCGGGCAGCCCGCCCTGGCCTACGACTTACCCCTTGTTCCGACGGTGGTGGCGACGGCCGCCCTTGCCTCCGTCGGCTCCGCCATCGTCCTGGCCACGGCCCTTGCCCGCGCCCTTGCCGCCGGCTCGGGTGAGCTCGATCTTGGTGATCTCATCGCTGTCGCCGGCCTTGGCCACGCCGACCTTGAGCACCTTCTTCGAGATCCCAGCGTCGGTCAGGAGCTTCTGCAGCGCCGAAGCCCGCTTCTTGGCCAGCCCCTTGGCCGCACGCTTGTCGCCGCTGGCGCTGACTTCGATAACCACGCTGGTCAGTGTCTTGTCATCACGGATCGCCTTGGCCACCGCTGCCAGCCCAGGGCGCGAGCCGCTCTCGATGGTCACTGAGTCCTGCATGAAGCGAATCGGCCGTCCCAGCTTGATGCGATCATCGGCCATCTCGATGAGCGGGCAGCCCTCGTCTTCTTTACTGCCCGCCGCCTTGGGGCACTTGTCCAGGCGATCGACGATGCCATCGCGATCTTCATCGCGATCGGGACAGCCCTTGTTGTCGGCTAGACCCGGCTCGATGGGACACTGATCGTCGCGATCGAGCACGCCGTCTTTGTCGGTATCGGTGGTATCGGGACAGCCTCCCTTTTCGCGGACGCCGGCGACCTTGGGACACTGATCCTGCTTGTCGGCAATCCCATCTTTGTCCTGATCCGGGCAGCCTCCGGCTTCGGCGGGACCGGCCTCACGCGGGCAGGCATCGGCGCGACCCAGGACGCCATCGCCATCCGGATCATCGCTGCTCGGCGCGCTGACGGGGGGTGGGGTCGGGGCTTCCGGCTTGCTGGGGACTGGGCTTGTGGGCTCCTCCCCGCCGGCGGGGGTCGTGGGATCATCGGGCGGCGGCGTGACGACGCGAGGCGCGGCGCGACGTCCCATCGGAATGAAGGAGACGCTGCCCAGCACACGGAAGTTGGGCCAGCCCACGGCACTGACGAAGTCACCACCCCCACCGACGGTAACCTCGATTCCTTTTTTGTGGCGATAGCGCAGGCCAAGCAGGCCTTCGAGCGGGGTGTAAAACGGCCCGCCCTCGATCCGCGAGAAGCTGAAGGCCCCCGCGATCTCGGCCAGCGCGGTCAGCCCCTTGGGCAGTGGCACGCCCAGACCCAGGCCGTAGCGCAGCTGATCCGTGACGCGCACCAAGCCGTAGTCGACGTTGCGATTGGCGGTGCGAATCAGATAGCCCACATTGAACGCGACGAAGGCTTGGCTGTCGAAGCGATAGTCGATGACCAGGCGCGGCAGGATGGTCACTGCCCCTTCGCCACGAAACGACTGCGTCGAGCCGCTGGGGAACGAAAACTCGGGAGACAGCGCCACGCCAAAGCCACCGTTGCGGTTATCCGCGGCCTGCAGCTTGAGCAGGGCTCGCACATCGCCCAGGCCGGCAATCGTCGGTGCCAGCGGCACATCGGCCTGCGGCGTGCGCGCATCGAAGGCCTGAAACATCACCACCGGCACATCGACATGCAGCGCCAGGAACGAGGCCAGGCTGACGCCGGGCATGATGTGCGCCGTCACCATGCCGCTCACAGTGTTGGCGTAGTTCTGGCCCGTTGCAGTGTCGAAGAGGCGCAGCGGACGATTGGCGTACTCGAACAGCACCCCACCGTACGGCATGATCGAGCGCGGCACCGACGATCCCTGCACAGTAAACACGCTGCCCGGACCAAAGTCGGGACGGAAGGTCTGCGCGTTAAATGGCGGGTTGCTCTGCGCCCAGGCTGCGCTTGGCAACAGCAAGGCGGCGAGCATCACGAGGGGACGACCGAAGCGGAAGCTCGGCAGCGGCGGCGACTTAGCGCGCTCGGCGTCGCGCTGCGCCCGACGGCGGGAAAAAAAAAGCAGCGAGAGCGCGAGGCCCAAGAGCGCGAGGAGCGGCGCCCCTGAGCGACTGCCCGTCGAGTTGGGACTGCCCGCGCTGCAGCCGCCGGCAAACTGCAGATCCGGTCGCGCGATGCAGCCCCCACGCGCCGTGTCGCAGATCTGCCCGTCGAGGCACTGCAGATCCGAGGTACACGGCCCGCAGGTGCCAGCGCTGCAGATGGGCTTGTCCGCTGAGCACGGCGTACAGCTTGCGCCGCAGTGACGCGAGTCATTGCAGGCCTGACAGATGCCGGCCCCGCAGTACTCGCCCCCGTTGGTGCAGTCGGTGTCGGCGGCGCATTCGCTGCATGCGCTGGTACCAGCGACCGCGGAAAACAGGCTGGTCTGTTCGATCAGCTGGAACGAGTCTGGGAACGGCGTTGTGCTGGCGCTCACTTCCAGATCGGCCTGCGGCGAGCGCACCACGGTAAGCACGGCCTGCGAACGATTCTGGTAGTAGGTCAGCTCGACGCTGTACAGGCCCGGCGTCGAGAACTGCACCTGCCGGCTGTAGCGCAGACTGACGTCGTTGGTGGTCGACTGGCTGACCGGAGTGCCGCCGATGAGCAAGCTGAAGCCGTCATCGGCCTGCACGCCAAAGGTGTAGATGCCGGCCTTGGCAATGTTCATGTAGCCGCGCAGGCGCATCGCCACGTTCTGCCCATCGCTGGGCTTCTGCGCACTGGCCACCGGGCTAAACGGCAGCGGCTCGGGGTTGGGAAGATCGCTGCGTGCGTTATCGACGTTGTTGATGAAGTTCAGATAGGCGAGCCGCGTCGTCAGCCGGTCGTCGATGTTGGTCATGCCAGCGCTCGGCGACAGATAGGCGCGGGCGGCGTCGACGCTGGTCAAGGCATTGCTCATCGTCAGGTGCACGGCGCTCGCACACAGGCCGCTGCCGACATCGCGCCGCGGAATCGCCACCGCGCTCTGGCTGGGAATCGCGATCGGGGCCGCAAGGCCAGGCGCCGCCCACAGCGCCAGAAGGACCGATGGCAGACCTACGCGAAGAAAACAAAGCATGGATAGCTCCCGGCGCTGCGGTGCGGCTACAGCGAGTTATTCAGATAGATCGTCATCGAACCGGGCGAGGTCGTGGCTCGGGCCGCGTCGAACTGATTGACGACGCCGATGTCCATGCGCCCATCGCGGTTGAAGTCGTTGGCGTAGACGCCCCAGGGCCCCGTCAGCGAGACGAAATCCTGGCGCAGGCCGAACGTTCCATCGCCGTTGCCTAGGAGCACATTGATGTAGTTGGTGCCGTTGCTGGCCACCGCGACATCTAGCCGGCCATCGCCATTGAAGTCAGCGAGCGCCAAGCCGCGCGGATCGGTGCCGACGAGGATCGGCGCGCTCGGTGCCTGGAACGTGGCGTTGACCGTGCCGTTGCCCAGAAAGACGCGCAGGCTGTTGGTCGCCTGATCACTGACCACCGCGTCGATCTTGCCGTCGTTGTTTAGATCGCCTAGCTCGAACCACTGCGGGTTCTGGTTGGCGGCGTTGATGCCGTAGGTCAGCGGGTTGGCGTTGGTGAAGAAGGGCGCCGCCGTCGTCGCTGTACCGAAGTACACAGCCAACGTGGCGCCGTTGTTCGGGGACATCAGCGCGACCAGATCAGTCTTCTTATCGCCATCGATGTCGGCAATCTGACAGCGGGTCGGTGCGCCACCCGGCGTCAGGGGGTTCGCCTGCTGGCCGGCCGAATACAGGTTGGAGTTGAGGTTGGTATTCAGGAAAAGACCAATGTTGCTGGCGCCGGTGTTGCAAGCGATGACGTCGGGCAGCGTGTCGTTGTTGATGTCGGCGGCCAGCGTCACCGCCACCGCTCCCGTCGACGTGCCCGTCGAGACCGTATTCACGGCGTTCAGCAGGCCCGTGCCATTGCCCAGGTAGTAGTGAAAGACGTTGCTAAACGGCACCAACATGTCCAGGTTGCCGTCCTTGTTGATATCGACAAGCTGCAGCGTCTGGTTGGCGTTGTTCGTCGTGCCCTGGGTGGTAAACGTCGCGGTCGGGGTCAGCGGATTCATGCCGCCGCTCTGCGTGCCCAGGTAGATGGTGTAGCTCGTCGAGTTCTGATGCGTGATCACTGCGTCGGTGATCTTGTCGCCATTGAGATCGCCGTAGGCGATGCCGCGCGGCTGGTTGGCCAGCGTCGAGTACACGCTCTGAGCAAAGCTCAGCTGAGCGGCAAAGAACGAAAACGCGGTCGGCGAGCTGGCCATCGTGTTGTCGTTGCTTGCCGAAAGTCCACTGCCGTTGACCGCCGTGATCTTGGCCGGACCGATGCCCAGTCGTGGCGGCGCCACCAGCATGGCCTGCGTCGCCGTGACCGACATCACATTAGTGATCTGGCCATTGATGAAAAACTGCGTGCTGGCATAGAAGGGTCCGCCGGTGACGGTGATGATGCCGCCCCCCGCGGTCGATAGCGTCTTGGGAGCCACCGAGGCGATGCTCGGCGCCATTGGCACAAAACCGCCCACCATGATCCCCGCCAGGTCAGGCGGACCGTCGTTGTTATTCGTCTGTGAAGGATCCGAAAGCCCGCGCGGACTTTCAGAACACGACAGGAGAGCCAGAGTGCTGAACATAATAAGACGTTTCATTTGTAATTCTCCTTACGATTCTTGAATCATCACAACAAACTAGAGAGAACCAAGTCAATACGGTGGGAACCACAGCCATTTGCGCGTGGCCCCTCCTGTAATCCCTGCGCCTCCCCCGACCGTCATCCGACGCGGCAGGGCCCAACTCTGCGACGGAATAGTGTCCACGGCCAGCCCACCGCGACCCACCGCAATTCTTGCGGCTTGGTTAGCCTCGGGCGCAGCTTCCGCGCGCGAAAGGGGGCTCTGCGGGGGAGAGCACTGGCCCAGACATTGCAATTAAATTTTGAAATGCGAATTACAAGTTTCTCATCTTTTATCGGCCTAGTTTCTCTTACGGTGGCTCCCGTAACTGCTTGGGCCGAACATCCAATCTCTCTGTGGCTGCGGGCCCCGGGGCTCTACGGACAAGCTGGCTCCGAGCCCGCCAAGCTAAACCCCAAGACGGTCGATCTGGACACGCTGCCGCAGACCGAGGGCGCGCGGGGCGATGTGCAGTACGGCGGCAACGCCTACTACCGCGGCGTCGCACTCGCCGACGTGGTTCAGAAGTACGAGCCGCCGATGGGAGCCGACCTGGCGCTCTTGCACTTTCACAACGGCATGGTCGTGCCGCTGCCGTTCCGCGAAGCACGGACGATGGCGCGCTTGGCGCCGCTTATCGCGGTGTCGCGCAAGAGTCGCGAAGATGCGCCCTACGTCGCAGAGTTTCCGCCGGTCAACAAGTCGGTCGAAGGCTACGCTGACATTCGCCAGGTCAGCTTCGCCGGCAACAAGCTGGTGGTGAGCGATCGCTGGCATCCCGACTTGAAAGAGGGAGCCAGCGCGAACTTTTCGCCCTGGACCAGCACCGGCTCGCTGACCGGCATCGAGTTCGTCGAAGGCAGCGCCTACTATCGCCAGTTCGTGCCCAGCCCCGAGCATCGCCCAGGGCTTATCGTCTTTCAGCAGACCTGCCAGTTCTGTCACGGGGTTCGCAAAGTGGGCGCCAGCTACGGCTGGGACTACGCCAGTCCGCTGCCGCTGCATACCTATCGCAGCGACGCGAACAAGCTCTACATGCACATCGCCTTCCGCGTGGAATACAAGCAGACCTGGCAGATGATGCCGGCCCTCAAGCACGTCACCGAGGCCGAGGCCGGGCTGCTCTGGCAGTGGATGCGGGCGGTGTCGAGCGCGCCGCTCACCCGCTACTCACCGACGAAATACTAGGCTGCGCCGGCCAGCCGGTGGAGTCCACCGCGCACCGCGCACTGCGCCCCGTTCTGTCCCGGATGCAAGCAGGAGAGACTGATGGAGAACCAACCCAAGTACCGCATTCTGATCGCGACTGACTTTTCCGATCTGGCAGGCGAGGCCTTCATGGAGGCCCTGTCGCTGGCCCGACGCAATCCCTACGCCGAGCTGCATGTCGCGGCGGTGGTCGACAAGGAAGCCAGCGAGATCGTGCCGGTGGAAGATCGCCGCACCTCGATGGTGCAGATCACCGACCACCTGCGCGAGCGGCTCATCGCCGAGACCGAGCGCATGCTGGGCCCAGACCCGACGCGCCGCGTGCCCACCACCGTGCACATTCGCGTCGGCAAGATCGCCGAGCAGCTCGCGGGCCTGGCAGGCGAGATCAGCGCCGACCTAGTCGTCGTCGGTACGCATGGACGGCGCGGTGTGCGCCACCTCCTCCTCGGCTCGGTGGCTGAGCGGACGGTGCGGCTGGCCCCCTGCGCGGTGCTGGTGGTGCGACCCAAGGACACGCACGTGCTCGACAACCTGCCGACCATCGAGCCGCCCTGCCCCACCTGCCTCAAGACCCGCGAAGAGACCAAGGGCGAGCAGTGGTGGTGCGAAGCCCATCGCGCCGAGCGGGGCGACTTCCACGCCTTCTCGTACAGCGGAAGGCTCGACTATCCGGACGTCCCCGCCCCCTACAACTAGGCCGAAACCGGCGCCGCGGCCGACTGGCAGAAGCGGCGAATCTCCTCGGCGATGGTCTGGGGATCTTCCCACTGCGGATAGTGGCCCAGCGCCGGCAGCTTCACGTAGCGCGCGTCGGGCCGCCGCGCCGCGATCGACTCACCAATCGCCGGCACCGCCACCGGATCGCGCTGCCCCCACAAGATCAAGAGCGGAGCCTGATGCGCGACAAGCGCGGCCAGCCACGCAAGCTCGTGCTGCTTGCGCTCGTTCAGATACTGGATGAGGCGGTCGTAGATCGCCGGCCCCTCGTTGTGCGCAATTAGCGACCAGAAGGCATCCAGCTCGTCGGCGGGCGGCGGCGTCGGAAATAGACGCGAAAACTGCCGCGTGAACACCGCCTTGCGGATCAGCCCAAGCCCGGTCAACAGCGGACCCAAGATCGGATGTAGCAGGGCCCGCTGACTGATCAGCGGTCGGTAGTGCGTGAGTAGCAGGCTGCCATTGAGCAGCACCAGCCCGGCCACCGCGAGCCGCGCCCGCTGCAGCAGGACCAAGGCCACCGACGAGCCCATGTCATGCGCCACCAAGATGACTTCGCGAACGCCGAGGTGCTCAGCCACGGCTTCGGCCAGCGCCGCTTGTTCGAACAGCGAATAGCTGTGCGGTCGCGGCTTGTCGGAATAGCCGTAGCCCAGGAAGTCAAAGAGGATCAGGCGATGCGCCGACAAGAGCGGCAGGAGGCGAGCGTAGTCAAAGCTTGAGGTCGGGAAGCCGTGCAAAAAAAGCAGCGGTGGCGAGTCCGGCGCAGCCCCCGACGAAGTCGCTGCGTAGTCGCTGACAAACAGCTGATGGCCGCCGATGCGCACGAGCGATCCGTGCGCCCGAAAGGCCGAGAGCAGCGATGGTGTGTCCATGGCCTGCGCTACCCGCCCGCCCCGGTCGGCTCGGCGGATTCGGGCCGCAGCTGCGGGAAGGGAATGACGTCGCGGATCGAGGCCTGATTGCACAGCAGCATGGTCAGGCGATCGATGCCGATGCCCTCGCCCGCCGTCGGCGGCATGCCGTATTCGAGAGCGCGACAGAAGTCCTCGTCGTAGTCCATCGCCTCGTGATCGCCGCGCTGCTTGGCCGCCACCTGCGACAGGAAGCGCTCGCGCTGATCGTCGGGATCATTGAGCTCGCTGAAGGCATTGGCGATCTCTTTTCCAACGACAAAGAGCTCGAAGCGATCGACAAAGCGCGGGTCGCGATCGTTCTTGCGCGAGAGCGGCGAGACCACGGTGGGGAACTCGCAGACAAAGGTCGGCTGCACCAGCGTCGATTCAACGAAGCGCTCGAACAGCGCCACTAGGCAGTGGCCGTACTCAGGCGAGGCATCGCCCAGCACCGCCTTGGCATAGGCCGGCAGCGCCGCCCACTCTGCATCGGTGCAGGGACCGTCGGCGATCGGAGCATCCGGCCGCGCTTGCTTGACTAGCTGCCGCATCGTCGCGCGCCGGAACGGCCGGGCTAGCTGCACACCCTTGTGCTCCTGATAGTCGATGGAGGTGGTGCCGTTGACTGCCAGACACAGCCGCTCGAACAGCGCCTCGGTTAGGTCCATCAGATCGGCGTAGGTGGCGTAGGCCTGATAGAACTCGATCGTCGTGAACTCGGGATTGTGAAAACGCGACAGGCCCTCGTTGCGGAAGATGCGACCGATCTCGTAGACGCGATCGATGCCGCCGACCACCAGCCGCTTGAGATCCAGCTCGGTGGCGATGCGCAGGTTAAGGTCGAGGTTCAGCACATTCATGTGCGTGCGGAACGGTCGCGCCGCCGCCCCACCATTCGTCGGTAGCAGCATGCGGGTATCGCACTCGACGTAGCCGCGCTCGTCGAAAAAGTGGCGCATCTCGCGCACAATCGTCGCGCGCTTGCGGAAGACCTCGGCCGCCTCGGGATGGACGATCATGTCGGCGTAGCGCTGGCGATAGCGCCAGTCGTCATCGGTGGCCTTTTCGCCCTCTTGCAGGGCCTTGCCAGGAAGCGGCCGAATCGCTTTGGTCAGCAGGCGCAGACCGGGTCGCGCCGCACCTTCGACCTGGATATCTTCAACAAGCAGCGCCCGCTTGCCCTTGCGGGTGCGGAACAGCGGACCTTGGGCCCAGACGATGTCGCCAAGATCCAGGCTGCCTGAAAGCGCGAAGGCTTCTGCGTTTTCGGCCCGCAGGTAAAGCTGCAGCATGGCGCCGCGGTCACCGCGCAGAAACAGGAACTTCGCCTTGCCCATCTCGTTGACCTGCAGCAGGCGACCGGCGACGGCATAGCGCGGCTGCGTGGCGTTGACCTCGGCATCAAGCGGCAGGCTGGCGACCTGATCCGCTTCCGAAGCCGGCAGGGCGTAGATCTGGTGCGTGATCGGCGCGTCGTTGGCAAACGGGTTCTTGCCGTGGTCGCGCAGGGTCTGCACGGTCTTACGCCGCGCGGTCATCTGTCCAACAAGATCGCTGCGGCCATCAGCCGCTGCGGCCGACGCTGCGGGGGTCTGGTTCTTTTCGCTCATCGCTGTCTTTGGGGGTTGCTGCGTTCGAGGGTGAGGGAGGCAAGGCGGTCGGGCTGCCACATCGCCCGGGCTAGTCCACCGGGACGAGCTCGTTGACTTCGGGCTTGGCGGCCGGGTCGCCACCTGAAGGCGGCACTTTGTAGTTCTTGGCCTTGCCGAGAATATTCGGGCAGAAGGTGCGCTGCCGTCCGACGTCAAAGTCGGGCTTCAGCGTCGGGGCCGGCAGCTCTTTGAAGCGCTCGGTGATGTAGTCCAGATAGACCTGCGCCTGCTTGGCCAAGCTGCCACTTGGATACTGCAGCGTCAGGCGGCGGAAGGTGTCGCGGGCATCGCGCGGCTTGTCCTGCTTCAGGTACACCTGCCCAAGCAGCAGCAGCACCTCGGCCTCGCGGCGGGCCCCGGGATACTCAGTGACGACGTACTCCAGTCGCCAGATCGCGGCCTGCGGCTTGTCGCGCTCCAGGTAGTAGCGCGCGACGTATAGCTCGTGATCGGCTAGGCGCTGCACCGCCTCGGCAAACAGCCGCCGCGCGTTTTCGGCATAGGCGCTGTCGCCGTAGTGGTCGAGGAAGTCGCACAGCTCGCGCGCGGCATCGAGGACCGGCCCCTGATCTTTTTCGTACGACGGCGGCACCAGGAACCAGTCGCCCGGGATCTGCTTGTAGTACGACTCGCCGACCTTGTACGCGCAGTAGCCATCGCGCGTCTTGGGATGCTCGGGATGCGAGGACTGGAAGGTCTTGTAGGAATCGACGGCTTCCAGGTAGGCATCGCGACCGAAGGCCGAATCCGCGATCCCCAGCTCAGCCCAGGTGCGGTAGCGCGACACCGGATAGTTGTCGAGGATGTAACGGAAGTACTTCTCGGAATCGAGGAAGCTCTCGCCCTTCATCGATCGCACGCCGCGCTCGTAGTTGTCTTTCGCCGTCTTGCCGTAGATTACGGGACGAAAGTTTTCGACGAAGGCGGCGCAGCCCGATGCCAAAAGCGGCCCGCCGCACAGGAGCAGCGTCAGCCCCATTCGCCGAACCGAGCATCGCAGCCGGGGCAGGACCCCGCCCTCTGGCCGGAGAGTCGACGACGGAGCCGACGACGCAGCCGACGAGATAGCCGGCGAGGCAGAGACGCTGAGCTTCTGAGGCGAGCGCGACGGAGACATGAGCGGACTATTTGCGCCCGAGGGGAAGTGCTTGTCAAGCGCGGCTTCCTCGCGGTAACCCGTGAGGCCATGCCTTCTCCTAGCTCGCCTGTGCAAAGCCCGCCTCCGACGCCACCACCGACTGCCGCCAGCCGCCTGGCAGCCATCGACACGCTGCGCGGTTTCATCATGGTGGTGATGGCCATCGACCATGCCAGCGCGTTCATCGCCCAGAAGCATGGCTCTGAGTTTTGGACCGGTCCGCACACGCGCTACCCGACGGCAGACTTCGTATCCGGCCCGCTGTCGTTTCTATCGCGATTCATCACCCATCTGTGCGCCCCCGGCTTCTTCTTCCTGATGGGCGCCGGCATGTCGCTGTTCGCGGCTTCACGACGGCGCATCGGCTGGGACGAGGCTCGCATCACCCGCTACTTCGCCCTGCGCGGCGCGGTGCTGCTGCTCGTCAACCAGCTCCTTGAAAACCCGGCCTGGCTGCTGGCCTTTTCCCGTCGCGGCCTGCCAAGCGACGGCCCGGTCGACTTCCTGATCTTCTCGGTCATCAGTGGCCTGGGGATGTCGATGCTCATAGGTGGGCTGCTGCTGCGGCTGCGCCGCGGGATCGGTCTTGTCGCCCTGCTCTTGCTGGTCGGCTGCGCCGTACTGGTGCCACGCCTGCCATATGACTTCTTCGCCGCGCCGGCCTGGCTGCGCGTGCTGATCTTGCCCGGCCGCTCG
Source organism: uncultured Myxococcales bacterium (assembly GCA_937952145.1). GTDB lineage: Bacteria > Myxococcota_A > Polyangia > Palsa-1104 > JAEUJZ01 > JAEUJZ01. The sequence goes on from CALFYE010000033.1 coordinate 13,920, forward strand.
ACACCGATGTTCCTGCTGTATCCGCTTTTGCCCTGGCTTGGAGTCTGCACGCTTGGCATGACCTATGGCCTGTACCTCGCCGAGCCGACGACGCAGAGCCGCGCCCTGCGCCTCGCTCCGCTCTTGGGCCTGGGCATGCTGGCCTTGGCCTTGGCGCTGCGCTTTGGCGGCGGCTTCGGCAACCTCAAGGCCCCGCGCGATGGCAGCTGGATCGAATTTCTCAACTTCATCAAGTACCCACCGGCCCTCGTCTTCCAGCTATTCATGGTCGGTACGAACCTGCTCTTGCTGGGGCTTTTTTCGTCGCTGCGTTCGGTGCGGATCCTACAGGTGTTCGGTCAGGCGCCGCTGTGTTTTTATCTCGCGCACCTCTACCTGTACGCCGCGATCGCGGTCCTGTTCTTCGCCAAGCCGACCTCGCTGCCTGGCATGTATCCGGTGTGGCTCGCTGGCCTGGTGCCGCTTTACTTCCTGTGTCGCTTCTATCGCGGCTTCAAAGATCGCAAGCCCGCCGACTCATTGTGGCGCCTGTTCTAACCCCCCGGCTGGAGCGTCCTCATGCCTGCCCCATCGCGCATCCCGACCCTGCCGCTATCCGGCTGGTTGCTGTCACTTTTCTTCACCTGCCTGGGCCTTGGCTGTGCCCCAACGCCTGAGCTTCCCGTCGAGCTTCGCGAGTTTTACGCCACCATGCAGGACAACGCGCTGCGCTTCCCGCAGCGGGATGGCGCCTGGGATCAGCACTACGGCGATGCGCCCTACTACGGCACGGCGTTCTTCGCACGCGCCCCGCAGCGAAAGGAAGCCCCGCCGGAATTGCCGCGCTACGCCAGCCTGGCTTCGGCCGGTGCGGCGCACAACCGCCGCATCTTGCAGCACGCACAGGCCGACCGCGCTTACTTCCTCGACAACCTCGAAGAAGTGATGATGTCGGCGCTGGGTCTGATCGAGTACATGGCACAGACCGGCGACCGCAGTGCGCTCCCCGATGTCGATGCCGCGCTGGAGATCATCAACGGCTTTACCGTGGCGCTGGGCTACTACATCGATCTCGACGCCGGCATGTTCGCCATCAAGACCTATGGCCCGACGGCGATCAGCGCGGGCGTGGCGCTGCTGAACCTGCAGTACGCCAAGTATCTGGGGGGCGAGACCGCCGCCGATCGTCGCGAGCTAGCCCGCACCATCGTCGAAGCAGTCGACCAAAAAGCCTGGGATGGGGCCCGCTATCGTATTAGCCCGCGTGATAATTTATTAGAGCTGTATCCCAACACGATGATGATGGCGGTGCTCTGTCGGCTGCACGAACAGCTGGCGGCGCCCGCTTCTGACTCGCCTTATCTGCGTCGCGCCGAGCAGGTCTTTTCGGCCATCCAGCCGCTGCGCAGCCCGCGGGGTGGCTATAAGTCGCCGTACAGCGCGGAGGCGATGGGGGCCAAGACCGACGACTACAGCACGCTCTCCAGCCAGAACTACCTGACGCTGGCCCTGACCCTGCTCTATCAAAACACCCACCGCCAAAGCTACTTCGACGAGGCGCTGTTCGTGCTGGAGTTCGTGCGCAGCCACCTCTACGACCCAGCAAGCGGCCACATCCTGCACCACTTCATCGACGGTCGCATCGCGCTGCCCAGCGACCCGGAATACTTCTGCACCGGCTGCAACCTGCAGTTCCTTTACGCCGTGTTTCTGCTGCAGCAGGCCACGGCCGGTGAGGCGCCGTAGCGCAAGGCCCGGCTACAGCGTGACGACAAAGGTCGTGCCGCCGGGGCCAGTGGTGTAGTCGACGCGACCGCCTTGGCGCTCGGCCACAGCGCGCACGATGGCCAGACCCAAGCCGGTGCCACCGTCGTCGCGCACGGTGGTAAAGAAGCGCTGAAACAGGCGGGCTTGATTGGCGGGGCTGATGCCGGGGCCGCGATCCGTTACCTCGATCCGCAGGCGCCCGCCGTCGGACAGGACGCGCAGCCGGACCGGCTGACCGGCGCCGTGGCGCAGCGCATTGTCGAGCAGGTTGCTGATCGCCGAGCGCAGGTGATCCGAGCTGATGACGATGTGCTCCGGCGGCGAGCCCAGCTCTAGCGTGACGTCGGGATAGCGGGCGGCGAGCGCGCTGAAGAAGTCGGCGACCGGCACACGCTCCGTCGGGTCGGGGGCGTTTTCGATCTGCGCCAAGTGCAGGAGGCGACTGACCAGGCGTCCCATGCGCGCCGCGTCTTGGTCGATGTTGTCAGCGAAGCGACGTCGCTGCTCATCGCTCATGCCCTGCCACTGATCGCGCAGAAGCTCGGCGGCACCACGGATGCCGGTGATCGGCGTCTTGAGCTCGTGGCTGACGTTCTGCGCTAGCTCGGCGATGTAGTCGGCGCGACCGCGCAAGCGCTGGGTCATCACCGACAGCGCCGCGGCCAGCGTGCGGATCTCGCGCGGGATCGGCAGCCAGGGCTGGCTAGAGAGCGGCGGCAGCGCAGCCAGGCTCTGCCCTTCGGCGATCCCTTGGGCGGCGCGGGTCAGGCGGCGCAGCGGTCCAGCGATGAGCGCGGCGAACAGGAAGCTGACCAGCACCGCCGAGAGCCCAGTCACCAGTACCCCGAACAGCAGGCCGCGTCGGTTGTGCCACAGCGAGGTGCGGGCATCGAGGTTGGTGCGCGAGGCGCGGACCACGGCCACCACCTGGCCATCCGAAAACACCGGCAGCGCGGTGAACACGCGCGTCGAGCCGCGGCTGCGAACTTCGGAGAGCGGCGGCAGAGGCTCATCGCTGATCCGCTCACGCACGACGGCGGTGTAGGTTCCAGCGAGCGCGGTCTTGACCTCGGCGAGCTCGGCCAGACACAGCCCATCTTCGCCGCGCGTCGTCGCCACCACGCAGCCCGCGGCATCCAGGATACGCACCGCCGACAGGTTGTAGACCTGCATCCGCCGCAGCATGGCGTTCATGCGATGGCCAGCGCGCACCTCAGGAGTATCGCGCCGCTCCGCGATCGGCAGAGCATCGGGCTGAGGCGGCAGCACGCCGTAGCGCAAGCTCGACACCGGCTCGATGGGAATGAACGTTGCGTCGCGCTTGCCGGGCTGACGAAAATCGGGGGCGGCGGCGGCGAGGCCCGTGCGCCCTGACTCCTCTAGCCACAGCTCGCGATAGACCTCGGCGATGGCCACCGACTGCGCGATCAGCTGCCTCTCGGTCTGCCGCACCAGATAGTTGTCGTACAGGCGCAGCGCCAAGATGGCGAGCAGCGGCACCATCAGCACAAAGGCATTGGCCCCCAGCAGGAGCACGCCGATACGCAGCCCAGAGGTGGGTGGCAGTGCGCGCGGAGCAGCGGCCAGCGCGGCGCCCTCAGCCGACGACGGACTCGACTCGCCAGGGGTCATAGATCCTCGCGCAGGCGATAGCCCAGGCCATACACTGTCTCGATCGGATCGGCGGACAGCGCGGCCAGCTTCTGACGGATGCGGCGCACGTGACTATCGACGGTGCGCTCGGTGATGACGTGACCTTGGCCGTAGGCGCGATCGACCAGCTCGCCGCGGCTATAGACCCGCCCCGGTGTCAAAAGCAGCGACTGCAGCAGCGAAAACTCGGTGACGGTGAGGATGACTTCCTGACCACCCCAGCTGCAGCGATGACGTCCCAGATCCATCTCTAGCGGACCGCGGCGCAGGATCTCCGGCGGCGAGCGCGGCCCCGACGGCGGCGGCTCGGGCTGCAGACGGCGCAGCACGGCTTTGACGCGGGCGGCTAGCTCGCGCGGCGAAAACGGCTTCACCAGATAATCGTCGGCCCCTAGCTCCAGACCCAGTACGCGATCCAGCTCTTCATCGCGACTGGAGACAAAGATGATGGGTATGCGGCTGTGGGCACGAATCCGCCGACAGGTGTCCAGGCCATCGGCCTCGGGCATGAGAATATCGAGGATGCAGAGATCGATCCCGCCCTCGACGACCCGGCGATAGGCTTCTTGGCCATCGCGCGCCTCGACGACCTGGTGCCCGGCCTGCTGCAGGGTGAAGCGAATCACCTCGCGGATATGCCCGTCGTCGTCTGCCACCAGGATGCAGCTCATAGAGGCACCTTATCAGCCCCGGCGAATTTTTCGGCAGCGGCTGCGCCAAGTAGCCGACCACCGCTCCGCAGACTACCGGAAGGGCAATCTCCTCCCGCTGCGGGCGGGCTTGCGTCGCTGGCGGTCGGGCCGAGCCTGCGTGATACGATGGCCTGATTTCCCATGCGGCGCTTGGCAGGCCTTAGGCAGCTGTTGTGTCTTGTGACCTGCATCCTGTGCCTTGCCGCCTGCGGCAGCCATCCCTCTCCGCCACGGGCGCAGGCCGGTGTGCTCGATCTGCGGAGCTGGGACTTCGAGCGCGACGGCATGGTGCGCCTCGACGGGGACTGGCAGTGGGCCTGGGAGCGCCTGCTGCCCCCCCGTGCGCTCGGCTCGGCTACAGAATCGAAAGACCCCATCGACACCTTCGCCTTCCCGGGCATCTGGAATGGCAAGGTGGTGGCCGGGAAGAAGCTGCCCGCCCACGGCTACGCGACGTTTGCCCTGCGCATCCTGCTGCCGGCCGCTGGCTCGTACGGCATCAAGCACAAGCTGGCCAGCGCCGCCTCGGTGCTGTGGGTCAATGACCGCATCCTGACCAAGGCAGGACACGTCGCCACCAGCCCCAGCGAGTATCGCGAGCACGGCATGGCGCAGGTCGGCTACTTCGATGCCACCCAGCCGGTCGTCGACCTGACGCTGCAGCTTGCCAGCTTCGGCTTCTTTCGCGGCGGGCCGCGCGCACCGATGCTCTTTGGCACGGCGCAGCAGGTTCAGCGACAGCGCGAGCGGGCCTTGCTTGGCGAGATGGCGCTCGCCGTCTGCTGCATCAGCATCGGCATCCTGCAGCTCATCCTGTTTCTGCTCCGTCGCAGCGAGCGCGCCCCGCTGTACCTTGGCGTCTTCTGTCTGCTCTACGCCATCTGGGGAGCGCTGCAGGGCGAGCTGATCCTGACGCAGCTCCTGCCGCAGGTGCCCTATGACTGGATGCGCAAGCTGGAGTACGTGCTCTTGTCGCTGATGACGCCGATCTTCCTGTGGTTCTTCGACAGCCTGTACCCCAAGGAAGTGCCGCGCGCGATGCACGGGATGGCCTATGTGCTGTTCGTCTGTTTTGGCGTCACGGTGATCCTGACGCCGACGCACATCTATACCCGGCTGCTCATCGCCAACCAGCTGTCGACGCTGCTCATGTTGCTCTACGCAGTTGTCGTCATGGTGCGCATCGTGCGTCGTGGATATACGGATGCCGGCCTGTTTGCTTGCGGCTTCGGCGCGTTTGGGGCAGGCGTGATCTACGACATCTTCAGCATCGTCTCGCAGCCGCTGTCGATCCTGCCGGCCTCGCGAATGTCGGTGCTGGTGCTGATCCTCCTCGATGCAGTGATCCTGGCCCGCAAGTCCGCGCGCGCCTACGAGACCATCGAGCAGCAGGCCCAGGCGCTGGAGCGCATCAGCCGCGCCTACTACCGCTTCGTGCCGCAGGCGTTCCTGCAGCTGCTCGGTAAGCGCGACATCACCACCGTCGAATTGGGTGATCAGATTCAGCGCACGATGACCGTGCTGTTTGTCGATGTCCGCGGCTTCACTGCGCTGTCCGAGTCGATGACGCCGGAAGAAAACTTCACGTTCATCAACCGGCTGCTGCGCCACCTGGGACCGCTGATTCGCGACCACCATGGCTTTATCGACAAGTACCTGGGCGACGGCATCATGGCGCTGTTTCCCGAGCAGCCGGCCGATGCCCTGCACGCCGCCTGTGCGATGCGCAAGACGCTGCGCCGCTTCAATGCCAGCCGAGTTGCCGGGGGCCAGACGTCGATCAAGATCGGCATCGGTATCCACACGGGCACGCTGATGCTGGGCACCGTTGGCGAACCCGAGCGCATGGATGGCACGGTGATCGCGGATGCGGTCAACACCGCCTCGCGCCTAGAGAGCCTGACCAAGCGCTACGGCGTCACTATCCTGGCCAGCGCCGAGGCCATCGAGAAGTCGGGCTTCGCCGAGAAGTATCCGCTGCACATTCGGCTGATTGGCCGCGTGCGGGCCAAGGGCAAGACCAGTGCGGTCGAGCTTTATGAGGTCTTTGACGACGAAGCCGTGGCCGCCAGCGACAGCCGCAGCAGCCTGCCACCATCGGCCCACTCCGGCCGCGCCGCCTCGGCAACCTCGGCGCCATCGGCCAGCTCATTTCCGCCCAGCGAGACCGGCAGCGACTCCGCCGACACCCTGCGCCTCAAGCAAGAGAGCCGCGGCGAGTTCAGCACCGGCCTGCAGCTATTCCAGAGCGGGCAGTTCGCCGAGGCCCAGCGCATCTTCGCCGAGCTCGCGAGCCTCAACCCGCACGACCGACCCGCCGCCTACTACGCCCATCGCTGCGCCGAGTTCGTCACGCACGGCAGCCCACCTGACTGGGACGGCATCGAGGCCCTCACCGAGAAATAGCGCACGCGACTGCCCAGCGGCCTGCCAATCCCCCCCACTTGGCCCTCCACTGATAAGACCTGGCTTGCGCCGCGGGCCGACTCTGCGATAAGTCGGCAGGATGACTGGGAAGATGCCGCCGCAGGCGGTGAAGGGAGCCGCACAGAGCGCGCGCTGCTTCAGCTGCCACGCCCCGGTGGCCGATGGGGTGGAGATCTGCGAGAGCTGTCGTACGGCGCACGTGCTCAAGGTCGATCTCGAGTCCTTAACCGGACCGCCGGGCGATGGCCTGCTGTCCGACGACGACCTCTTGCTCCCGAGCTCGGCCGGAGCGGCGCTGGGCAGTGCCAGCGAGCTGCCGTTCTGCGGCCGAGCAGCCGAGCTTTCGCAGCTCATCGAGCTGGTCGAAAAAAGCGTCCGCGAGCAGCGGCTGCGCTGTGCCTTGGTCTCTGGCCCGACGGGCGTCGGGAAAAGCCGACTCCTGCGCGAGGTAATTCGGCTGTGCAGCGACCACCTGGGTCTGCCGGGCGATCGCGTGCTGGTCGGGACACTGCTGGGGAGCGACCTACCGGGCGAGGCAGCCCTGCCTCTTTCGGCCTTCCGCGAGCAGCTGCGGGCCCGCTGCGGCATTGCCGGCGAGGATGCGGCGCAGACCGCGCGCGAAAAGCTGCAGCGCACCTGTCGCACGCTGCTGCCCCCGGTGCGGGCCAGCGAGGTCGCCCAGCAGCTCGCTGAGTTTCTCGGGCTCTCAACCACCGAGATGGGCGGCATTCCCGATCTCGATCGTGGCCCGCGCAGTGCCGCGGTGGCCGGTGGCCCGACGCAGGAGTCGCGAAGCTACGCCGCCCTCAAGCGTTTCCTATGCGCTGATGCCGCGCGCGCCCCGCTTGTCCTCCTGTTCGACGGGCTGGAGCACGCCACCGAAGAGACCATGGGCCTCCTGCGCTATCTGACCGATAGCCTGGCCGATCTGCCGGTGTTCCTGGGTGTCTTCGCGCGGCCCGAGTTCAGCGAGCGCCATCCTGACTGCGTTGCCGGCGCGCATGGCCTGACCTGCATCGATCTGTCACCGCTGTCCGCCGAGGAGTCGGTCGAGTTCTTCACGCTGGCGATTGGCAGCGAAGTCGCCAGCCTGCCGCCGGCCGCGCTGCGACTGGTTGAAAAGAGCGAAGGCTCGCCGCGCGCGCTCGTCGAAATTCTGCGTGTGCTGGTCGACACCGAGATCCTGACCTGGACCCCGCTCTACTCGCCCGATATCGCGGATGACGAACCGACCGGAGGCGTGCCGCTGAGGCCGCAGTTCGATCTGCCGCGGCTGCAGGATCTGGAAGACAGCCATGCCAGCAGCCTCGACCTGCATCGCTTGGTGGCGCTGCGTTTTGCGACGCTGCCTGCCGATTGGCAGCGCGTCTTAGAGCGGGCCGCGGTGTGCGGCGAGCACTTCTATCTGGATGCGCTGCTGATGCTCGGACGCTGTGATCGAGCTGCGCGATCGCTGCATGACGAGGGCGATGGCGCATTCGAACGCTCCGCGCTGTCGGGGGATGCGGACGGGGACGCGGCGGGCGCCGAGAACAGCGATCCCGAGCTGGCGAGTGATGGCGACCCGAGCGGCGAAGAGGCGGTGGGCGGTGAGGCCAGCCTCGATGACAGTGCCGATCGCAGCGCGCTATCGGCCACGCTGGCGCAGCTTGTCACGCAGGGCCTGCTGCTCCGGGTGCCCGACAGTCGGCTACGTGGCGAGCGCGGCTTCCGCTTTGCGTACGCCCCCTGGCGCGACCTCTGCTACGAGCGCGTAGCACCGACGCGTAAGCGCCGCTATCACCGCCTGCTGTCCTACTGGCTGCTCTTGCATCCCGAGCGCGACAGCGAAGAGATTGTCGAGCTGGTGGCGCGTCACCTAGAGCGAGCCGGACGCGGGGCCAGCGCCGCCTATTTCTATCACCAGCTCGCCACACGGGCCGGAGCGGCTGATCAGCTTGCGCGCGCTTCACGACTTCTTCTGCGCGGGCTGGCGTGCCTGGCGCAGGGCGATATGGGCCTGCGCATCGCGATGTGGCACGACCTGGGTGCGATCTTTGTTCGCCGCGGCGATCTCGACGCTGCGCTGTCGGCCTACGGCAAGCTGCTGCGCCTGTCGCATGTGCTGGCGATTCGTCCCCATCGCGCGGCCGCTCACTACGCCATCGGTCAGATCTATCGCCACCGCGGCGAGCTGCCGTTTTCGCTCGACTACCTAAACCGCGCGCTGACCGACTTCACCGAAGTCAACGATCTGGCGGGCATCAGCGATGCGCTCGACGATCTGGGACAGGTGCTGTGGCTGCTTGGGCGGATCAACGAAGCCCTCGATCGCACGGCCCGCGCTCTTGAGCTGCGTCGTCGACTGGCCGACCGCCGCAAAGAGGCGATGTCGCTGCTGCACATCGGCACCTTCGAGCTGCATCGCGGTCTGATTGATCCCGCGCTGAGCTGTTATGAAGAAGCGCTGCGCAAGCACGATAGCGATCCCGAGCTCTTCGCTGCCTGCCAGGAGGCGCTGGGCAGCGTCGACCTTTTGCGCGGAGATGTCGCCGCTGCGCAGCAGCGCTTCGCCGCTGGCCTGTCCTGCGTCGAGGGTCGGCCCGGCAGCCCGATGTACGCGGCGCTGCTGGCCCGCCTGGCCGAGGTGGCCCTGGAGTCGGGGAATGCCGAGGGAGCCGAGCCGCTGCTCAAGCAGGCTCGCGAGGTGGCGCTGCGCAGCTCAGAGCGCCGGCTTTTGGCCGAGATCAAGCGCCTGCAGTCGTACGTTCACTTGCGCAGAAACGAGCAGCGCGAAGCGCTGGCCGCGAGCCAGCAGGCCCTGGACTATGCGCAAAAGAGCGGCGTCCGGCACGAGATTGCGCGCGCTCTGCTGGCCCTTGGCGAGGCCCACGCAGCGACGCTCTTCGACGAGACGATCGAAGGTCAGCACCCGGCCTGGGACTGCTTCCGCCGCAGCATCACGCTGCTGCGCGAAGTCGGCGATCAGGCCGAGCTAGCCTTTGCGCTGTATCAGATGGGGCGCCTGCTGATCGAGCGGGGCCGCACTCAGCCGGCGCGCAACACCCTACGGGAAGCGCTCGACATCGCGACACGCCTGCGACTGGGCATCGCCTACGAGCTACAGCAGATCCTGGCTGAGCTCTAGTCGGGGCACGGCCAGCCGTCATCGGCAAGGGGGGGACTACCGATCGACGAGTGAAGTCTCGGTCTTAGAGCGCCTAACAAAACCGTAGCGAGGAACCCCGGCAGCAAGGAGGGAGGAGTGAGCGGCCTCCCGGCCGTGACCGACGACTGACGCAGCGGCCGGGGTCCGCAGTAGGTTTTGATAGGCGCTCTTAGTCGCTGCGGTCGCCCCTCTGCGCCCGTCGATTTCCTCTGCGGCCCCGCCGCCGCCCCCCTCAAAAGCTCAGCCCTGCCGCGCTTTCGCGAGCCCGGCCAAGCGATCCTGCAGCGCGCGTTCCTCGCGAGGCAGGATGAAGATCAACGCGACCAGCGCGGCGCCACAGAACAGCCACATCAGGTTGGCGATGTGGAAGGCGGGCACCCGGCCGAGCTTGGCCGCCAGACCGCCGACCACCCAGGCGCCGAGGCCGCGGCCAAGATCGTTAAACAGGTTGAGCAGACTGAACGCCGCCCCGCGCCGCTCCGGTGGGTTCACGTTGATGAGCATCGTGTAGACGTTGGGGCCGGTCATCGCCGCCAGAAGACCCATGCTCATGCCGACGGCGAGCGGCCCGACTAGGCTCTGCCCGGGGTGCACCGGATAGTTGATCAAGAGAGCCATCGGAACCGTCGCCGCGACTGTGCTAATCGCGCATAGAAGCGGCATCAGCGCGCTCTTTTTGTTGTGCAGTTTTTGTCCCAAAAGACCGCCGACAAAACCACCGCACAGCGCCGCCGCGCCGATCACCATGACGAGCAGCGTCGCATCCTGTACCGAAAAGCCCTTGTCGTGGGCGTAGTAGTCGTTGAGGTAGACGAAGAACACGCCCCACGGCACGGTCCCCGGCAGTGCCTGCAGCAGGATCAGCAGGTTGGTGCGCACCGCCAGTAGCTTCGGCAGATCGGCCAGGCGAATGCGCTCTTCGTAGACGAAGCCCTGCTCGATGGCTTCGCGCAGCGCTTCTTCGTGGGCACCACGCTTGGGCTCGGTGGCGACGGCCAGAAACACGAAGTTCAGCAGCATGCCCGGCACCGCGATGCATAGAAACGGCAGCCGCCAGCCCTGCCCCGGCCCCAGCATGCCCGCCAGAAGCTGCCCGACGGCAATCCCCAGCCCGGAAGCCAGCCCCAGCACGGCGTTGGCCGACCCGCGTCGCTCTTTGGGGTAGTAGTCGCCGATAAGCGAATACATCAGCGGAAACGAGCCGCCGATCCCCAGCCCGGTCAGCGCGCGCGCCCAGTACAGCCCGTCGTACGTCTTCACCAAGCCCGAAGCCAAACACGCCGCCTGACCCAGAAACGCGACGACAAACAGCAGGTGCTTGCGCGGCAGCCGGCTCGCCAGATCGGCGCGATCGGTGAGATATCCGACAAGCAGCGTCACCACCCCGCCCAGCATCCAGAACATCAGGTTCACGTCGGCGCCCAGGCGCTGATCGATCTCGGCGCGACTGAAGCCGAACTCTTTTCCAATCGCTGTCAGGTTCGGGGCGAGCAGGTTCTGGTCGGCATAGAGCAGCCCGATCAAAAGGACGAACAGCACGAGCGTGGCCTGGCGACGCGCGGGTGACATGGCCCGACGATACACAGCCGGCCTCCGGGGGAAAAGCGGCAAGTCGGCAACCTGTTATGATGACCTGACCCGCACTAGGCGCTGGAGGTTCGCTCGATGCCCCGTGATCTGCCGATTGGCAACGGCCACTTGCTCATTAACTTCGATGCCGATCATCGCATTCGCGATATCTACTTTCCGTTCGTCGGCAAAGAGAACCACGCCGGCGGCCATCCCTTCCGCTTCGGCATCATGGTCGGCAACAAGTTTCGCTGGGTCGGGCGCGAGTACGGCTGGTCGATCCACTCGCTGTACGAGCCGGACACCTTGGTCACCCAAGTTCAGCTGACCCATCCTGAGCTTGGCGTGTCGCTGTGTCTGCGCGACGCCGTCGATTTTCACGAGACCGTTTTTCTTCGTCAGATCGACATCACCAACCTCAACCCCGCCGCCTGCGAGGTTCGGCTGTATTTCCATCAGGACTTCCGCCTCAGCGAGTCCGATATCGGCGATACCGCGGCCTACGATCCGCGCAACAAGACCGTCGTCCACTACAAGGGCGAGCGCTACTTCCTGGTCAACGTCATGGTCGATGGTCGCGCTGGCGTCGAACACTACGCCATCGGCCAGAAGGGCCAGCCCGGTCGCGAGGGCACCTGGCGCGATGCCGAAGATGACGGCGTGCTGTCCGGCAATCCCATCGCCCAGGGCGCCGTCGATTCCGTAGTCGCCGCGCACGCGCTGATTCCGTCCGGCTTTCAGAAGACCGTCTACTTTTGGATGGTCGCCGCGACGGTGTGGGCCGGTCGCTGGAACGGCGCGATGGAGCTCAACAAGAAGCTCGTCGAGCGCAGCCCGGCATCGTTTATCGAGCGCACGCGATCGTACTGGCGGCTGTGGGTGCGCAAGGAACCGCTCGACTTTGCCGATCTGCCCAGCGGACTGGTCGATCTGTATCGCCGCTCGCTTCTGATCCTGCGCACCCAGATCGACAACCACGGCGCGATCATCGCCGCCAACGACAGCGATGTGACGCAGTTCAACCGCGACACCTACAGCTATCTGTGGCCGCGCGATGGCGCGCTGGTTGCGCACGCGCTGGATCTCTGCGGCTATCCCGAGATCTCGCTGCGCTTCTTTCACTTCTGCGCCGATGTGCTGTCGGAAGAGGGCTTCCTGCTGCACAAGTACAACCCGGACAAGTCGCTGGCGTCGAGCTGGCATCCCTGGGTGGTCGGCGACAAGCCGCAGCTTCCGATCCAGGAAGACGAGACCGCGCTCGTTGTCTGGGCGCTATGGAAGCACTTTCAGCGCTACCGCGATCTCGAAGCCATCAAGCCGCTCTACGGTCGCCTGGTGCGCAAGGCCGCCGACTTCATGGTGCGCTACCGCGAGCCGCAGACTCACCTGCCCGCGCCCTCGTACGACCTGTGGGAAGAGCGCCGCGGCATCCTGGCGTTTACCTGCGCCGCCGTCTACGCCGGCCTGCGCGCCGCCGCCGAATTCGCCCGCAGCTTTGGCGAAGCCGACAACGCCCGCCACTACGACGATGCTGCCTCGGAAATTCGCGCCGGCATGGACGCCTACCTCTGGCGTCCCGAGCTGAATCGCTTTGCCCGCATGATCAACATCACCCCCTCCGGCTCGGTGCAGGTCGATACCACCGTGGATGCTTCGCTGTGGGGGCTGTTCTATTTCGAGGCCTATCCGGCGCTCGATCCGCGCGTGCAAGCGACGATGAAGGCGACGCGCGATCACCTGTGGTGCAAGACACCGGTTGGCGGCATGGCCCGCTACACCAACGACTACTACCACCAGGTCTCGCAGGACATCGGCAACGTCCCCGGCAACCCCTGGTTCATCTGCACCCTGTGGTACGCCGACTACCTCATCGCCACCGCCGAGACCCCCGAAGCCCTGCAGGCCGCACTCGCCATCTTAGAGTGGGTCGACGCCCACAAGCTGCCGTCGGGCGTTCTCGCCGAGCAGGTCCACCCCTACACCAACGCGCCGATGTCCGTCGCGCCGCTGACCTGGTCGCACGCCACCTACGTCGCCACCGTCCAGGCCTACCTCGAAAAGCTTGAGCTCTTCGCCCAGCGCAACACCCCGCAAGCCGTCGCCTACCGCAAGCTGCGCGGCCACGAGCTGACGGGGTTTGGGCACGTACACAGCTAACCGAGCGACCTGCCGCCACTCAGTCGCGCGGGGATCGTGCGTACGGTTCGGAAAGACCCACGTACGGTGTGCCCAACCAGCAGCCTAGATGGTGGCACAAGCCAGCTCAGTGCGGAGGGCGCACGGATAAACAATCAGACTGAGGAGTCCGTGCCCGAGCAAGAGAGCGGAGAGATCGAATGCACCGAAGTCGCCGAGTAATCGTCCGCTACCTGCACGGTCTGACGCGCTGACGGAGAACGCGACAGAGGTTCGGATGGCTTGGGAAACTAGCCGGCCAAGGCGGAAGGATCGGCTGCTGGGGAGGAGGCGACGTGCAGCCCTGGGAGGGAGGTTGTGAATCCGCCGGTCTCGTCGAGCACGATCTGCAGCTCTTCGGGCATCGAACCGTCTGCAAGATAACTGAGAACCTTGGACGCAAGGATGGGGAGTAGGTGTTCGCGAATGATGTGGTCGGCGTTTCGGGCGCCCGTCTCGGCTTCCTGACAGCGGGCCGTAATGGCATCCAGGACTTCCGGTGCGAAGCGTAGCTGGGTGCCATGGCTGTCTTGCATGCGCGTCGCGACTTGTTGCAGCTTGAGTTCCACGATCTGTCGCAGCACATCGGTGCGAATGGGGAAGTACGGCACGACCGTCATGCGTGCCAGCAGCGCCGGCTTGAAGTGCCGGTTTAGGCTTGGGCGCAGGGCCTTAGCCAGTTCATCGACGCTGGGAGCCTGCTCCCCCTCTGCCGCCAGGCGCATAGTGATGTCCGAGGCCAGGTTGCTGGTCATGAAGATCACGGTGTTGCGGAAATCCACAACCCGACCTTCGCCATCGGCGAGCATGCCCTTATCGAACACTTGATAAAACAGGTTCAGAACTTCCGGGTCGGCTTTCTCGACCTCGTCCAGCAGCACCACTGAATAGGGTCGCTGTCGCACGGCCTCGGTAAGCACGCCGCCTTCGCCGTAGCCGACATAACCTGGGGGCGAGCCGATCAAGCGCGAGACGGTGTGCTTCTCCTGAAACTCCGACATGTTGATGGTGACCATGAAGCGTTCGCCACCAAATAGGAGGTCGGCAACTGATAAGGCGGTCTCCGTCTTGCCAGTGCCACTCGGGCCAACAAAAAGGAAGACTCCCAGCGGCTGCCTTGGATCCTGTAGTCCGGCGCGAGCGTTGCGCAGCCGACGCGCGATCGCCTGAATCGCTGCGTCCTGGCCGCGGATTCGCCCCATCAGGCGCTCTTCGATGGTGTGGATGGCGGCAACTTCATTGCGGACCATCTTGCCTACTGGGATGCCCGTCCAGTCGGCGACTACCGCGGCCACGGTCTGTGGATCGACCTCGACAGTCACCAGCGGCGTTTCCTTCTGTACCGATTGCAGCTTGCTTAGCGCTTGTTGCAGCCGTTCTTCGACCGGTGTCTCGGCGATTGCTGGCGGAGTCGCAGTGGTGAGGATGGCCGGCTGGGTGTGCTCTGCCGCGGGCGGGCTCGGCGTGGCCGCAGATGGCTGCTTGGCCTGCTCTTGACGCAGCGCAATCACTTGCTGCGCCGCCGCGCTCTCCTCTTGATAGCGCGCTTCGAGAACCGCTGCCTGGGCCTCGGCGTCCGCGAATGCCGCATCGAACTCCAACAGATCAGGGTCTGCGTCAACCGGTCGACCGGCCAGGCGCAAATCCTCGCGTCGGGCGGCGCGCTGTCGTTCGATCGCTTCAACTCGCCGGACGGCCATCTCTAGCTCGGCTGGACGGGTGGCCAGGCCAAGCTTGACGCGGGCGGCGCAAGTATCCAGAAGGTCTACCGCCTTGTCGGGCAGCAAACGGCCCGAAATGTATCGTCGCGACAGATCGACAGCATCGACCACTGCGTCATCGCGAATGTGAACGCCATGGCTGGCTTGCAGACGCATACAGAGCCCGCGCAGCATATCGATCGCCGCTTCGCGTGAGGGCTCATCGACCTTGACCAGCTGAAAGCGACGCGAGAGCGCCGCGTCTTTTTCAAAGTACTTTTTGTACTCCGACCAGGTTGTTGCGGCGATGGTGCGCAGCTCGCCTCGTGCCAGGGCAGGCTTCAAAAGGTTGGCGGCGTCGGTTCCGCCCGCCGTGCCTCCGGCGCCGATCATCGTGTGGGCTTCGTCGATGAAAAGAATGATCGGTCGGGGTGATGCCTTGACCTCGCTCATCACGGCCGTCAGACGCGCTTCAAACTCGCCCTTAACCCCTGCTCCGGCTTGCAAAAGCCCCATGTCCAGGCTGCGAATTTCCACATCGGCCAAAGAGGGCGGAACATCCTTGTGCGCCACCCGCAACGCCAAGCCTTCGACGAGCGCGGTTTTCCCGACTCCGGATTCCCCCACGATGATGGGGTTGTTCTTCTGCCGCCGTCCGAGAATATCCAGCATCTGACGAATCTCGCGATCGCGGCCTAGGACGGGATCGATCTGGCCGGCTTTGGCGCGCGCCGTCAGATCGTAGGTGAACTTGCCCAGAGCACTGTCGGAGGTGGCGACCGCAGCAGTCTGAGCATCCTGCGCAGTTTGCTTGCCCGCCGACTCGATAGTGGTCGTGATCGGAACCTCTGAGGAGCCGGTTGTCAGTTCCTCGAATCGACGACGAACGGCCTCGCGATCCAATGACGACAGAAGCTCACCCAGCTCGGCGAGTCCATATCGTTCAGGCTGAAGCAGGAAGACGAGGAACAAGTGGCCCGAACGTACGCGAGCAGCCTGTCCTTCCACCGAACCCAGGAGCCATGCGTCCTGCATCCAAGTGATCAGCAATGGAGAGAAGACCGGCTTGCCACTGTTGCCGCGCTGGCGCTGGTCAGAGCCTCGCTGGAGCGCGCGGATGAGCGGCGTTGACGAGATCTCGGCCGCGCGAAAAAGAATCGCCAGGTCTCCATTCTGTTCTTCGAGCAGCTTGAGTAGCAGATGCTCGACCCCGATCTCGTAGTGGCCACGGCTGATCGCAAGACCTGCCGCCGCTTCCAGCGCGCGCGTACACAGCGGGTTCAGTCGCTTAAGGAGTGCACGATATTCGACGAGGAACATGAACTAAACCCCTTGTTGGATGGGAGGTTGCGAAAGCGGACTCAGTTTCGCGGGAATGATGAAGACCATCGGGTCGATGGGCGGCGGACCGGCGCAAGCTGGACGTCCCAGCACGCTCGGCTGAGTGCCTCCGATTTGAGTCCGTCCGACTTCAGCGGCAGGCACGCGAACGTGTAGCTCTAGATCCAGGGGCTGGCGCAGGTAGTACAAACTGATCGCACACAGCCGTCGATGCAGTGCCTCCCCCGGCCACAGCGACAGCAGTGTGTTGTAGCCGACCGGCCCGATATGCAGCCGAATCGATGTCATGCGATCGGGGTGGCGACTGCCAATCACCAGATCTCGGCCCAGCGCACCACCTTGTGGCATCGGCAATCGCGGCCACTGGTCCTGGGGTAGCGATACCCAACGCAGCGGAGCCATCTCGATCTGCAGCGGGATGTCTAGCTCCTCTTCCAGCAGCGTCACCAGACCGCTGATCGGTCGCGTATGGGCCGTAAGCAGGCCGAGGTAGCGCAAGAGCCGCAGAGGCTCGATTCCAAGCTCATCCGCGGTTGCGCCCGTGCGTAGGCCAATATAGTCGAGCAGCGCTTGTGACAGCGCATCACTGCCATCTAGCGCGTAGGACTGCTCATACCGATTTTGCTTCCAGGCGCGGTACCAGACAGAGAGCAGTCGATGATGAAGTAGATCAAGAAAGTCGCGTTGCTGGGGTTGCTCGTCCTCTTGCAGCAGGATCTGGTGCGCATAGGAGCGCGGCAGCGGCGAGCCGACGCCGTACAAGCCGGTGATGTTGGCGGTGACCTGGGTTTGTGGGGTGTCCGATCCTTGCTGTTCCGCGATCTGCACCGTCTGGGCGCACGGAAAGGCAAGCGAGGTCGAGGGGCGTAGGCGAATCGATTCCTGACGCGCCGGACCGCGCTCACCAAGGCGCGGTGCATGTGGAGTACGCGCCTCCAAGATGCGCAGAGCAGCGAAAAGCTGATAGCGCCACAGCTCCTGCGTGAGGGCTGGACCTGGGCTCTCCGACTCGTCGCTCCGCGTGGATTCCGCTGCCAACGTCATCACAAGAGCCCTTGCGTTCCTAAGCGGGCTGGCCATGACATCGCCAAGTCGTGATCGATGCCATGGATCGACAAACGACTGAAGGAATTGACCTCCGTCGTCTCGCCGAGGAAGCGCTCCAGCACGCTACCGAGCAGAGCCAAGTCACCCAGAAATGCAAATCGGTCTTCATGCACGGTCAGGGTCACTTGGGTGCCACGAGTCACAGCCGGTGGGCGGCCCACCAGGCGGCTCTCTGGCGTGGCCTGCACGCCGGCCACGGCGTCCAGCGTCGCTTCTAGCTTCTGGCGAGCGGACTGGTTCACACGCGCACGAAAGTCGAAGAGCTGGAGCAGGACACGCAGCGAGTCCCGATCACGAAAGTGCTGCACCCCCGACAACTGATGTGCGAACAGACGCCAGAGGCCGTCCCCTCCAACCGGGGCTGGAGCCGGGGCGGCAATCGGCCCAATGTCGCGAAACTGCAGCGTCGAAGGAATATCCCGCGTCGCTCGACAGACATCGCCAGCCCGCAAGCGCAGCGGAAGATCGCGGTTGGTGCAGAGCAGATCCACCGAGACCAAGGCCTCTATGTCGGCGACCCCGCCCCCTGCCGTCACAAACGACAGATAGACCGGCACCGCGGCATAGGCTGGGAAATAGTCATTGCCGGCGCGTCGTTCGGCAACCGGGGGGCGCGGAATGACTTGATACAAAACCGGCTGCTCGCCGACCGCCGCTTTCGGACGATGGAATGAAAAGAACGGATGATATTCAACCGGGCGAGGGTGGCGAACGACATGCCCGGTGACTTTTTCTACGCCAAAGATGTCGATGTGATGCGGCGCGCTACCCTCGGGGCGAAGCGCATATTCCGTGTGCGTGCCGTCCGCCGTAATCGGGCAGGCAGTATGCGGAAACAGGTTGATCGCTGGCACGCAGTTGATGCGTACACACTCTTTGATCAGTGCGTCGTTGAGCGGTTCGCCCGGAAGCGGATCCACATCGAACAGCACTTCCAATCGATCCGCCGTTGGAAAATCTTTCAGGATGCGCAGGTCACCCAGATCGCAGAACAGATACTTCTGCGGAAACAGGAAGTACTCGGTCAGGTGGCGATAGCCGGTGAAGGCATAGCGTGGGTACGGCAGCAGAGACTCATCACCCTGAAAACCCACAGCGACCAGCGCATCTTTTGTTAGGCTGCGCTCTCCTAGCTGTTCACCGCTTACGCCTAGCACACGCAGTCGCAGGCCCCGCAGTCGCTGGGTCAGACAGGCATACAGGCCGTATGCTTCGCGCCCCATCCCCTTGACGGTGGCGCCATGAAAATGTAGGCGCAGTGTCTGGTCAAACAGCCGCGACAAGCTGGCGCCAGCCAATGCCTTTAGCGATACCGTCAGGCGCTGCACCATGGGCGTCGGTGCCGTCAGCTTCACCTGGTCGATGACCATGGGCAGAATCGTCGTCGTGTACGCCGTGCGAAACTTGCAGGCCGTGCCTTCCACCGACTCTGACTGCACCTGCGCACCAGCCGAAAGAACGAACGGCTCACGGAACATGCTGGGGCGAGGCAGGAATTCCAGCATCACCGCGCACGGCGACGGGCGCAGCGCCTGCGGCCAGATGTGCCCAAGCAACGGATAGAGCAGATCAGGAAACTGCGCATCCAGACTCTGCCGAATCCGCCCGGTCAGAAATGCGACGCCTTGCAGCAGTCGCTCGACATCGGGGTCATGCCCTGAAAGGCCTAGCTCGCGGGCGATATCGGGATAGGAGTGCGCAAACTCTCCACCCAGCTCTCGCAGAAACGCCAGCTCGTCTTCGTAATATCGTTTGAACGTCGCAGCGCTCGCCACAGCTGGCTACGTTAGTCGAACCCGTCCGGAAGAAACAACCACCGTTTCAAACCAAAGATCCTCATCACTCTTTCCACTTGAGGCCGCTGCACGAACCTTAAAGCACGCCGTCATCGGCCCATGGGCATTGGGCACATGCTCCACTTTCACCTGCGTCAGCCGCGGCTCATAAGTGCGAATGCACTCCTCCAGCGCCCGCGTGATCTCATTCACCCGTTCTGGAACGCCATTTACGATCTGCGTCAAATCCGGAATCCCATACTTGTCACAAGTCAGCGACATCCCATCCCGGCTATTCAGAATGCGCTCTAGGTTCTGGAGGATGGATGCGCGCAGTACGTCCTGTTCGGAACCTGGCAGCCCCTGATCCTTAGACGTCGCGCGGCTCAGTCGCTGAAGAAGGCATGTGGAAGCAGACATGGGCAGCGGTATACCGCGGGGAGGCTTAGAGCGGAAGGATGGGCAGAACCAGGCCAGTCGTTGACATCCACTCGCTAGGGCAAGCCCCCGGCTGCTGCGCGGCCAGCGCGAGCCTGCTCAAGCTAAGCCACAGCATGCTCTAGATAGTTCCAGTACCAACTTATTAGCTAATGGGCTCCCCCTGCCGACGCTGGCAAGGTACTTGGGTCCCATGCTTTACGCTGCGGGCTCGAAGGGCTTGAAGATGCGACCCGCGCACAGGCCCTCAATAGCATCTTCTCCTGAGATTCCGATGACCAGGAAGATATCATCGTAGCCTCCGAAAATACGGCCACTCTCATCCATCATCAGCATTAGGTGATCGCGAGAAGCCTCGCCAATAACACTCAATTTTGTTGCCGCAATTCTGCCATATGCTTTGATGTTGTTCGGGAATGCATGCCTGACAGAATCCTGAACTCGAAAATGCCAGTCTGCTATGGCAGGCGGTTTGGCTGACGGATTATGGAAACTCAATCCGCCAAATCTTTCCAGAAATTCAACCAGGACGGGAAAAACAGGAAAACCTTTTTCCATTAACGATTGCTCATAGGGACGGATATCGATTTTTCGGTTATCCTTCCAGCCGGCCCGGAGCAGGAGGTTGCGTGTGCGAACAGAGAAGTTCATGGGATTGTCTGCTAACCTTTTCTTTTTGATGCCGGAGACACGGTCGTCCGCTTTGTGGTCGAAACACAGTTTCGACAGCACTGCTTAGGTGAGCCGTCAGCAGTATTTACCGCTGCAACTTGAAGATTTTCTTTCTTGGCTCCGTTCTTGAGAGCTTCATTTATAGCCTTAGGTTCAGCACAGTGCCCTGGCTCCCACGGTTCCTTGCTTTTGGTGGGCATCCCAAGGCCTTGCTCTGCGTTGCTATGCTTCAGCGGCGGTGAACCAGAGGTCCCGTAGTAGATCTTTCCTGTCTCTTTGTCGCGGACGGCCGCAGTGCACATAGGCAGCTTATCACCGTTCTTCTCTGCGCTGGCCCTTAGGCGCGCAGCCTTTGCCTGTGCGGCTTCTAACGCGCGATCTCGTCTGTTCTTCTTCTGATTTTTTCGTTTCTGGGTCTTCTCTTGCTTTGATCTCCGTGGATTCTTTGCCCGATTGTTGCCATTGCGTTTTCCGCTCTCGCCGTGCTCACCTTGAATATCAACGTAGAGTAATGGATTGGCGGGATAGCTATAAAGATTGAGCCCTCCTGATATCCCCAGTGGGTCACATTGTAGATAGCGGCCCAGTTCCGGGCTATAGTAGCGAAATCGGTTGTAGAAAAGGCCTGTCTCTTCGTCGTGATAGTGGCCGGGGAAGCGAAGGGCGAAATCCAGACAGCTTGTGGCGTGCACATGCGTCTGGCCGTAGGGATCGACGGTCGCGCTCCAGACTTCGCAGCCCTGATCGTCTTCGACATACAGAGGCACGCCAATCTGATTGGTAAAGATGTAATAGCGGCTGCCTGATTCGGCTGGCGCATCGATGGACTTGTAGTCCACGAACATGAAGGGGACAAGCGCATTCTCATCAGCGTAGATATAGATGCGGAGCCTGCCGTCCCCTCTCAGTTCGGCGGCGAGGCGGTCGCCATCCCAGTAGTAGTCAACTTGCCCTCCCGGCCAGCTCTTCCGGATCCGCCGACCCAGAGGATCATATTCTGCCGACCACTCGCCTTGCGGGGTCTGGCAGCGGATGAGCATGTCATCGGAATCGTAGACGTAGTGCGTGCTCCCAGATGCATCGTCCCGACGGCAGATATGGTCGCGGGCATCATGGGTGAAGCGGGCCCCGTTTGCGCAGAGCAGCTTGTTGCCAGCCGCTACCTGGACCCCAGAAAGGCCAGGCTGATGTAGCAGATTCCCTGCCGCATCGTATCGAAAGGCGCGACACGCACCGTCCGGCGTACTCTCCTCGATCAATCGATGCGCAACGTCGTATCGGTACCGGGTAACCCCAAGGATACTGTCCTCTGCGGAGAGTAAATCCCCCTCGGGCGAGTAGCGGTAGGCACAGTGCCAGAGCGCCGCAAACTGATGCTCGCGAACCTTAAAGAGACAGCGCCCCTCTGCGTCGTATTGCGATAATTCGAGCGTGCCATCGGCGAGTTCTTTTCGCAGCAAGCCGTCTGGGCTGCTCACAATCCTGTGTTCCGCGCCTGTCGGATCCTGGATGTGTACTCCGCCCGAAGTGCCATGAGTGTAGCGAAGCACAAACCGGCCGAAGAGGTTGGTCTGTGCCAACCCCTCCTCTGAGTACTCGTGCGCCACCCCGCGGCCATCACGCTCGTCAAGAAGCCTGCGATCCAAATCGCCATGGACGAACAAGGTCCTGTGCTTTGACGTTGCGGCACAGGTCATTCGACCCTGTTCATCGTATTCGAAGTGGCGGATTTCTCCGCAGGCCAGCTTCTCGCTGGCGTCGAGGTTGTTCTTTCCGATTTTGAATGTTAGAAGCGGCTTTCCGGCAGCATCCAGCTTCTGGATCAGATTATCTGCTTTATCATACAGATATCGTTCGCGCAGTCGTCCGTGACGGTGGACCTCGATCAGCCGGTCTTTTTGATCATAAACATAATTGCTGACAGTTCCCCCTGGGTCGACAACACGGGTAACCTCTTCAGTGGCAGAGTACTCATAGGCTGTGACGTGCCCAAGCGGGTCGACCTCATGGCGAAGCAGGTTCCACGAGAAGTACTCGTTACGATGGATGGAACCGTCTCGGTCCTGATGGAGCAGAATGTTTCCGTTGCTATCGTACTGCCAACGCTGCCTGTGCCCTTGAGCGTCTACCTCGTCAATAACCCGCCCCATCGGATCATGGTTCAGTCTGCGCAGAGTAGTCTGAACCAGAAGTCCAGGATATGAAGATAAGAGCTCTTGACACTTTCGCGCGAGCGGTGCCGAAAGCCCTTGAAAGATCGCGTCTCTGGTCGCCAGATCAGTAATCGAATCTGACGGAGCGAGCTCACCAAACTCCCACTCCTGGGGTGTTTGGGGCAAGTCCTGCTCTAACGGGTCAGGCGGGTCTGGATCGACTTCAAGCGTTGGAGCAAGATATCCAAACGGGTCAACGCGTGCACAGTGGGCGCCTTCATCGGTATAGAGCAGCGTTGTACGACTGCCACCTGCGTCCACCTCCTCAACAACCTGACCATCAGGCCCGAGAATCCGCTGCTGTTTGCCCCCGTAGGGGTCAACGATCTCTGTGATGGTCCCATTGTGATCGAATAGGTATGTCCAATCGCCGCCATCTGCAAAGGTCGCGACAGTGCAACGACCCGGCACCACATAGC
>CALFYE010000034.1 GCA_937952145.1 uncultured Myxococcales bacterium
CACGCTGATCGATGAACAGGGCCGCCAACGAGTAGTCGATATCGACGGTGTGGGCCCAGACTTCAAGATCGGCGTCTCTGGAGGGGATGCGCTGTCGGCGCGTGCCGTCGACTCACGCGAGGTGGCTCTGCGCAGCGGCGGACCTGCGGGCGCAGCGGGCGGCGGCGAGCTGCGGGCGGCGATGCCAGGCAAAGTTGTCAAAGTGCTCTGCAAGGTCGGCGACGTAGTGAAGGCTGGGCAGGGGCTGCTGGTTATCGAGGCGATGAAGATGGAAAACGAGCTGCGCGCCACGCTCGCCGGCAAGGTCTCGGCTGTCAGCGTTCGTGAAGGGCAGACCGTCGAGGGTGGGCAGCCCCTCGTCTCGTTGATCAGCGAGTCGTAAAGCGACCTCTTCCCCCTTGGGCGCGAAGCCTGGTTCTGCGCGCGGAAGGAACCTGCGAACATGTCTAACTCGACGCACGGCTCTCTTGATCGCATTGCCCGTATCGGGCTTCTGGTCCTGCCTGCCTTCCTGGGAGGCGGTTGCGGCCAAGGTCCAGGCGACATCATGGGCGCCGACGGCACACTGCCCTTCGGTGGCCGCACCATCAAGTTTCAGAGCACCTACGCCTATTTCCCCTCGGACTACGCGGTGGCCATCGTGCGCGATACCATGCCGCAGGACGAGGCCTGTCGGAAGCTGAGCATGTACAGCAAGACCAAGCCGCCGCTACCTGGTCTGCCCGTGCTGCCGCACAGCGAAGAGCACTATGCCCTAGTCCTGTCGCTCGACTCGGTCATGAAGGGCGACGATGTCACGCTTGATCCCACGGATCGTGGACCGACTGTCGATATGCGCTATGGCGTGCTTGCTCGTTTTCCTCTCGGAAAGAACCAGAACCCCACCGAGACCTGGCCCGCTTCGGGCGTGCTGCGCATTGCCGAGCTGCAGCAGTACAAGCGGGTGACTGGCGAGTTCAAGCTGGCTTTCCCTGGCGGTGAGCACATTGAAGAGTCGTTTGCCATCGACGCGTGTCCCTAATCGCTGCGTCTTCCTCCGGCTCCTGGACCCCATCCCATGGCACTAGAAATTCGATTTGACGATGTAGCAAGCCTGCAGGCGCGAGTGGGTGAGCCCTTTAGTCCCTACGGCGAGCCGGTGCAAGTCACGCAAGACGCGATTCAGCGTTTTGCAGAGGTCACCGGGGACCATCAGTGGATTCATGTGGACGTGGAGCGCGCCCGACGAGAGAGCCCGCTCAAAACGCCGATTGCGCACGGCTTTCTGATCCTGAGTCTCCTGCCTACCCTACGGGTGCGAGCGGATCTGCGGATCGTCGGCCACGGCAGCGCGCTGAACTATGGCGCTGACAAGCTTCGGTTCCTGAGTCCGGTGCCATCGGGGGCTGCGGTGCGGGCCCGGGCGAGGATTGTCCAGGTCGAACCAAAAGCCCGTGGCGTGCTGGTCACGGAAGAGATCGAGGTCGCTATCGCTGGGCGCGAGGCTGAGAAGCCTGCCCTGGTGTATACGATGCTTGTGCTGTACCTGCCGCCGACACCCTAGGCGTTCTGCGTCGCTCTTGGCGATACAATCACTGGGGTAGGCCCGGCCTTCGCAGTCCGTGCATGGAGCGATGTGGCTGTGGGGCCGGCCTCAACCAGGGGGGACGGACATGATGCGCCACGGGCTGGGACTGCTTGTACTGGGCTGCGTCACCGCAATTGGTTGCGGGGACGACTATCACTCGGCCGGCTTTCTTGAACGCGTCGACACCACGCTCGCCAACAACCGCACTGCGGTCGCCATGGGACTTGGTGATCTCGATGGTGATCGCGACTCTGACGTCGTCGTCGCGAACAGCCAGAACGAGCTCAATGTCCTCATTAGCAAGGGGGACGGTAGTTTTGCCACCGGCGTCGCCTATCCCCTGGACCAGGGGGCTGGGTCGCGGATTGTGGCGTTAGGTGATCTAAGCGGCGACGACCGTGCTGACGTCATGGTCGCCAACGACTCCCTCAACACGCTGAGCATCTTCTGGAACCTCGGCGACGGCATCCTGCAGTCTGCCGGCCCTTCCATTTCCGCCAACTGCCGTCCACGAGCGCTGGTCCTAGCGGATATGAACGGCGACCGTTTGAACGATGCAGTGGTGGCCTGCGAGGGACCGAATGAGATTCATGTGCTGAAGAACAAGGGGGGGCAAGCGGGCTTCGAGGCGCCCTACGTGTTGGGGTATGAGCAGACCGCGGGGATGGGCGGGACGCTACCTGTACCGCGCAGCTTGGCGGTTGCCCAGCTCGACGGGGATGGGCGGCCGGATATCGCAGTGGGCACGGACAACGACCTGCGAATTCTCATCAGCCCAAACGAGGGACCCCGCAGCTATGTCGTCAGCCTGCCACTCAGCATGCGGGCTCCTGCCGTGGCCATGGGTGACGTGAACGGCAACGGAACAACCGACATTTGGGCCTTGGTGGGGGGGCAGTCTGTGCAGGTGTTCGAGGCCGCAGCCGGGGGCACCTTCAACCGCCTGGTGAATTACACCGTCGGCACGATGGCACGTGGTGCGAATGTCAGTCTAGGTGTTGCGGACTTTGTCAAGGATGGCCGCAGTGACTTTTCCGTCACTCTGAGCAACCCGGCCGAGCTGAAGCTTGTCGTGAGTCGCGGTGAGCGCGACACCGTCGATGTGCCGACCAGTACGTCGTATCAGTACCCCATGGGCCTGACGACGTGCGATGGCTGCATGGCAGTCGGCGATGTCAGCGGGGACGGGCGGCCAGATGTGGTACTTCGCAACGGCACCCGCATTGGGGTCCTGCTCAATGCGTCGCAATAGGATTTGGGTGGATCGAGGTTCGCAGGCTCGGTGTCGGGTCGACGGGGAATAGATCGCTATAAAACCTCGTAACTGCGATAACATGTACGACGACCTGCTGAGGCAGAAGGCCCATTGTCCATGCTCTGCCCCCCACGCATGCGCTGCGTCCTGCTTGCGGTGCTCATCGGCCTCGGAACCTCCGTCGCCGTGGCGCCGCCGTACGCCCTTGCTGAATCCAGCAAAGGACGCAGCAGCGAAGCCCAGGCTCTGACGCTGTACCGCGAGGGACAGGAGCTGAAGAAAGCCGGGAAGTTAAAGCAGGCCTTGGCCAAGGTTCAGGAAGCGTTCGCAGCCTTGCCAACCCCGACGCTGCTGTGGCCACTCGCCGACCTGTACTACCTGACGGCGGACCCGATTGCGGGCTTGAAGGCTCTGGCGCGCTATCGGCGAGAAATGACACCCGCTGAGATGGAGCCCGGGCAGCAGCTCCCAGACGTCGAGAGACTCGAAGGCCTGCTACGGGCACAGCTCGGCTATCTGCGCATCGTGGTGCCGGTCGGGACGCAGGTTTCCCTCGACGGTGAGGGGATTGACGCGGCGCAGCGAGCCGAGCGTGTGCAGGTCGGTCCGGGTCCGCACTTGCTGCTGCTCACCGATGAGAAGGGTCGTAAGGAGTACAAGTTTGCGGTCAAGTCTGGCGAGGAACTGACCGTGCCGGGGGCTGAGTCGACGCTCGCAAATTCCGGTCGCTACTTCCCGCACCCTCTGACTTGGAGCGCCATCGGGTTGACCGGTGCCCTGCTGCTATCGACCACGGTAGTTGGAGCCCTAGCGCTCAGCGATGCGCAGTCGCTGGCCAGTCGGTGTCCGGATCACCTGTGCACGGTGAGTAGTGCAGCCGACCTAATGGTGCTCAACGAGCAGATCCGCAGCCAGCAGAATCACGCTATCGCCGCGCGCGTGCTGATTGGCATCACTGCCGTGTTTGCCATCGGTACGAGCGCGCTAATCCTTGTCGATTGGCAGCGGCAGCGCTCGGGGCGAACGCTGCTCGGGCCGAAGCCGGCGTCTGCTGACAGTCGGGTCGGGGTCGCCGTTGACCTTGGCCTGGGAGGCGGCACGCTGCTTGGAGGGCGGCTCTGAGCAGCGAGAAAAAAGATAGCTTCTTCGGCGACGAAGCGCTGATCGGCAAGACCATCGACAACCGCTACTTGGTCGAGAAGCGATTGGGCGAGGGCGGTATGGGCGTTGTGTATCGCGCTCGTCATGTCGTCCTGAACAAGTCAGTCGCCGTCAAGGTGCTGCGCAAGGCCCACGACGAGGCGGCCTGGAAGCGTTTCGTACAGGAAGCCCAGAGCGCGTCCTCGGTGAATCACAACAACGTCGTTGGGATCAGCGACTTTGGGGTGATCTCTGGCCACGCCTATCTGGTCATGGAGTTTCTCGACGGTGAGACGCTCACCGATCTGGTCAACCGCGGCCCGACGGAGCCCGTGCGCGTCTGCCGGATTGGGGCGCAAATTGCTCGGGGGCTGCAGGCGGTGCACGAGAAGGGCGTCATTCACCGCGATCTCAAGCCCGACAACATTTTCTTGGTCGAGCGGGAGGGCAAAAAAGACGTCGTCAAGATCGTCGATTTTGGACTCGCCAAGATCGAAGCCGGTCAGCGGCTGACGCAGGATGGGACGGTCGTTGGCACGGCGGAATACATCTCGCCCGAGCAGGTCACGGGGCAAGACACCGACGCGCGGAGCGATCAGTATTCGCTGGGCTGCATCCTGTACGAGCTACTCACCGCCCAGCTGCCCTTTGAAGGCGAGTCGACGGCGACGCTGATTTATAAGCACGTCTATAAGACGGCGAAGGCGCCCCGCAAGCTTCGTCCTGAAATGAACATCCCAGCGTCGCTGGAAGCCGTGGTGCTCAAGTGCATGGCGAAGAAACCCGGCGACCGCTTCGCAAATATGACGGCGCTCGAACAGGCGTTGCTGGCGGAAGAGCAGATCCTGTCGCCCAAGACGAGCGGGGCCAATGAGGCGCTAGCTGCGCGCTCGCATCCGTCGATCGAGCGTCCTTGGCTGTACTGGGGCGGCATCGGGGGGGGGATCAGTGCCGTCCTTGTCTTGGCGTTTGTGCTGCTGACCCGTCCCACCGTCGTGCCAGGGCCGGGACCAGGGCCAGCGGCGGTACCTGACCTGCGCTCACCAGGGCCGGCCATGCCCCCACCTCGTCTCCCCGACTTGGCGGTACCCGCCGTCGCTGATCTCGCTTCCCCGGCGCCGCTCGACCTCGCTGAGGCGGCGGGGAGCGAGGAAGGCAGCAGCGATGGCGGAGAGGACTCAGGAACCCCTGATGCCGTCGAAGGGCCGGAGCAAGTCGGTGAGCCAGGCAAGCCCGAGGCCGGCAAGGACGAGGTCAAGCCGAAGGGGCCGCGCTCGGTCTCGGTGCGCTTTAGCATCGAGCCCAAGGCCGCACCCGCGAGCGTTACGTGCAAGCGCAATCGGGCTGGATGCCGTGGGAGCTGTCAGCTATCGGTGCTTGAAGGCGCATCGTGCACGATTGCCGCGCCAGGCTTTGTGAGCAAGACGCTGCGCTATCGTGAGCTCAAGTCGGAGCACGGCAAGCGGAGTGTGCGCGTCACTCTGTCGCCGGTGAAGCTAAAGCTCAAGTAAGTGGCGGGGGCTCGGTCTAAGGTGGCCGCTCCATAGCGCTGGCTTCTGCCCCGGGTTAGTGCTCGCCGCTGTCTTCGGCGCTTGGCTCAAGCCGATCGTCGATGCTTGGGGTCGGCGTCGGTAGCGGCAGTCGCAGGGCCTCCAAGAGGGGAGTGGGGTCAATGCGCTCACTTGGGCAGTGGGCGATGCGCAGCGGTCGGGCTTCGTCCCCCATCAGCGCAGAGAGGACCAAGTCTAGGGCCTCGGTTTCGTGCCCCCGCGGGCTGTCGGCTGGACGTGTGGCCTGCTCCCCTGCTGCTACCCGGCAGCGTCGGAGATATACGGCTGAGAGGCGCAAGAGTAGCTGCGTTCGTAGCGCAGAGCGCCGCACGGCTTCGCGACTGAGGGCCAGCTCGGGGGTTGCGAAGAGCAGGCGACCTAGATCCCAGGACATCGAGATCGAGTAGCTGCTTCGATCGCCGTCGGGCACGAGCTCGTTGAAGCTATCGCTGCGCGGCGAATACGCCCACTGAGTACCCCGCCCCCAGCTGGCTCGCACCTGGGGCAGGAGGGCGGATAAGCGTAGGCGCACGCTCTGTTCGTTTAGCTGCTGCCGATCGAGGCCGTTCTGCCGCAGCGTCTGACGCTGAAGGCGGGCCAGCTCTGTCCAGGGCGAGCTGCTGGCCGATTCGGCGAGCCCCTGACGGGAATCGCTGAGCAGAACGGCGATGAGGCAGATCAACACAGCTGACGACCAGGGCGGCTGTGCAGCCTGGCAACGTTGTCTTAGAACACGGGGAGAGAGAGACGAGTGTGGACGCGGATAGGGGAGCATCGGACCTCCAAGGGGGATGATTCGGGTAGGAGGTCATCGGCCGGCGCAGCAAGGAGTTGCGCCCCTATCTGCACAATCTGTCCTGTCTAGGGGATGGTTAGACGATCGCGGTTCTCGGTGATGGCTTCGGCTGCCGGATCGGGCTGCGACAGCCGCTCCAGCCAGTCCGCCACCTGTTCATTGAAGTCGCCACGCTGCGGAATCGGCAGCGTCGGTAAGCGGGCAGGCCGGAAGCGCAGCGGGTCGACGGTCTTGCCGGCAACGCGCACGGTGAAGTGCAGATGCGGCTGCGCCGAAAGAGGCCCCGCAGGATAGAGCCCGGTCTGGCCGACGTAGCCGATCACTTGGCGTAGGCGCACGCTCTGCCCTTGCTTCAGATTCTTAGCAAAGCGGCTCAGGTGCTGGTACGAGGACTCGATACCACCGGTGTGGACCAGGACGAGCGTCAGACCTCCAGGGCTGCGACTGCCCCGGAACACCACCCGGCCGGCCGCTGCCGCTAGCACGGGGGTACCGGCGGCGGCGGCGTAGTCGACAGCGAGCTTCGCGCGATCAGCATGCGGGACGACTTTGGAAGCAGATGTCCGCGCGACTCCCGGCATCGTTTCGGCCGGACGCGTGATCTGTAGTGGAGCACGGCAGAGCGCGCGGGCCAGGCTTTCGCCCGACTCGGTGTAGTAGTGCAGCGCTGCTCCAGATGCCGCCCCTGCATTTTCCAGGGACGCGTAGGCCTGCGGGCTCAAAAAGGCGCGCAGGCTAACGGGGCGCCCGGTGTCAGGACGGGCCCGGCCACGCGGCGAGTATTCGGCGGCGAGCAGGCGACCGTAGCGGTAGAACGTGGCACCGATGCGGACTTTTTCAATCAGCACGCGTAGTCGATCACCAGCCCGGCCATCGAGCGCGAGCGTCTGATCGCAGGCAAAGACTTCGGCCAGCCGATTCGCCAGAGCGGCGTGCTCGCCCGCCTGAGCCACGGCCCCGGCGAGATCGCCATCCCGCGTCAGCTCCAGGGACACGAGCTGCGGCTTCCGCTCAATCAGCTGTTCCAGGCGATGCGTGACGAAGCGCTCGGTGCTGCCGGTCGCGACCCGCTCTAGGTGGTAGCCCAAGCTGTCGGTGAGGCGGTAGTCGACGGCCGACAGGGCTTCGTCGCTGTCGTAGAAAAAAGTCAGCGTCTGCTTGGGACCGATGCCACCTGGGTCGAGCAGCGGGCGCAGCGTGGCCATGAGCTCGTCGGAGGTAACGCCGACGATGCCCTGACTGCGCAACACGGCGACCAAGGGCTCATGCTCCTTGAGCTTTACCTCGGTGACTCTGGGGTAGTCCGGCAGGGTGGGGAGGTTTCGTGCGCGACGAAGCTGACGAGCTGGGACGGGAGGCGTGCCCGCAGGTCCCTGTAGCCGTGGGCTGAGCGCCGCCCGCCGTCCGGTATTCGCCAGGTCAATGAGCGCTGGCACCGACGTGTTCGTGCGGTAGTACAGGACGTACAGGTTCACGGCGGCGAGGATCGCCAAAATGCCGCCGACCGCCACCGGAGTGCGGTAGCGGCGCCAAAATGGAACAGAGCTGCGCAGCCGTCGCGACTTGTTCCCTAGACCCGGGCGGAAAGAGGAGCTGGAAGCCCGCTTTTTCGCATGGCGCCCCAACCGGGGCAGGAGACGGAGATCGGACAGAATGCGCAGCGTTGTCGAGGTGGAAGAGCGACGACGCGACATGCGTAGACTTTGACGAGTAGCACGCGCCTCGTAGGGTGTGAATTTTTCTGCTCGATGTTTTGGCGAAGCTGGTGGGCGCGAGAGAATGCGACGAGCGACGAAAGGGCAGGGGCGCCGAAGACTAGCGACCTAGCAGGCCGCGCAGACCTTCCTGGATGCGAGTTGGTGACGGCTGCTGCGGGGCTGGCTGCCCAGCTGGCTGGGGTTGGCCCAGACCGGGGATGTTGACGGGGAGCTGCGGTGCACCGGTGCCACCTCCCCCCAGCCCGGCAGGCAGGGCTCCGCCGCGGCTCTTGAGGAACTCGTTGCCGCGACCGCGCGCCACCGCCTGCAACAGTGCGGCGATCGTTCGGGGCAGGTCGGTCAGCTGGAGCTGAGGGCTTGTCATTGTGCCGCCGATCCGCAGACCCACGGGAATCGCGCTGTCCGGGACTACCTTGCCGCCGGTGGCTGCCGAGATCGTCTTGGGTGAGAGGTCAAGCGTCCCGGCGAGGTTCATCGTCTTGTCGAGGCCGATGTTGCCGGACAGGGCCAGGGCACCCTCCTCGGTGGCGATACGCAAGGGGGTGTTGGTGTGTAGCTTCCCGCCCTCGATGCGAAACTGCGCCTGCAGGTTACGGATGGTCATGTCGCGATTGCCGGGGTTCTGACCGAACTGCTTGTTCATCTGGCTCAACAGCGGGTTCACGATCTGCGGACTTAGCCCAGCACCGACGAAGTGTCCGTCGGTCAGGCCGAGACCCAGCTGGCCAGTGATGCGAGGTGCAATGTCGGCCCAAGAAAGCCCACTGCCATCGGCGCTGAGGTCCATCGTGCCGCGGCCTGAGACTTTCTTCGCGGTCTCGCCGCCACGCAGGGCCAGCACATCCCCGATGTCGATGCGATCGAGCTTGGCGCGCAGGTTAAAGCGTGGGCGGCTCGGTCCGAAATCGATCGTCGAGCCGCTGGCGCTCACATTGCCCCCAAGTGCCTGCCCACGGAGAGACTTCACTAGGAGCTTCCCATCGAGCATCGTGACTTCCAGCAAGAAGTCGCGAACCGCCGCGCCCTTGTACTTGCCGCTGTCGATCTGCAGTCGGCCATTGAGATCCAACTGTTTGATCCAGCGAGGGGTCGTCGCACCGCTGGATCCAGCGCTCTTTCCATCGCTGTCGGAGTCTCCGTCGCTCTTTTTGTCGCCGAGGATGCGATCGAGGTCCAGGCGATCGGCGTTGAAGTTGAAGGCGATCTTGCGCGGCTGGTTCAGCCCGACGATTTCGCCGGTGCCTTTGATCGTCCCGCCTCCGACACTCATTGTGAATTCGTCGAGCCGGGAGCGGACTGTGGCCAGTTTGTTGGGGTTGCCGTCCACGCTGAGCGCAATCCGCAGCTTGCTATCCATAAGACCGCCCAAACTCCCGCGATTCAGGGCCGGTAACACCCGCGCCAGCTTCGAGAGATCAAGGTCGACGAGCGGGACCTTGACGTCGAGGTTGTTGTTCCCGAGGTCGGCCTTGCCGTTCACCCTCACCACGCCGCCAGGCAGCGTCAGCTCGGCGAGACGCACATGGACCACTTTGGCAGTTCGATCGATCTGGGCCCGCATTCGCATCGGCACGCCACGATCTTTGTCGATGGTGTCTGGAAGCTTCAGCTGAGCCGGCGTCAGGTCCAGGTCGGCGTTCACCGACGCACTCGCCGGCGTCGAGCGCAGATCCGCCTGCAGCGTGGCTCCGCCCCTTAGATCCAGCTCGCCCTGGTCGATGAGCGCGTTCTTCATCGCCACCTCGCTGTGGACATCCAGTTGCTCGCCTTTCTTTTTGACGCTGCCCGAGACGCGCAGATCGCCATCGATGCGGCTCCCCTTGGGCACCGACTTTTCGACGCTGGGCAACAGCCGCAGCAGGCGATCGAGATCGATGGTGCCGGTATCCACCTTCAGGTCGAGGTCATCCCCAGAGCGCACCTGGCCGCGCAGCAGCAGCGCCAGCGGGCCGAGCGTCAGCCCTAGCCGATCGATGAGAATGCCGCGATCGACGCCCTGGACCTGCCCCTTGAACTCGAGCGAGAGAGGTGTCCCCGCTGGCTTGGCCAGCGCAGGCAGCATCAGCGTCGCAGGAGTCAGATCGAAGGCCACCTCGATCTGGGCCGCGGTTGGCGATCCCGAGGCTGTACCTCGGATCTCTAGCGGACCACTGAACTGAGCGTCTTTCGGGAGCGCCACTGGCGGCAGGACGCGGGCCAGCTTTTCGAGCAAGAGCCCTCGCGAGCCGAGCTTGAGCATGTGCACGGCCGGGCTGGTCCACAGGTTGCGCAGATCGGCCTGGGACGAGACGGTCATGTCATTGACCGCCAGCTCCAGCTTGTCGAGTTTGACGTCCCCACTGAGGAGCGATGCACCCAGCTGCGACTCGATCTTGATGTCAGTGGCCTGTCCCCGTCGCCCTGATGTCGATGCGCCGGGGCCTTGCTCCAGCACCACGCCACGAGCGGCGAAGAGCGAACTCAGCTTTAGCTGCCCGGATTCCAGCGGAGTCTCGAGGTTGAGCTTGGCCTCTAGCTTGGCGCGAGCCAGGCCCATGCCCGTCGAGGGCGGCAGGAAGCGCAGGAGCGGCTCGATCTCAAGCGGCAGGATCTCAAGCTCCGCCTTGCGCAGCAGCGAGAGTGGCTGGGTTACTTGCAGGTCAGGCGGCAGGGGGCCGATCGTGAGCCCGAGGTGGAAGTTTCGCTGCGTCGCCAGGATGGCCATGTCCAACGTCAGCGAGAACGGCGAAAACAGGCGAGCGTCGCGCAGCCCAAACTGAATTCCTTCGATCTTGATCGGTGCTGCGGCACCGTACGGCGTCGAGAGATCGTAAAAGTAGACCGCTGCATCAACCAGCGCGGCCTGTGACAGCAGGAAGCCAGCCAGGCGGTCGATTTCGGCCTGGGTCATCGGTGGGCTCTCTGGCTGATCACCGAGCTTTTCGAGAATGTCCTCGTACGACAGCTTGCCGTCGGCGGTGCGCACGACTTGCAGCCGCAAGTCTGTCACCTCTACCTGGTCGACCTCGACTCGGCGTCCCAGCGACAGCAAACTGGGAAGCACCGCCACATTCGCTCGCACTGAGCCCACCGATAGCAGCGGCTGCGCCATGATCCCGCTCGTCCCCGGCTGCGCCTCAATCGCAATGTCGCGAATTTCCAGACGAATCTTGGGCAGGAGCTTCAGGCGGACGCGCCCTACGCGCAGGCCACGACCGAGCTTGGCCTGGAGCTTCGGCCCCTGCGCCACGATCTGTTTTTCTACTAGGCTCCCGAAGTCCACGGCGAGGCCCACGGCCACACCGATCAGCACAAGGCTACCGAGGATGCCGCCTACGATCTTGAGCACTCGGACGAGCCCACCGCGCCGCGGCAGGGTCGCCGGGCTGGGGCCCTTTGGAATTGAAGAGGAAGCTTCAGCGTTTGACATGGTCTAGCTCCGATGGCGCGGATCTATTTTGACATGCCGGCCCGGGGGGGGCGGGGGCCCGGGTCATGAATCGCCGGGGGCCGACCGGCTGCAGACGAGCCGCGGGCATGAGGAATGCATAGCAAGCCTTGTGCGTTGTACTGGTCGTCATTAGCTTTCGCGCTACGATCCGCTCTCTGTACTCGATCTGGAGGATATAGGACATGGCAACGCAACTCCGAGAGACGCGCTTTTGGCGTAGCATCGCGCTGTTTTCGACGGGCGCTCTCATCACCCTGGCTTGCACACGCGTCAAGGTGACCTGGGATCAGGCGGCTTCTGCGGCTGGCCCTTCCGTCGCTATGGTGACGACGCCGGCCGCATCACCAACGGGAAGTACGACCGCCTCGCCGGCTTCCGCGGTGGGTAAGGGGCAGGTAGAAGATGCCCGTGGGCTCTCGCGAACCTTCGCCCAGGTGGCGGAGCAGGTCTCGCCCAGTGTCGTCGCCATTCGCGTGGCCAAGAAGCAGAAGTTGTCGCGAGTGATGCGGCGTGGCCCATTCCACCAAAACATGCCGTTTCCCTTCGGTGGGCCGTTCGGCGGGCCGGACGATGATGAAGAGGGCCAAAGCGATGAGGACATGGGGGCTCCGCTGCAGCGTGGCGCTGGTTCGGGGGTCGTCATCGATGACAAGGGTTTCATCCTGACCAACAACCATGTGGTCGGCGGGGCCGACGAGATCAAGGTCCAGTTCCAGGATGGGAAAGAGCTGCCGGCCAAGATCGTAGGTACTGATCCTCGATCGGACCTAGCCGTCATTAGCGTGCAGGGGAAGGGCTACAGCCTCAAAGCCGCTCCGCTTGGTGATTCGGAGCGGCTGGCCGTCGGCGAGTGGGTCATGGCGATCGGCAACCCGTTCGGCCTGGACCATACCGTTACGGTTGGCGTGATCAGCGCCAAAGGACGGTCGGGCATTGGCGACCGTGGCGGGAATTATCAGGACTTTCTGCAGACCGACGCATCGATCAACCCGGGGAACTCCGGTGGGCCACTCGTCAACCTGAACGGCGAAGTCATCGGTATCAACACCGCCATCCTTGGCCCCGGCGGCAACATTGGCATCGGCTTCGCGGTCCCCTCGGACATGGCCAAGCCGATCGCTCGCGAACTGATCGCTAGCGGCAAGGTCCGTCGCCCGTTCCTCGGCATCTCGATGCAGCCTTACACGTCTGACATGGCAAAGGCGCTGGGCGCCCCTGAGAAGGGGGCGCTCGTCGGTCAGCTGACCGCTGGCGCGCCCGCTGAGAAAGCTGGTGTTCGGCGCGGCGACGTGATCGTCAAGGTCGATGGCAAGCCGGTAACGACTTCGCGCGATGTGCAGCGCTACGTCCTGGCTCGTCGGGTCGGCGACAGCATCGGCCTAGAGGTCTGGCGCGACGGGAAGCTCATGGCACTGCAGGCGAAGACGGCTGAGCTTCCAGGGGAAGAAGGCTCGGCATCGGCCAGCTCTGCTGACGACGGGCAGGCGGGTAAGGCTAAGCTCGGTCTGGGACTACAGACGCTGAGCCCCCAGCTCGCTGAGCGCTTTGGGCTCAAGGCCCAGCAGGGGGCCCTGATCAATGGCGTGCGGCCGGGCAGCCCAGCTGCCGAGTCGGGACTGCTGCGGGGGGATGTGATCATCGAGGTGGACCGTCGGCCAGTCCACTCCGCTGATGACGTGGTCCGGGCACTCAGCACAGAGCGTGCCGGCGGGCACGTCCTGCTGGTGCAGCGCGGTGAACAGTCAATGTTTGTGCTTCTGCAGGCCCCACCGAAGTAGTGCCGAGGCGGCGCAATCAGCCGCCTTCCCGGCCGCTCTCCTCCCGACTTCCGCTCCTTCCTCTTGCCGCCCAACGGGTACGAACCGCTACCTCGTCTCCGACGCTGGGTCGTCAGGCAGGGCATCTGCCAAACGCGCAAACTCGCTAAGCGAGAGGGTCTCAGCCCGACGGCGAAGGTCAATGCCACAGATGTCCAGCGCCGCCATCGCACTCGGGTCCAGCTGAGCAGCGAGCGAGTTGCGCAGCATCTTCCGTCGCTGTCCGAATCCCGCGCGCACGACCGTCGCGTAGTTGTTCAGACTGCGCACCGGCAACGCGCTGGTCGCATACGGAATGAGCCGCACCACCGTTGATTCGACTCGCGGCGCTGGGATAAATGCCCCGCGGCCCACATTGCAGACGTGCTCGACCCGGGCGAGCATCTGCACCTGCGCCGACATCGAGCTGTACGCGTCGGTACCCACAGACGCGAGCAGGCGATCGGCCACCTCCCGCTGGATCATCACGACGATGCGACGCAGGAGCGTCCGCTGGGCCAGCAGCTGGAACAAGAGCGGCGAGGCGATCTGATAGGGCAGGTTGCCAACGACGACCAGGCGACGATCTGAACCGGCGCGTTCGTCAAGCAACAGCTCACTCAGCTTGAGCTGAAGAGCATCTGCCGTGACTAACCGCAGCCTCGGCTCGGAGCCTAACTCGCGCTGCAGAATGGTGCACATGTCGCGCTCACGCTCGACAGCGATCACCTGCGCTCCGGTGAGTAGCAGGTGGCTGGTCAGCGTGCCGAGTCCGGCGCCGATCTCGACCGCTGTGTCCTGCTGACTGAGCTGACACGCCGAGACAATCGCGCGATACGTCCGCGGATCGACGAGGAAGTTCTGACTCCAGCTCTTCTTGGCGCGGACGCCGTAGCGATCAATGAGCGTTCGAGCGTCGAGAGGAAGGCGAGGGGAAACGGTTGTGCTGGGTTCGGTCGGGGTGTTCATCGAGCGATCGGCAGGCTGGCTGTGGCGTTGAGGTATAAGTCGCTGCGCTCGCCTCGCTGCAGCCGAAGCGCACCCGCGGCGGCGATCATCGCGGCATTGTCGGCACACCAGCGTGGCCTGGCGGCAAAAAATCGCCGTCCATGCTCTTGGCACAAGCGGTGGAGAGCGGTGCGCAGTCCTCGGTTGCAGGCCACGCCCCCCGACACTACGACGGCCGGCAGCGATGGATGCGCGACGAGAGCGAGGCGTGTCTTACGCACCAGCTGTTCCACAATTGCAGCCTGGAACGAGGCACAGAAGTCGGCGAGCTCAGCCTCGGACTGTGGGGGATTTGCGGCCAGATAAGCCGCCGCTGCGGTCTTCAGTCCACTAAAGCTCAGCTGTAGTCCGCGCTTTTGTCCGGTCATCGCCTTGGGAAATCGCACTGCCTGCGCATTCCCCGTTGCTGCCAATCGGTCAATCTGTGGGCCGGCGGGATAGCCAAGGCCCAGCAGCTTCCCTACCTTGTCGAAGGCCTCTCCTGCCGCGTCGTCGCTGGTACTGCCTAGAAGCTCGTAGTCTCCCAGCGCCCGGACCAGCAGAACAGCCGTATGCCCGCCCGAGACCAGCAAGGCGAGGTGTGGCATCGGCGGCACCTCGTTCGTCGCGCCGTCGCTGAGATAGGCTGCCAAGAGGTGGCCTTCGAGGTGGTTCACACCGACCAGCGGCAGGCCCGTCGCGAAGGCCAGCGCTTTGCCCACCTGAACGGCGACGAGCAGCGCCCCGACGAGGCCCGGTCCCCGAGTAACGGCAATCCCATCGAGATCGGTCAGTCGTAGACCCGCGTCGCGCAGTGCGCTGTCGACGGTCGGCAGGACATTTTGGATGTGCTGGCGAGCCGCGATCTCAGGGACGATGCCACCCCAGCGATTGTGGAGCTCAATCTGGGACGCCACAACATCGGATCGCACCGTCAGAGACGGAAAGCAGCGAGCAGCCGCCCCAGTCGCCGAGACTGGAGGCGAAGACTCACGAAGCTCGACGATAGCGCAGGCAGTCTCATCGCAGGATGACTCAAGCCCAAGGATGCGCATGCGGCCCCCCATTTCTACCGCGCAGCTACTCTGTGCGGGCCTTGAGCGTGGTCTTGAGAACGACGCGCGCACCGTCGCGGAGCACGATGACATCGACCTGCTGTCCGGGCTTGTACTTCTTGAGCGCAAAAGCCATGTCTTCCAATGTTTCGATCTTGCTTTCCCCAAGGCCCACGAGAATGTCCCCGGCCCGTACCCCGGCGGCCTCGGCCGGGCTCTGCGGGCGCGCGCCAGTCAGCTTGACGCCGCCCCGCCCGCCTTGCATGGCCGTGTAGTCTGGGATCGTTCCCAGGTATGCGCCATAGCCGCGGTCGCCGGCCCGTGGTGGCGGTCCGCTGGGCTTTTTCCATGCCAGGCCCGTCGGGTTTTGCTTCAAGCGATCCGCCGTATCGCGGCTGAGGTGGGCGGCCAGATCGGCAATCTGTGCAATGCCCATGGCGTTGAGCTTTTCGGCGGTGTCGCTGGGGCGGTGGTAGTCGCCGTGGGCGCCGGTGAAGAAGAACAGGACGGGGATGCCGCTACCGTAAAACGGTGTCATGTCGCTCGGCCCATAGCCATCGCCGCCGAGCCGGCAGAACAGCCCGAGGTTTTGGCAGCGCGGCGCGACAATCTCTGCCCACTCTGCGGCCGAGTCACTGCCTTGCACAACAACGCTTGGCATCGTTTGGCCCGAGGCTGAAGCGAGTCGTCCAACCATGTCGAAGTTGAACATGGCGCGGATGCGCTCTTTGCGGAGGCCGACCGGCAGCTTTTCGACGAAGCGGCTGGACCCCACTAGGCCGACTTCCTCCGCCGTGAATGCGACGAAGTAGATGTCCAGGGGCTGACTAGGCGGCTGAGCTTTCAGGCGCGCTGCCGCATGCAGCAACGCGGCTGTCCCCGACGCATTGTCATCGGCGCCGGGGTGCAGCGTTTTCTGCCCCGGGGCGAGCGAGCCGCGGCCGCCCAGGCCCAGATGATCGTAGTGCGCGCCGAGAACCATCACCGGCGCATCGGGGCTTCCACTGCGCAGCAAGCCGACCACGTTGCGTTCCCGTCGTGACTCTCGGGCCAGCTTGATCTCACCGGCCAAGCGGCCCGGCAGTTCGATACTGCCCGGCTTCCCTTCGTTGGCTGCGGCCTCAAGCTTTGACAGCAGATCGGCAGGAGTGCTCGACGCTCCTCGCGCAAGCTCAGCCAGAGCTGACTTGGCTAGGTAGACGACGGGCAGCCCCGCTCCCCCCTCTGGGCCGTCGAGTGTCAAGCGCGGTACGCCGTCGCTGGATAGGTCGACGAAGGCTACTGCAACGGCGCCGTGCTCGCGGGCGCTCCACGCCTTGAAGCGCAGGTCGGAATACGAGCGCGCGGCTCCGCCAGAGAACTTGTTCGCCGGGACGCCGCGCAGGATGACGGCCACCATGCCCTTCAGATCGCCGGCCGCGAAGTCATCCCAGTGAGCCTCGGGGGCGGTGATGCCATAGCCGCAGAAGCGCAGGCGGCCAGCAAAGGCGCCGCTGCCCGACATCCCGGCTGGGGTTGCCTGCGTCGCTGAAAGGGGACGGGCTGGTACCGGTTCCTCTAGGCGCAGATTCGAGCCTTGATCGCGCACTCCGACAAAGACCTCGACATCTTGAAAGAACGAAGACTTGCCCGCTTTACCGCCTGCTGGGGCGTCGGCCCCGCCTTCCAGACCCGTCTCAGACATCCAGGCCGCTAGCTGATCGGCGGCCGCGGCCAGCCCGCGCGTGCCCACTCCTCGTCCCTCGCGCGCCGGATCGCTCAGCCATGACACTCGCTTGTAGATTTCGTCGGCGACGGTGGGCTTGAAGGCGCCGGGCACGGCAGGACCGGGTTGCCAGCTGGCGACAAAAATGTTGGTTTCGCCGTGCACCTTGCCGCCGCGGTTACTTGCGAAGGCGAGGCGGCTGCCATCTGGCGAAAAGATCGGGAAGCCATCGAAGTCAGGGCTGAACGTGATGCGCTCTAGGTTGGTGCCATCGGCGTTCACGGCCCAGATATCGAACTCGCGTCCTCGGGGGTCTCCGTAGTTTGACGAAAAAATAATACGGCGATTCGCGGACCCTGCTAACTTGGCTGGGTAAAAATACGGGGCAAACGATGCGGCGCCAAAGTCGGTCACTGGATGTGCGCCAGAGCCATCGGCATTGGCTACCCAGAGCTCCATCCGAGTGGGGCGGACCATGTGCTCTTTCAGCAGAGCTCGCATCTCGGTCAGCTCATCGGTGGTGCGCGGTCGAGCGGCCCGCCAGACGATGTGCTGACAGTCCTCTGAAAAGAACGCGCCGCCGTCGTAGCCGGGGGCATTCGTCAGCCGCTTTATCCCCGTACCGTCGAGGTTCATGCGGTAAAGCTCCAGGTCGCCGTCGCGATCGGAGGTAAAAATGACGCTGCCGTCGCGACAGACGGTCGCTTCCGCGTCGTAGGCCTGGGTCTGGGTTAGGCGCTTGAGATCAGAACCATCTGGCTTTGAACTGTAGATTTGGTAGTTATACAGAGGCCAGACATATCCCTTGCTGCGATCTGGGGTCGGCGGGCAGGCGTCTCCCAGGTGGCGGGTCGAGCTGAACAGCAGTCGATCTCCTCCCGGAAAATAGTAGCTACACGTATGCCGCCCATGGCCGCCGCTGACTGGGCTGAGCGTGCCCAGCCCCATGCCCGGGGTTCCCAGGTCCAGCGTATAGACCTGATCGCACTTGTCGTTCGCCGTTGTCGCCTGCAGGCTCAGGCGCTGGCCGTCGAAGGACCAGTAGGCCTCAGCGTTTTCGCCGGCGGCAGTCAGCTGGCGAAGCTGACCCAGGTGGCGCTCATCGGGGTGAAGCAGCGGGCCGGTACCTGGCTGAGCGCCCGGAGGCGGTGACTTTGCGGTTGGGCTCGTTACCACACCGAGCTGCGCGCTGTCCTTCACCACCGCCGGCTTTGCCTGGCTCAGCGTCGGAGAAACACAGCTAACGAGGATCACTAGGCTCAGGCTGGTCGCCCGGCTGGCACTGTGGGCGCTGCCAAAACTGATGACAGGGGGCGCTAAAAGCGATAAAGAGGCAGGCACGGTCAACTGGTTCATCCGATTGGACATGGGAGTCGCGTCGTACCCCGCTCCGCCGGCACAGGTCAACCTCTGTAAAAAGCTCGGGGAGCACGGTATTATCTAGAGAACTATTACCGGGGCGACCGTCGCGATCGTTGCGACTGCCCAACGGGATGCCGAGGAGTTCTGGTAGCAATGGCTCGCGAAGAAAACTCGCTTCTGTTCTCCCTCAAAGAGCTGCACAAGCTCGAAGAAGATCGCCAGCGCGAAGAAGAGGATGCGCGTGTGGCGGCAATCGAGGCCGATCGACGCGCCAAAGAGGACGCCGAGCGCGCGGTACGCGAGGCTGAAGAAGCCCGCATCAAGGCGCAGAAGGACGCCGAGAAGCGTGCCCGCGAGGAAAAAGAGCGCAAAGAGATGGAGGACCGCGTTCGCCTGGAAGAGGCCGAGCGTCGGGCTCGCATCGAGGCGCAGGCGCGGATCGAAGAAAACCGCTTGGCCGCCGAGGCCGAGGCCATTCGCACCAAGCCGATCCCGTGGAAGCTGATCGGTGCCGTGGCGGCTGCTCTGGTGACGCTCTCGGTCGTCATTCTAATCGTCGTCAACCGCAGCCAGGCTGCTTCCAAGATGGAAGCGCGTCGGCAA
Organism: uncultured Myxococcales bacterium; assembly: GCA_937952145.1. Classification (GTDB taxonomy): domain Bacteria; phylum Myxococcota_A; class Polyangia; order Palsa-1104; family JAEUJZ01; genus JAEUJZ01. The sequence goes on from CALFYE010000034.1 coordinate 18,965, forward strand.
CTGATCGCCAAGCTGGATGCCGAGCGCAAATCCGACAAGGACGAGCAGGCTCGACTGCAGAAGGTGCTCACCGAGAAGATGGGCGAAGTCGATCGCATCAGTAAGATGCTCGGCAGTGCCACCGACGAAAAAGAGCGCATCGAACTGGCCCGTCAGGCCCGCGATGCGGCTCGTCGTGCGTCGGCGGCTGCAGCTGAGGCCGATTCTCAGCGCCGGGCAGCGAAAGAGCGCGAGAAGAAGGCCAAGTTCGAGCGCTGCAAAGGTTCAGACGACCCGCTCTGCGGCATCAACTAGCCTCGCGTGACCCCGCCGCCGTGGTCTGGCCATGCCAGCGCGGTGAGCGACTGAGGCGCCTTCGGTCCTTCATCCCTCCTCACCTCAACGCATCACCCTTCCAACCTAGAGGCCCTTATGACGAAGACAGCTTATGTCCGCCGATGCATCACTCGTTTCAGTGCGGCATTGGGCAGTGCCCTGCTCATTTGTGCGGCGAGCGCCGGCTGTGAGCAGCCGCCTGATACCTCGCCGGTAGTCAGCATCATCTCGCCCGTAGCCGATCAGACGCTGGAAGCCGGCAAGCCGATCGACGTGCGGTTTACCGTCGGTGGTTACGACTCAAGCGGACCCGCCATGGTGCCGTTCAAGATTGGCAGCGGGGCGAGCAAAGAGTATGGCCGGGGCAAGGTCCGCGCCTTCATCGGTCCCAGCAACTACCTGGCCGAGACCACGGTCATCCCCAACGACGCCAATCCCTTCCTGGTCCCCAACGCCACCATCATCGACCCGGCGCAGATCGTCACAGCGGGACGGAAGGAAATCCGCCTCATCCTCTTTTACAACGACGACAACAACACGCGCGTCGACCCACAGCGCCAGGGCGTTGTGACCGTCAACATCAAGTAGCGGACGTTCGCAGCGGGGGGACAGGCGGGGGGATGCCGCGGCTGGCCGAGGGGGCCCAGGCTTCGGTGGGCTCAGTACCACTCCATCCGACGCGAGCTGTTCGGAGGGGGCGGCGCAGCGGTCGCGCGGTGCGGGGGCCACGCAACTTCGTTGGCTGCCTTGGGCTCAGCGATCCCCAGGCGGTACGGCCGCGCGACGAGATAGCCGACAATGAAGCCGCCGATGTGCGCCCACCACGCGATGCCGGGAATCCCCAAGCTGGCGCCGAGCACTTGATAGCCCAGCCAGACCAATAGATACGTGCTCGTTTGCCAGCGCACGCTGAAGAACATGATCATCGAGACGACACGGGCCTGCGGGAACAGCACGACGTAGGCGGCCATGATTCCGGCCACGGCGCCGGAGGCTCCGACGGCAGGGATGTCGGGGCGGTTGGTGAGTACGGCGTGACAGAGCGCGGCCCCGAAGCCGGCTGCGAAGTACAAGTACATGAAGCGCAGCGGGCCTAGGCGATCCTCGACGTTGTCGCCGAAGACCCACAGGAAGTACATGTTGCCCAGGATGTGCAGCAGGTTGCCGTGCATGAACATGTGCAGCAGCAGGGGCCAGGGCCCGCTTTGCAGGATGCGCGACGGGACGAGGCCGTACTGATCGGCCAGCATGTCGTGTCCCGGGGCGCCTAGCTGCCACAGAAAGACGACAGCGCACAACGCGATCAAAGTCAGCACCGAAAGCGGGCGCCGGAGTCGCGGCTGCCACTGCTCAACCGGCAGGCCGGTGAGGAGCATGAAGATCCACCGCCACGCCGAACCAGGTCGATCCATCACCGCGGGATCGGCGAGAAAAGGCGCCAGCCGCGAGTCGCGTAGCGACTTGGCAAGCTGATCGAGCTCGCCACCGTCAAACCACAGCCCATGGCAGGTAGGGCACTGATCGATCGTGAGTGGCCCGCTGTCGTCACCGCCCAGCGGGACTATGCGAGCCTTAGTCGGCAGCAGCTGGCGCTCCAGCATGCGCAGCTCGGGGTGGCGGGGGCAGGGCACACTAGCGTCGTCGCCGGCAAGGAGCGGTGACTGCAGCGCGAAGGCCTCGCTATTGCCTAGCTGGGCCAGCATCGCTAGCTCGCCTGCGTCGAACCAGACACCATGGCACGCGGCGCAGCGATCAATCTCAACGCGCCCGCTAGGCGTCTGCTCTAGCGTCGCATGCAGGGGCTCTTTGCAGCGTGGACAGAGCATAGCTGTCACGGTACCACGACGACGGAGGGCGGGGGGGCAAGAAGGCAGGGCTGCGATCAGCGCGCGCCTTGCGCCAAGCTGGCCTGGCGCTTGCGAAATTCGGTCAGCGACGACAAAACCTCTCGTTCTGCCTACGATAGTCCAATGCATATCCCTTATTTCACTGCACGGTTTAGGAGCTTGGGCGACGTCAGCTGGCGGGCTGGCAGCGCCCTAGTGGGTGGCTTGGCGCTGGCGCTGGCAATCGGCGTGGCAGGCTGTAGTGGCGATGTCATGTCAGCTGATGGCGACGGCGGCATGACCCCCGGCAACAGCGACATGGGTGGCACTAGCGGGGGCAGCGATCCCGAGGGGAACACCCTCCTAAATGGCATCACGGCGGCGCACAACACGGCACGCGCCTCGGTCAGCCCGGCCCCGGCCATGCCGATGCCGGCACTGACCTGGGACTCGATGGTCGCAGCGACGGCACAGGCCTGGGCGAACAAATGCCAGTTCGTGCACTCGGGCGGCAGCTATGGCGAGAATATCTACGCCGATACCGGCCAGGGCAATGCTCAAGCTGTCGTCGCTGATTGGGTGTCTGAGAAGCAGTTCTATACATACTCGACCAACAGCTGCGTGTCGGGGAAGAGCTGCGGTCACTACACTCAGGTGGTATGGGCCAAGTCATTGCGTCTGGGCTGCGGCGTCAAGCAGTGCACGACGGGCTCGCCGTTTGGCAGCTTTAACGGCGGTCGCTGGACGTTCTGGGTCTGCAACTACGACCCGCCAGGCAACTTCAACGGCCAGCGCCCGTACTAGCCGTCGGGGACGGCTGCACGCCTGCAAGCGGTTCTGATCCGCTGCCGGAGGCAGCCCTGGGGGCTTCCTGTGATATGCAAGCACCCCATGCAGCCGTTTCGAATTGGCGAAGATGAGCTTTCGTTGTCCGCGGTGGTTGAGGTCGCACGCCGACGGCGCCCGGTTATCCTCAGTCCGCAGGCCGAGTCGCGGATTACCCGCGCCCGCGCCGTGATTGACGAGATCGTGGCGGCCGGTGACGCTGCGCCGAGCGTCTATGGCGTCAATACGGGTTTTGGCTTTCTTGCCGATGTGCGGATCTCGGCGCGCGAGATCGCGGCGCTGCAGCGCAACCTGATCCGCTCGCACGCCGTCGGTGTTGGACCAGCCTTGGCCGGCGAAGTGGTGCGGGCGATGCTGCTCTTGCGCGCCGCCACCCTAAGTCGCGGACACAGCGGTGTGCGGCCGGTTATCGTCGAGCGGCTCTGCGACTTCCTCAATCGCGGCATCCATCCCGTGGTGCCTTCGCGCGGATCTGTGGGGGCTTCCGGCGATCTGGCGCCGCTTGCGCACTTGGCTCTCGCGCTGATCGGCGAGGGCGAGGTTGTCTGCAACGATGTGGACACCGGTCGCCCCGAACCTGCCGCCGCTGCTCTCGCGCGACATGGACTCAGCGCGGTTGAACTCAGCGCTCGCGAGGGCTTGGCCTTGGTCAACGGCACCCAGTGCATGACCGCGATCGGCGCCTTAGCGGTGCACGATGCGCTGCAGGCCTGCCGACTGGCCGACATCACCGGAGCCATGTCGCTAGAGGCGCTGCTCGGCACACCACGGGCCTTCGACGCTCGCATCCAGGCGGTACGCCCGCATCCCGGGCAAGCAGCGAGCGCCGCCAATCTGCGTCGGCTGCTGGCAGACAGCGCCATCGTCGAATCGCACCGCGGCTGTGCCAAGGTGCAGGACGCCTATTCGCTGCGCTGCATGCCGCAGGTTCATGGCGCTAGCCGCGACGCGCTGAACTATGCCGAGACCGTCCTCCTGCGCGAGATGGCGAGCGCCACCGACAACCCGCTGATCTTTCCTGCACTCAGCGCGGCGGAGCCCGAGGCGATTATTTCGGGGGGCAACTTCCACGGTCAGCCGGTGGCGCTTGCGCTCGACTTTGCGGCCATCGCGACCGCCGAGCTAGCCAGCATCGCGGAGCGCCGCATTGAGCAGCTTATGAACCCGCACACCTCGTCGGGGCTGCCGGCCTTCTTGACGCCCTCGTCCGGGCTGAACTCTGGCTTCATGATGGCGCATGTGACGGCGGCGGCGCTGGTCTCAGACAACAAGATCCTGGCCCACCCAGCGAGCGTCGACAGCATTCCGACTTCGGCCGGGCGCGAGGATCACGTCTCGATGGGTGTGCACGCAGCCGACAAGCTGCAGCGGGTGGTCGACAACGTGCGCAATGTGCTGGCCATCGAGCTTCTGTGTGCGGCTCAGGGCCTGCACCTGCGGCAGCCGCTACAGCCCAACCCGGCGCTGCAGGCGGGCTATCGTGTCCTGCGTCAGAGTGTGCCGGCGCTCGACGACGATCGGCCGCTTTATCGCGACATCGCAGCGGCGCGGGCAGTACTGGACGGGGGAGAATTATTGCACGCGGTGCAAAAGTCGGCTGCGCTGGAGTAGGGGAGCTAGGGCGGGGCGCTGCCCGGCGGTGCTAGGCGACTACTGCGTGACGTAGAAGTAGTTGATGCACATCTCGTCGGTGGTCGCTTCGCCCCAGCGGATCGCGTTGCCGGTAGGGTTATCCCAGGTGCAAGTCAGCGAGATCTTGGTGCCCTTGGCCAGGCTGATCCCCGTCGCTGTGTTGTACATGTACAGCTGCTGCCAGTGGAAGTCCCAGGCCGGGATGTCGATCAGGCACTGGCTGCTGTTGTCGGGCGCCTGCGCGGAGATCTGGGCGCGACGACCAAGCTGGTGCATATGCGGCGCGAGACCCCACAACGTCAGGTTGCTTGGCGTCGTCAGCGTGTTGCTGGCGCTGTAACCCTGGGCTCCAGCGGGGATGCTGAACTGGGTCTGCGACAGCGAGGTCAGGATTGCCGGTCGCGGCACGCGCGCCGTCGAAAACTGCAGCCGAAGCTTCGAGCGATCGGGCGACGCACCGTTGAGCGTGTTGTAGTGGATTTGCATCACCAGGCCGGCCCCGGCCTTGAGCGGGATGCCCGTTCCTGTCGGGAAGATCGTAGCTCCCGAGCCAGGAACCCAAGCCGCGACCAGCTGCGGCGAGGTGATCGCCGGGCCTCCGTAGCAGGTGTAGCCCACGCCCGGACCCGCCTGATCTTTGCCCTGCATCTCGGCGAGTGAGCCGGAGTAGACCAGTACGTGGTGCACTTCCGCCCGTACACCAGGCACGAAGTCATAGGCCACAAGGTCGGTGTCGGCCGTCAGCTTTGGGTCCATGACGAAGCAGCGATAGTCGTCGGTGGTTACCGGGGTGTAGTCGCCGCCGATATCGAGGTCGCTCGTGGCACCAGTCAGCGTTGGGGTGTTGTTGGGCGGCGGCGCCGGAGCGTCGGCCGGATTGCCCTCGGGCGCGTTGTCTTTCGACCAGGAAAAGATGGTGTCGATCTGATCCTGCGTCAGCGTGCGTGCTCCCTTGAAGCTCTGGCAGGTCTGCGAGGGCATCCACGGGGGCATCGAGCGCGACTGCACCGACCCCGACATCTGCGCGTGGTGGGCCTGCGCGTCGGCATAGGTCAGAAGCGGAAACGGGCCAATGCCGCCGGTGGTGTGGCAGCTTTGGCAGGCGCTCTGCGTGATGGGCAGGACGTCTTTGTAGTAGGTCATGCCGGGCTTGTAGGTCGACTCGGGATAGGTCACGCCGTCGAGATACTGCGGCGGCGACTTGCCACAATCGACGCTGACCACACCCAGCGAAAGGACGACACCAAGCGCGGCAGCAGGGGAGACCGCTAGCAAATTCGAGGGAACGAGGAATCGCGAACGCATCATGCACACTCCTTATTGGTATTTGCGATGGGGCGATGAAGAGCGACATCTTTGACGGCAAGCCGCGAGCCGAGGTTCCTGCGCTCTCCCCGATGCGGCAAATGACCTTAGCTATCCACGAGATAGCGCAGCTCGATGTCGGCCGCGACGAGGACAAGCTTGCCCTGCTCGCGATCGAAGCGGGGCTTGCCGAGGATGATCCAGACGAACTCGCCGGCCTTTAGCAGCTCGACTCGTGGCAAGCCGGCCGGTACTTCGAGCAGGAACGGGTCCTGCCAGTAGCGCGACAGCATGGCAAAACGTCCAGAACCAAGTTCCTTTTCGACGCGCACCAAGGCCACGACGTAGCGATCGGGAGGCGTCTCCCAGCGTCGGTCGAGGATGGCATTGCGCAGCTCCTGGTCGGTGATGTGGATGGGGTTCCATCCCTGCTTGTCGGCGATGCGTGGTGGCCGAGCAATGCGGCCGGAGTACTTGCTGCTGGTCAGCGTTCGGCTGCTCCAAGGGGCCGGTAGGTCGCTGCGCGTCGACTGTTTGTAGCGGCACAGGGCGACCAGATCGCCGACCGCGGCTTGGAAGCTGGGGTTGTCGCTGGCATCGACGAAATAGCGTTGGCTCTGCCCTTCGACCTCGTAAATCGTGACGCTGGCATCTGCGAGCACGTTGTCAGGCGCCGTCGCCAGCGGCACCTCGGTCTTGCGCAGCACTCGTCCCCAGTCGAGCGGCTGATAGCGGTCACCGCGTGGCTGACGCGGATCGACGGCAAGGCGGCAGTACCAGGCCGCTTCGTAGTCGAGCGACTTTTGATACAGCGCGAGCTCGGCGTTGCGCTTCTGCTGCGCCTCCTCCTGCTGCACGGCGGAGGCTTGTAGGCGGGCACGCTGTTCGTACAGGTGCTTGAGTGCGGGGATTGTGCCGGCGGAATCCTCGTCACGGAAAAGCTTGAGCAGCAGTGTGTTGCGCTCAGCAACAAGCGCCTGGGCGGGGTCGGCGGGGCTGGCCTGTGCAACCCAGCTGGCGAGGGCTAGCCAGCTGCCACAAAGCCAGCCAGCCCATACGAGCGCTGCGCCCAATATGCGGTGTCGTCGCCTATTCATCCTCGGGCATCCAGCCGCGATACTGCACGCGCCACTTCTGCGCCTCGCGCGCGTCCAGCCGCTCCCACTCGGCGAGCAGCCGATGCAGCGCCTTCCACAGCCCGCCGTTTGAAGCCGACAGCACAAGCAGCGGCATGAGCTCAGCGCGTGGCTTGGCCTCGGGGCCGGCAACCTGGCCGCATAGATCATAGAAGCGCAGCGCAGCCTCGTACTGCTCGCTGCTGCGACATAGATCGCCGACTCGGCAGAGATCCCAGTGCTCGGGCCGATCGGTCGCGCTGAGCTCGTCTTGCACTCGCTTTCGACCTTCATCCTGGCGTCGTTTGCTCTCGATGGCCTGCTGAACTAGGCCGGTGATGGTGCTGAAAAGCGGACTGCCGGGAGCCCGCTTCAGATACCATTCCCCGTCGCGTAGCACGGCATCGTAGTCCTTCAGGCTGCCGTCATATTGCAAGAGCATCAGCGCCACATTGTCGATACTGCCGCTGATCGCGACGCCTGCCGGCAGGCCGTGAAGGTAGCGGCGGGCCTGCTGGACCAGCGCGTGCCAGCGATTCTGCGTCGCCAGCCGCCCTAGAAGCTGCACCAGCAGCCCGGCCGCCAGCTGCGGATCCTTGGCCGCCGCGACCTGCGCGCGCAGCTCGGTCAGCTCCTGTTCCTGCAGCGGCTGGGCCTGCGCCAGGTAGGTACGCAGCCGTCGCTCAAGCTCGTCAAGATCACGCAGCGCGTAGCTGAAGCTCTGGTCTTCGGCGACGACGGCCTGCAGGTACTTGCGACGCTCGTCGTCGTTACCGGCCAGCACGGCCTGACCATAGAGTTCGAGAGTCCGCAGGCTCTTGAGGTCGGGGCGCTGGCTGGCTCCTTCTTCGACTTGCTTGGCATGGACGGAAAAGCCAGCTGAACGCAGCAGCGCAGCGGTCACGCGATCCTGCAAGCGCAGAAAGTCGCGGCTCGTGCCATCCACCTTGGCGACGCCGATGACCTCGCTGGTCTCGATGCGCACAAAGCGAGCGGTTAGTCGGACCTGCGAGCCTTGTCGCTGGTGCGCGCCGACCACGATAAGCGATGCACCCAAGAGCTTCCCGACCTTCACCACCGTCGAGACATCGAGATCCTGGCGGTGCGCCTGGATGCCCTGCTCGGTCAGGATTTTGTCGAGGTTGCCGCGCTCAATCACGCGCAGCGATCCAAGCTGCTTGAGGTCCGAGGTGACGGTCTCGCGAATCGCTTCGCCGATGTGGGGCGAGCTGCCCGCGCCGCCGGCCGAGAGATCGCGAAATGGCATGACGGCAACCGTCGGGTTGCGCGCCGGGGCAGCAGGCGAGTGCAGCGATACGAACAGCAGCAGCAGCAGGCCCCAGACCGCAAGCAGCCGGGCGAGCAGCCATCTGGCTCGTCGAGCATCCCCCATGAACCCAGTTTAGCGAAAAGCCACCCCGACTTGCGCTGCGCGTGCGAAATCCCCCCACAGGACGGCGCAGGCAGGGCACAACAGGGCATGAGCATCGCTTTCGGTTTTGATCACAGCTACGCCCGCACTCTTGAGGGCTACTACGCCCGGGTCCGACCTAGCCGAGTGAAGGCACCGCGGCTGCTTAAGCTGAACACCGCGCTCGCGGAGGGGCTGGGCCTGGATGTGCAGGCGCTGAGCTCGCCGGAGGGGGCGGCGATCTTTTCCGGCAACGAGCTGCCGAGTGATGCCGACCCGATCGCCATGGCCTACGCCGGGCACCAGTTCGGCCACTTTGTACCGCAGCTTGGCGACGGTCGCGCCATCCTGCTGGGCGAGGTCATGGGGCGCGATGGCATCCGCCGCGACATCCAGCTCAAGGGGGCAGGGCAGACCCCGTTTTCACGACGGGGCGATGGACGGGCCGCGCTGGGACCAGTGCTGCGCGAGTACCTGATCAGCGAAGCGATGTACGCGCTGGGAATTCCAGCGACGCGGGCGCTGGCGGCGGTGGCGACCGGCGAGCCGGTCTATCGCGAATCGGTGCTGCCGGGGGCGATCTTCACGCGTGTCGCGCAGAGCCATATCCGCGTCGGGACCTTCGAGTTTTTCGCCCGCCGAGGAGACGATGCTGCCATCAAGCGCCTGGCTGACTATGTCATCGCTCGCCACTATCCCGAGCTGCCGACCGTCGGTGAGACATCGGATGCAGCGCGCTATCTAGCGCTCCTTGATGCGGTGATGGCGCGACAGGCGGAGCTTGTGTCGCGCTGGATGATGGTGGGCTTTATCCATGGAGTGATGAACACCGACAACACCTCAGTCGCTGGCGAGACCATCGACTTTGGACCCTGCGCTTTCATGGACAGCTACGATCCCCAGACGGTGTTCAGCTCGATCGACGAGGGGGGACGCTACGCTTATGCGAACCAGCCGCCGATTGTGCAGTGGAACCTGGCGCGTTTTGCCGAGACCCTGCTGCCGCTTCTCGCGGACGATCCGAAGCAGGCGGTGGCGATTGCCACTGAGCGCGTTGTGGCCTTCGAGCCGCTCTTCGAAGCGCGCTGGCTGGCGGGCATGCGTCAGAAGCTAGGCCTGCGCTCGGCCGACCCCAGCGACGAGAGCCTGGCGCAGGATCTGCTGGAACAGCTACATGCCAGTCGGGCCGACTTCACGCTGAGCTTCCGCCGTCTCTGCGATCTCGCAGATGGGGGGGACGTGACGCCTCTGCGGGCACAGCTTCGCGATGCCGCGCGCTTTGATGCATGGCTGGCGCGCTGGCGGCAGCGTATGGACATCGACCCGCAGCCTCCGACCGAGCGCGCCGCTTCCATGCGCCGACACAACCCCGCCTTCATTCCGCGCAATCATCGCGTCGAGGAAGCACTGGAGCGGGCGACGCAGGCGATGGATCTTTCAGCCTTCGAGCAGCTATCCCAGGTCCTGTCCCGGCCCTACGACGATCAGCCCGAGCAGGCTCGATATGCCGAGCCCGCTCCGGCCAGCAGCCGTCCCTACCGCACGTTCTGTGGCACCTAGCACTCGGCAATCACAGCGGCGTTGACAGCGCAGGCAGAGTGCGCGACGAACGCCCTCATGACCAACAAGCTCACACTATCCCTCGCGTTGTTTGCCTGTTCCTCCCTGGCCGCTTGTGGCGGCGAAGAAGCCGAGGTGGCTCAGCCCAGCGACGCCGTCATCGGTGAGGCGATCTCGCTCGCTGCGCCCGCCCCCAGCCTGGCCCAGAGCCTGGCTGAGAGCGTGGTGCCCGAGGCGACCCTGCTCGCCTACTGCGACGACGTCGCGACCTGGAACACCACCTGGGCGCAGTTTGAAGCCGATGTGCTCACCCTGGTGAATCAGAAGCGAGCCGCCGGTGCCACTTGTGGCGGCGTGGCCAAGCCCAAGGTCGGGGCCCTGACCCTCGACACCAAGCTGCGCTGTGCGGCGCGCAAGCACTCGAAGGACATGGGGACGAAGAACTTCTTTAGCCACACCGGATCGAACAGATCGAGCTTCTCGCAGCGCATTACCTCGGCTGGGTACACCTGGACTGGCGCGGCCGAGAACATCGCGGCGGGCCAAACGACGCCGGCAGCCGTGATGGCTTCCTGGATGGCCAGCACCGGTCACTGCAACAACCTCATGAACGGCACCTACAAGCACCTGGGCGTCGGCTACTACTACGCGTCGACGTCGACCTACAAGCACTACTGGACGCAGGATTTCGCCAAGCCATAAGCAGGGCGCATGCGTCGACCGCACGGCTGGGGGGCCGTGTCGTGTCGACTGGCGTAGGTTGTCGTTGGGGGGATTGGCGCCTCGGAATGAGGCGCCGCGGGGCGGCCGCAGCGATTGAGCAGTCGCCCCCCGGGCGGGGAGCGGCTACTTGACTGGCTCGGCAGTCGCGCCGGTTCCGTTGATGATCTGGAACACCACGCGACGGTTCTTGGCTCGGCCGACTACCGTCTTGTTGGTCGCGATCGGGCGGTCGGGACCGAAGCCCTGCGCGGTCAGTCGCGAGGGATCGATGCCGTGCTCGACCAGCCAGCGCATCACACTCTTCGAGCGGCGATCCGACAGGTCAATGTTGTACAGCCGGTTGCCCTGCGAGTCGGTGTGACCTTCCACGCGGAGCAGCGTGATGGTCGGCACCGCCTTGAGCACCTCGGCCACGGCCTGCAGCGTCGGGAAGCTCTGCGGCAGGATGACGTCCTTGTCGAACGCGAAGAACACCGGCTTGAGGATCTTCACCTCACCGCCTTGGATCACCGCCAGGCCACCGGGGCAGCCGTGCTTGCGCGGATCGGTATTCGGCGAGCCGGGCTTGTCAGGGCAGGCATCCTGCGGATCCGGGATGCCATCCTTGTCCCGATCGGGCAGCGGGCAGCCCAGGCGATTCGGGTCGGGCGACAAACCAGCCGGAAGCGTCGGGCAGATGTCCTGCGGATCGCGGATGCCGTCTTTGTCTAGATCGCCAGCCGGGCAGCCACGACGGTTCGGGTCGGGCAGGTTCGTCTGGTGCTGATCCGGGCACAGATCCTGGTTGTCCAGCACGCCGTCGCCGTCGCGATCACCCATCGGGCAGCCGCGCCGGTTCGGGTCGGGCGTCGCCCCCATGTGCGTGTCGGGGCAGATATCGTCGCGATCGAGTACGCCATCGCGATCCCGATCGGAAAGCGGGCAGCCACGGCGAGCGGGATCTGGATACGGTCCGAAGTGCTCATCAGGGCAGATGTCGACGGCATCGGGCACGCCATCGCGGTCGCGGTCGGCGATCGGCGGGCAGCCATGTGTCGCCGGGTCACCGGTGCGAATGCCGCGCTCGTTCGGGCAGGCGTCATCGCTATCCAGGATGCCGTCGCCGTCGCTGTCCTTCTCCGTGCTGCTCATCGGAGCATAGGCCAGGCGCAGCAGGCCGCGGAAGTCAGGCGTACCCGCCTGGCGCACAAAGCCACCGCCGAATGCCAGGCCGACCTGGATCATCCGCGCGATGTTGTAGTGACCAGTCAGCATCGCCTCGACGCTGGTACCAAACTTCGAGAAGCTGTCGCGACCGGCAACCGCGCCCGAGACCGTCAGCTCCGGGCCAACCGCGAAGCGGCGGGTCGCATCGAAGTACGAGGCAGCCAGACCAAACTGTAGCTCCGAGGCCGCGCGGCCGATCTGCGCTCCCCGCAGGTCGGCGGGCAGCGAGCTATCGGCGACCACCGCTTCCTGGCGAATCATGAAGCCCAGGGTGGTTGACCACAAGAGCTTGTTCCACAGACCACCGACGACGAGCTTCGGCAGGATGAGGCGCGCGCCGCGATCGTTCGAGGCGGCCGGCATCGAGCTCGTAAAGGCGCCGAGCGGAATCCAGAACGTCGCGCCCAAGCTGACTGAGAAGGCGCTGGCATAGGGCTGACCATAGATGCGGAACAGAGCCCCAATCCGCGGGTCTCCGACGCTGGCCCCGTCGCTCATTGCCGGGCCCGAGTTGGCGAAGACCACCGGCAGCGAGGCTGTGATCAGCACCCGGTCGAGGAACGAACCAGCGACATCGATGTGGCCGATGAACTGGTTCTCGTAGACGGTGCGGAGCTCGTTGAAGCCCCCCCGATCGACACCGAAGACCAGCGGCTTGTGGGCGTAGTTGAGCGTCAGGCCGACGGCGAAGCGGCGGGTCGAGGAGTACCAGGGGTGGTCGACAGCGAACGACCACTCACCAGCCGCGGTGGGCTCATAGCGGTTGAGTTGGAATCCCTGCAGCGGCGCGCTCTGCCCGAAGGCCGGCATAGCTGCCAGCGTGCTGCCAAGCACCGCCGGGAGCAGGAATTTACGAAATTGGGTCGACACGAATGTCCTCCATCGCTGGGGTCGCAAAAGTGTGATCAGGGGGCTCGTTTCGCTCCGCAACCCGGCCGGCGGTCACCGCAAGAGCGGCCGCGATGGGCGCGGGGCAGGGGCTGCCCAATGCACCGATCGACGGCCACCTGGGATGCGGAAAGCAAAGACCGCGCGTAGGCATGAGCCGCGGGGGTCCAGCTACGAAAGGGGCAGCTGGCGACGACGCGAGCGCGCCAGGCCAAGCAGCAGAACCAGGGCCGCAGCCGATAGGCCCCACAACGAAGAGTGGCTTGACTCCGCGCCTACTGTGCAGCCGCAGCCACCACCCGCCACGCGGAACTCACCATCGCCAAACGCCGTCAGCACGTACGCGCTGTTGTCTCCGGGGTTCGGATCCTGCGAGCCATCGGAGCCCACCGTGGCGTGCACCTGGACCGTTGGTGGGTCCTGACGCTTGGCGTTCTGCGGATGGTTGGGATCGGCAGGGTTCGCAGGGTCGTAAGGCTTGACCGTGACGATCACGGCGGTCGTCGGCTCGTTAGGGTTTAGGGGGCTCGGGTGAACACAAGCCACGCTGCGGTTCATCACCGTGCAGCGCCAGCTGGGTCCCGGCTCGATGGTGTCGATGTAACCGCCGCTGGTCTGCGGGATCTCGAAGTTCACCTTGATCGGACCGGGGTCGCGAGCCGGGCCGTTGTTCTTCACATCGACCTGGTACTTCACCGGCGAATCGGGAGCCACCGGGTTCGGCGTCTGGGTCACCGTCACCACTAGGTCGCTCGTCGGCGGTGGGCAGCGGTTCATGCTGCAGGTGCGGCCACCGCAGTCGGCATCCGAGCCGCAGCCGCACTTCATATTCGACAGGCAGCTCTTGCCCAGCCCGTCGCTGGTGCAGGCATCCATGGCGCTGCTGGTGCACTGCACGCACTTGCCACTGCCGCTGTCGCAGACTTCGCCGCCAGCGGAGCCCTTGCAGTCCGCATTGACCTTGCAGCGATCACTGCACTGGCCTTTGACCAGCGTGCCCGTGGTGTCGCAGTACGGCTTGGTCATGCCGCAGTCGATGGCCGAGGTGCAGGGCGGGATGGTGACGATGGTCGGCGAGCAAGGCGGCGTCGGCGCGCAGGACGGGTAGGTGCCCGGCAGCGGCGAGCCCGGCGGCGAACCGTCGGTGTAGCTGCGCACCGGGACATCGCCTGGCACGGCATCGTCCTTCACTCGCATGCGGTACTTGACGACGATGGGGGCGTCGGTCGGCGAGATGCTGCCGCCCTGCGTGCCGTTTGCGCCCATGCCGATACGCACCGCGATCTGCTTCGTCGGCTTGCCCGACTGCGGATCGACGGTATCGACCACGTCGCACTGATCGTCGCCGGTGGTGTCGGTTTTCTTGCCGGCGCCCGGGCCGCTCACGATCTCGCAGCTACCCGGCACGTACTCCAGCTCGGGCGGCAGGGGGTGGCGGATGACCACGTTGTTGCCGACGTCGCTGCCAATGTTGCGGGTGGTCGAGGTGAACTCGATGGGGTCGCCGGGACGCGCCTTGCCGGCCGGCTGCGACGACAGGATCGTCTCGATGATCGGCTTGTTGCTGTTGATCGAAGTCGCCAGAGCGCCGATGAAGACGACGTCGTCGGCCAGCGACCGGACAGCGAGCTGTGCCGAGGTATCACCGGGCTTGACCAGGCTGGACACATCGACGATGTCAAGATCGAGGCCGACCATGCTGCCCGGCTGCCCACTCATGCGAGGCAGGTCGCCAACCAGGCTCTGCGCCTGGCCTTTGTTCAGGCGAGAGCTATTGAAGAAGTTGTCTTCCGAGCCGGCGGTGCCGTCGTTGAGCTTGGTGCCGTTGAACAGCAGCGAGTCTTGGAACTTGTCGTGATCCCCTTCGAAGGCGACGACGCCCAGCTTGGCGTCGGGGCTACCGGCCATCGGCACGCGGAAGCCGGCGATCGGCAGATCGACCTGCTGGCCACCACCAACGCCGGTGAGGCCGTCGAAGACACTGATGTTGCGGATGGGATCCGCATCGCGCCGATAGACCACGATGATGGCCCAGGCCGCGTAGTTGACGTCAGAGTTCACGTTCGTCGCGCCGAGCCCCGGCACGCCGGCCACGCGATAGGCACCGGCCCCGTACTTCTGCAGGACGGCCGTGACATCGAACGAGGCCTGATAGGTGGCGCCGCCAACGATGTTCTTTTCGATATCGACGGGCAGCGCCGTCAGGGTCTGCATGAAGCTGCCGGGACGCTCGAATTGCACGACGCCGTTTGGCTGCTCGGCTTCGTCGTAGGTGGCCGAGATGTAGAGGCGCGCGTAGGTGACCTGCGCGCCGCTCGGCAGCTCAAGCGCGGCTGTCGTGCGAGCCTCCTGCTTGTTGACGTTGATGCTGGCACTTGCCCGACCCACCGTCGGATCGTCTGACTTCCACCAGACGTCCGCCGAAGAGTCAGTCAGGAACCCGCCGCAGTTGGCCGCATCGACGTCCCCCGTGACGGGCGCGGGGACACCCGTTCGGCAGTCGTAACCTACGGTGTTCCCGAACATCATCATGTCGCCGTGCTGGTCGATCTGGAAGCGCAGCTTGGGTGCGGCGTCGGCCGCTAGCGGCACGGCAAGCGCGCAGACAGTGCTGAGCAACACAGCCCATAGACGGTGCCCAAACGCGGTGGGCGCTCTCGTTGGCATACCTTCTCTCCTGAGCCTAGGCCCCAGATGGCGGGGCGGGTCGATGTCGCAACCACAGAGGGGATACATTGAAAATCAATTTCGTATGCTAATTCACTAGTTCATCCGAAGTAAAAGGTTTGTATCAGGATTTTGTCATCCCGGCGCAAGACACCGTCATTCGCGCAAATTTTGCGCGAATAGTAGAGGGCGGCTAGGGGAGATTACAGGCAGGGATCGGCCGGACCGTTGAGCGAAAGCGGGGCTTTGATCGTGGAGAGCTTGAGCGGCATGGCCTTGCTGCAAAGGGTCGAGAGGGTGCCCTTGTACTCGACGTTGAAGACCGGCTTGCCGCTGCTGATAAAGCTGCGATAGGCGGTGCACTCGCCGTACTCGTGGCACTGCTCGTTGATCGCCCAGTCCACTGAGCTGGCCACTTGCGACAGGATCTCGATGCCGTTTTTCAGGCCGATGCTCAGCCCCCGACGATGCGCTTCGCCAGAGAGCCAGCGCAGGAAGTTCACGGTGTCGCTCTGCTTCAGTGGGAAGCCGGTGTCGTGGCCATATCCGTCGACGTTGTCGGGATCGACGCCGGCGCAGCCTTTGCTTTTCGCCAGGTCCAGCCGGGCAAGCAGGATGTTCCGCAGGGCGGTCGAGCGAATATCCACCCAGCGCTCACCCGGCCAGCCATCCAGCGGTTTGCCGAGCACGCTCGACGGATACGACGCCTTGTCCGGCCGCCAGTCTTCAAAGCTGCCGGCGCTGAAGTAGCAGTGGACGACCTTGCCGCGCGAGCGAAGGCTGGCGAGGGTGGCGGCTGGCGTATCGAAGAGATCGATGTCGTAGACCGTGGCCCAGGACTTCTCTTGCAGCTTGCCGGATAGCTGCAGGTGCCAGGGCGTGCCGGGGCTGGGGGCGAGCAGGCTCGCGCCGCTGCTGTGCGCGGCTTCGGACTCGAGCGGGCTCGATACAAGATCCTCGGCAGGCCGAGCCCCGGGTTCGCTATCGGGGCCCGCTGCGTGTGTAGCGCCGACGCCACCGGCCAATAGAGCGGCGGCCAGCAGGGCCCCTTTGGTGGTCGGCGGGCGGCGCCGCGTCCGAGACCGCAGCACATCGTCGGTCAACGCTACACAAGGTTCGGGAGGGGGCTGCCAGGCTGGGTTCGACATGTAATGACTCCGATTCGCTAAAGGTGGCCGCCGGGGCGGGAGGGGACCTCTCCGGCTCGCGGGTGGAGCCGGCGCGTCCTTCACTCGCGCCGACCGTATCCCCGGCGCTAGGCCGGCGGCAACCCCGGTGCCCCGGGCGTGGGCCAGCCGCGGTCTGGGGCGGCCTAAATTCGTGACTTCTCGGCCCCGTTCGGCATACCCTACGGAACGAGATGCCAGCCGACCTCACGTCCATCCTGTTGCCACTACCCCCTCGGGGCCTACAGCCCAACGATATCGTCAACGTGGTTGCCCAGAACGGGCCGCCTGCCGCTTGGGTGCGTCTCGTGCCGATGGAAAAGCTCGAGATTCACCAGCTGGAAGTCATGGATGGCCAGACCGGGCTACCGTCGGTATCCCCGGGCATGCTGGCCGCCCTGTCGCAGAACGGGGGCAAGGCGCTGTTCGTGCACGTCAACCACAACGCCAAGCAGGCTCTGCTTCACGCGTTCGAAGACGGCATCGAAGTCGCGACTTACAGCGGCGAGCCGAACGACAGCTTCACCGCTGAGTTTCAGCGCCTAGTCGGCCAGTCCACCGACGAGATTGCTGAAAACGACGACGGCACCCGGGTCGGCTTTGGCCAAGCCGCTTCGCGCACCGCGGCCGTGGTGCGAGGGCGTCTGATGTTGGTGCCGCCGGGCACGCCGACTGGCCTAGGCAGCTTCATGTTCCACGACCGCGGTCACGACCGCGCCGAAGCCGCCGATTCCGAAGCCAGCGACGGGGAGGGGACGCGCGTCGCCTTCTTCGCCTTCGACGGCGGGCTGATTCAGCAGGCCTTCGGAGAGCTGACCGGCAAGCAGCTTGCGCAGGTCATTCAGGGCGCGCCGCAAGAGATCGTCGGACCGCTTATCGCCCTGCGTGACGCGACGGCCAAGATGCTCACGGGCATCGATACGCAGCCGGGTCGGGCCGAGAAGCATCCCGCTTGGCACACCCACGCATTTGAGCTGCTGGCGCTGTGCCATGCCGGCGTCTACTCGGGTGGCGACACGCTGCGCTACATCGACCAGAAGGTGCTGGCTCTGCTGAACATTGGCGACGCCACGCCGATCATCGATGCCGATGACGCCGACGAGCTGGAAGAGCTACCGAGCCTGCTCGATGCGATGATCGAGGTCCTGCCCTGTCCCAAGCCGCCAGCCGGCTACGGACCGCTGATGGAGATGATCGGCCCCGACGAGATCGGCGCGCTGGTGCCGTGGGCCAAGCAGGGCGAGCCTTACGATGGCGCGGTGTTCTTGGTGAAGCCCGACCGCCTGCTTCAGCTGGTTCGCTCGATGGATGGCAACAAGCTGGCGCAGCGCCTAGAGCGCTTTAGCCGCGCCCTGTACACCGCTCGCCATGGCGCTCCTGAGGGCGATGCCGGCGAGAAGGCCTACGTCGAGTGGCGTTCGGGTCACGAGCAGCGCAGCCGTGCCGATATCGAGCGCTTCCTCACCGCCTGGGCCGAGCTGCGCATGATCTTCGAGATGGCCGCCGCCAACCAGATGAACATCGGCGTCATCGTCTACGCCTAGCTGCCGTCCCCCCTTCGCTTCCTCGCTTCCTCGCTTCCTCGCTTCCTCGCTTCCTCGCTTCCTCGCTTC
>CALFYE010000035.1 GCA_937952145.1 uncultured Myxococcales bacterium
TCGCTGATCTGTACGACTTCAATCTGTTCCCACAAGAGCAGGGTCGCTGGATCTTTCTGAGGCAGGAGAGTGGCGACGGCAATCGGAGCATTCGGCGGCGCGACAGCATCACCGGGAGCAGCGGCCGGCACGCGGTACCGCACCGGCTGCGGTAGGGCATCTGGCCCCGGGAGCAGCAAGCCGGCCGGCGTAATCTGCACCGCGCCTGTCGGAACGCGATAGGTCTCGACGCGATGCCACAGCCATACGCCACCAGCGTCGATCTGAGCCAGGATGTGCTGGCGCTCGGGTCCGGCGGGCGGTAGGCGCAGCACATAGCCGTAGCCATCTTTGGTCTCTACCCCCGGGCCATGCGCTAGGCCAAAGCGCTCTACCTCATGATCCGCATCGACGAGCGACGGCACCTTCTCTTTCGAGAGCAGTACGCGGACATCGTCCGGAAACAGGACATCAATCAGCAGATCCTGTTGGCCGGTCACACTCAGTGGCTCGCCGGCGCGGTCCTGAGTCTGCAGGGGGACCGCCAAGGCACCAGGCGTCAGTGCGCGCAGCTTGCTGACATCCAGCGCACGCAGCACCTGCGTCGCCCCCCAGGTCGAACGCACGACATCGGCAAACGACAGATCATCGAAGCGGCGCAGGCGCCCGCTGTATTCGTCGCGGTAGGGAGGCGGTATCGTCGCAGGTGCCGTCACGAAAACTCGCGAGCGAGTTCCGAGCAGGCGAAAGACATGCTGCCTGGGCCGCCCGCCCTTTGGGTCGAAGGCGAGGGCGTTGCGATGATCAGGCACACCGGTCAGGCTCACAAAGCCATCGATCGCAGTCGGCAGTTTTCCCGCGCCCAAAGCCGCGGTGACTGCCCCTATGGCTTGCGGCTCGGCCGGCTGCAGGGCATAGCGCAGGTCGGTGCGTAGCCGATAGATCAAGAGCAGGCTGACCACCAGCACAGCGATAGCCACGCCGGGATGACGACGCGGCGTCGGCACCGAAAGACGAATCAGCTCAGGGTCGACAGCGTCTTTCGGAATCGGCGCCCCAGCGTCGGCCCCAGCGCCATCACCAGCATCGCGAACCGACGTCGCGGAGACCTGGGGTTCAGCCGGGGCGGCAGCCGCAGCCGGCTCTGCTTTCGGTTCCGACTCGGAGGGCGAGTTCTGAGGCTGACGCGATTCCTCGGCCATGGTTCCTTTGTGCTGGCGACACTAACTGAGCACGCAGCAATTTTCCATCCTCATTTTCGTCCCAGCGCGCAGATAGAAGCAGTTAGAAAAGGGACGCAGCGCTGGCCCCCGCAAACCGCCTACGCCCCTTCCCGCCCAGCCATACCCGGCCGTGATAGAGTGCCCCTGCCCACGTGAGGAATGGATACACGCGCATGAACCGCCCGCTCAAACTTCTACCTTCTATCCGCGGCACAGCGACGGGATGCAATCGCTGGCTGCTGCTCCTTTCGCTTGGTCTTTCGGCGATTTCGGCCACTGCCTGTTCCCCCCGACTTTATGCGCTGCGAGCCACGGCAGACGCGCTCTCGGGTCCTGGGGGGGGGCTCTCCAGCGATGACGACCCTGAGCTGGTCCGCGATGCGGCGCCCTTCGGCCTAAAGACGATGGAGCAGCTGGCCGAGGCGCTGCCCGATCACCGCGCGATCCGTTTGGCGCTGGCCTCTGGCTTTGCGCAGTACGGCTACGCCTTCGTCAACGAAGAAGCCGATCGGGTCGCCGACAAGAACATCAACCAGGCCCAGACGCTGTATGTGCGGGCGCGAAGGCTCTATCTGCGTGGCCGCGACTATGCGTTGGCGGGCCTAGAGATCGCTCACCCCGGGGCTCAGGCCAGCCTGCGCGGCGCCGATCGCGGAGCGTGGGCCAGCACGCTCGGCAGCATGACCGCAGACGACGTGCCGTACCTTTATTGGTGCGCGGCCAGCTGGGCCTTAGCAGTCAGCACGGGCAAAGACAAGCCCGAGCTCATCGCCGACCTCGGGGTCATCGAGCAGATCATCGCTCGCGCCTTTGCTCTGCAGCCAGACTACGACGAGGGGGCGATCCACGAGTTCTACGTCTCGTTCGATGCCTCGCGGAGCGAGCAGCAGGGCGGCGGGCCGGCCAAGTCGAAGCAGCATCTCGACAAGGCGCAGGAGCTGAGCCACGGCCGCAAGCTGGGCTCGATCGTGTCGTACGCCGAGGGAGTGCTCGTGCAGCAGCAGAAGAAGGCGGAGTTTGTCGCCCTGATGCAAAAGCTCGTAGATACGGATGTTTACCAGGACGCCCCCGAATGGAAGCGAGTCCGCCTTGCCAACATCATCGCCCGTGAGCGCGCCCGCTGGTTGCTGAGCAAACTCAGCGATCTCTTTGCGGAATAGCTGACTCGCTGCTGGCAGCTCTCATCCTGCTCTGCGCAAGGGTCGCCAGCCACCCGCTAGAAAATGAAACGCCCACGCCAACCGTCGTAGCCATGCGGTCGCAAGATTTGCTCTAATGCAGAGAACCCGTCACCGGGTCGGTGCGTCCGCAGAAGGAAAATCCGATGAATAGAAGGTCGTTCTTATCGTATGGCGCTGCCTCGCTCTCCGTCGCTGCTGCCGGTCGTCAGGCCTGGGCGCAGAACGCCGGCGAAGTGGTTGTCAAGCTGGGCACCAAGGCTCCGTCGGGCTCGCCCTGGCACAAGCTGCTCCTCGAAGCCTCGCAGAAGATCAAGGAGCTCTCGGGCGGCAAGGTGAACTTCCGCATCTTCGCGGCGGGCACCATGGGCGATGAAGGCGACATGGTCAGGAAGATGCGCATCGGCCAGCTCCAGGCCGCTGGCATCAGCACCGTCGGTCTACATGACATTACGCCCGAGCCACAGGCTCTGGACATCCCCCTGCTCGTTAAGAACGCCGAAGAGCGCGACAAGCTCCTCGTCAAGTACTCGCCGACGCTCGATCAGTACCTGGCGAAGAAGGGCTTTGTCGTCCTTTCGTGGAGCGACATCGGCTTCACCTACTTCTTCTCGGCGAAGCCCCTGTCCAACATCACCGAGGCGCGGCAGGCCAAGCTGTTCTGCTGGGACGGCGACTTGGCCAGCAAGGATGCCTGGCTCGCCGGCGGCTTCAAAAATGTCGTGGTGCTGAGTTCCAACGACATCCTGCCGTCGCTCACTACCGGCATGATCGACACCGTTCTGTATACGCCGGCGCTAATGCTCGGCATCCAGGCCTTCACCAAGGCGCCGAATATGGTCGACTACCCTTACTCGACGTTGACCGGCGCGACGATCATCAATGCCAAGACCTGGGAGCAGATCCCGGCGGATCTCCGTCCCAAGATCAAGGCCATCTTCGAGGACCTTGGCAAGAAGAGCACGCAGGAAGCCCGCAAGCTGGACCGCGAGGCACTCAACATCATGTCCGGCTTGAAGTCCGATGGCTCGCCGCTGTCGCCGCCCGACCCCAGCAAGGCCGTGCTCAAGCGCGTCAAGATCTCGGATCCCGCCGCCTGGCAGGGCGCGGTCGATAGCGTTCGTGGGGTCATCCGCGGTCGCGTCGTGCCTGCCGAGGCCTTCGACGCCGTCGTGCAGCACGTCAAAGACATCCGCGCCGGCAAGTAGCAAGACCGGTCCTCGCCTGCCCGCTGTACCTCCCCATGCACGCACTCACCGCCCCACGCCGCAGCGCACGCAGTCTGTTTGGCCGGCGACGCGGTGGCCGCATCCTCGCCGTGAAGTGGGGCTATAACCCGAACTCCAGCTCGCTCGGTGTCGACGTTACCTTCTTGCTGCTCAGCCTGTCGTTGCTGACCCTGCTGACGCCGCTTCTCGGCCTGCTCTTGCGCTACACCGCGCGGAACGGGGGCCGAGGTTCCGCCGTCACGCCCCCCCCTTCGGCATAAGGGCGCGGGACACTCGTATGGAGTCGCTCTACTACGTCCTGTCCTACGTCTGTCACCGTCGCTGCGAGCACTGCTACGAGGATCGCTTTCGCCCCTACCACGGAGCGGCGCTGAACGAACAGATCGAGCAGGCCCGTGCCGACTTCTCGCGCATCATCGACCACCTGCCCGAGCAGCTGGGCTATCTCGATCGCACCACCCAAAACCCCGACGGCAGCCTGCGGAAGCGGCCCTCGCGCATCATCCTGGCGGGGGGCGAAGCACTGCACCCTGCGATCCGCGACGTCATCACCTACCCCGCACTTGAGCGGCTGTCGGCGCGCTATCGCGGCCAAGGGGTGCGCCTGATCGTCCAGACCACCGGGGACCTGCTCAGCAGCGAAATCATCGCGGAGCTTGTCGAGCGCGGCATTCACATGATCTCGGTGGCGGGCCTCGATTCGTTCCACGTCGGTATCGATACGCCAGCCGCCCAGGACCGCCTGCGTGGGCGACTGGTCGCCCTCTTCACCCAGCACGGCCTGCGCCCCAGCGGCCACCAAGCAAACGAGGGCCGCTCGTGGGTCGAAGAGGATGGCCCGACGTACAGCTTTTTTGGCGCCACCCCTGAATCGTGGGTCGGCAAGATCTGGCCGCGCGGACGGGCTTGGCAGAATGGCCTGTCGCGCGCCACGCTGGCCGACAACTTCTGCTCGGCCTGGTCGGGGGGGCGCGGTTTTCTCGACTATCGCCACGACGGCTCCGAGGTCTCGATCGACCCAAGCGGCGACGTCTATCCTTGCTGCCTCAAGACCCGTCGCGCCCTCGGCAACCTTGTAGAAGAACCATTGCTCGACATTCTGCAGTCACTGGTCGACGATCCGGTTTTCCAAGCGATCAACGCGGGCCAACCGCAGGCGATGGCCGGGCCGCTTGGTCTCAGCGAGTCCGACTTCCTAGACCTCTGCCGCACCCAGACGCCGGGCGGCTTGCCGTATCAGAACCTGTGCATCGGCTGCGACCGTCTGTTTGAAGACCAGCTGGGCCCACGACTTGCCTCGCTGCGCACTGCGCGAGCCCAGCGTCGCCAGGCGCTCCCCCGTCCGGTCGCCCCGGACTCGCCTGACGCAGCCCAGTCTCTTTTCCCCAAAGGTCTCCGCCATGGCTAGCCCTTCACCTACCGCCCCTCCCGCAGCGAGCCGGCGCGGCCCCAGCGAGGTCGTCGCGCCCAGCTTCTGTGTGTCGGTCGATCTCGATCCGCTGCGCTGCTACCACCATATTCACGCGCTGCCTCCCGTCGATCCGTCGCTGGCTGATGTGATCCTGCGACGCGCCCTGCCGCGTTTCCTGGAGGTCTTTGCCCAGCACGGCATTCGCGCGACCTTCTTTGTCGTCGGGGACGATCTGGCAAGCGAGAGTCGACGGCAGCTTCTACGCCAGGCCGCCACCGCCGGACATGAGCTGGCCAATCACTCGCAGAGCCATCCCTACGAGCTAGCCCGCCTACCTCCACACCGCATCGAGCGCGAGATTGGCGACTGTCACCACGCGCTGCAGGATCTGACCGGCCGCCCGCCCGTCGGCTTTCGCGGACCGGGGTACGAGATCAGCGCGCCGGTCCTTGAAGTCCTGGAGGCCTTTGGCTACGCCTACGACTCTTCGATCTTTCCCTGTCCGCCCTACTACCTGGCCAAAGCCGCCATCCTCGCCAAGATGGCCGTCCTGCGACAGGAATCGCGGGCCATCCTCGGCTCGCCCCGCGCCCTACCCGCCCCTACCCAGCCCTACTATCCGGATCGTCGCCAGCCGTTCCGACGGGGAGACAGCCCGCTGCTCGAGATCCCCATCGCCGTCACCCCCTGGCTGCGTCTGCCGGCCATCGGCACCAGCCTGCTGCTCCCCAGTCCGCTTGTGCCCGGCGCGCTGCGCAGCCTGCTGCTCCTCGGGATGCGCACTCAGCCGTTCTTCAACCTGGAGCTACACGGAATGGACCTGCTGGGGGCCGATGAAGACGGGATTCCGGAGCCGCTGCGCTCACGACAGCCCGACCTACGCGCCCCCCTACCCGTTCGCACCGCCGCCCTGCACCACGTGCTTGCCGCCCTGCGATCTCGGCGATCGGCGCTGACGCTGGCCGACCTCGCGCAACAGCACCACCGCTAAGCCGGCAAGATTCCGTCCCCCATTCCGGTGAACGCCACAGTCACCTAGGCCCTTGATCTTCAAAGGACCTGTGAATATCTTGCGCGTCGCCGGGCCGTCCGCACCGGCTTGATGGGCTGGCGCCCGTCTCGATTCCGTCGGTTTCTCGGCCCAACTGCGGCAACGAAGGATGAAGAGGTCTCCATGATCGAGGTAGAGGGACTCACGAAGTACTACGGTGGAAAGAGAGCCATCCACGACCTCAACTTCCGCATTGAAAAAGGGGAAGTGGTCGGCTTTCTGGGACTCAACGGCGCCGGCAAGACCACCACGCTGCGCATCCTGGCCTGTCTGATCCTGCCGTCGTCCGGCAGCGTACGCATCGATGGCCTGGATGCCGGCGAGAGTGCGCACGAGATCCGCAAGCTGTTG
Source organism: uncultured Myxococcales bacterium (assembly GCA_937952145.1). Lineage (GTDB taxonomy): Bacteria > Myxococcota_A > Polyangia > Palsa-1104 > JAEUJZ01 > JAEUJZ01. The sequence goes on from CALFYE010000035.1 coordinate 6,423, forward strand.
GGATTCTTGCCCGACACGCCGCCGCTCTACGACGAGATGGCGGTAGGCGATTACCTGCGGTTTGTCGCCGAGCTCAAAGATGTGGCGCCGCGGGACGTCAACCGGCGGATCGGCGAAGCGCTCGACATGTGCGGCCTGGCAGCAGTCAAGCACGACCCGATCCTCACGCTGTCGCACGGCTACCGACAGCGCGTCGGCATCGCCCAGGCCATGGTGCACAAGCCGTCGCTGCTGATCTTGGACGAGCCCACCTCGGGTCTCGATCCGGTGCAGATCGGTGAGATGCGAGAGCTGATCCGTCGATTGGCAGGCGATCACACCATCCTGCTCTCTAGCCACATCCTGACCGAGATCAGCCAGACCTGCGATCGCTTGCTGGTCATCAACGAAGGCCACATCACCGCCGACGGCACCGAAGAGGCGATCCGCAATCGCGTCGCCAGCCCCGGCTCGGATCAGGGCGTTATCGAGGTCGAGATCGAAGGCAGCGCCAGCGCCGGCGATCCTGGACCGGCCGCCAAGGCGCAGTGCGAAAAGGTTAGCGGCGTCATGTCGGCGCGCATCGTGCGCAGCGAAGGACGGCGCGTCACCCTGGAAGTCGAGGCCAAGGGCGATCAGCGAGCCGCCATCGCTCGCGCCCTCGTCGAGGGAGGCTACGGTCTACTTCGTCTCGATCGTCGCTCGCTTGCGCTGGAGTCGATCTTCCAGCGCCTGGTTCACCCCACGCCGCCCCCCGGCGGACCCATCTCTGCCTAGCTTGGGAGGAATGCTGTGAAACCCGTTTGGCTCATTTACCGACGCGAGATGGGCGCATACCTGCGCTCTCCCTTGGGCTACATCGTCGTCGCGGTGGTGCTGCTTATCGACGGCCTGCTGTTCAACGCCTTCGCCCTCGGCAGCGACACCGCCCGCAAGTCCTCAGAAGTCCTCAAGCAGTTCTTCTATTTCTCGTCGGGCACGACGATGGTCGCCAGCCTGTTCCTGTCGATGCGTCTGCTCGCGGAAGAGCGCGCCCAAGGCACGCTGAACCTGCTCTTCGGCTCGCCGGTGCGCGACTACCAGATCATCCTGGGCAAGTACCTCTCCGCACTGACCTTCCTAAGCGGCCTGACGCTGCTGACGATCTACATGCCGGCGCTGATCGCCGTGCACGGCAAGATCACATTCGGTCAGATCGCTGCTGGGTACCTTGGCCTCATCCTGCTGGGATCGACGGGTCTCAGAGATCGGAAGAGCACACGTCTGAACTCCAGTCACGCCAATGTATCTCGTA
>CALFYE010000036.1 GCA_937952145.1 uncultured Myxococcales bacterium
CGCGCTCGGACACCTGCAGCGCGCCCAGGATGCACATGTCGATGTGGCCGCCGCGGATCATGCCGAACGAATCCGCTGACGAAAAATAGGCTGAGCCGGGCAGCTCGGTGACGGTCTGCTTGCCGGCGTTGATCAGGTCGGGATCTTCTTCGCCTTCAAAGGGAAACGGACCGGTGCCGAGCATGCCGTTTTCCGACTGCAGGATGACGTCGACACCCGGCTGGATGTAGTTGGCGACCAGGGTCGGAAGGCCGATACCCAGGTTGACGTAGAAGCCATCGCGCAGCTCGGAGGCCACGCGGCGCGCCATCATGGCCATCTGTTCGTTGGTGAGTGCCATTCTTGATCCTAAAGCGGGGGAGCCAGGGGTTAAGACCGGGGACTACTGGGCGGCCTGCGCCCGCGGCCGGACAGTGCGCTGCTCGATCGGTTTTTCGTAGTTCTTGCCGACGAAGACGCGCTGTACGAAGACGCCCGGGGTGTGGACGTGATCGGGGTCCAGCGTGCCTGGCTCGACGAGCTCTTCGACCTCGGCAATCGTCACGCGGCCGGCGGTGGCCATCACCGGGTTAAAGTTGCGCGCCGTCTTGCGGTAGACGAGGTTGCCGAAGCGGTCGCCTTTCCACGCCTTGACGATCGCGAAGTCGCCGGGCAGCGCCGTCTCCAGGATGTAGTTGCGTTCTTGACCCAGACGGTCGCGGAAGCTGCGCGACTCGCGGCCCTCGGCGCGCTGGGTGCCAAAGCCGGTCGGCGTGAAGAAGGCGGGAATCCCGGCTCCGGCGGCGCGTAGGCGCTCGGCCAGCGTGCCCTGCGGACACAGCTCGACCTCTAGCTTGCCGTCGAGGTACAGGCGCTCGAAGGTCTTGTTCTCGCCGACATAGGACGAAATCATCTTGCGCACCAAGCCGGCCTGCAGCAGCTTGCCCAGCCCCTTGCCATCGACGCCGCAGTTGTTCGACACGATGGTCAGGTTGCGCACGCCGCGCCGCAGCAGCGCGTCGATGCAGTTCTCGGGATTGCCGCAAAGGCCGAAGCCGCCAGAGAGGATGACCGCGCCTTCCTGCACGTCGAATAGCGCCGCATCCGCGTCGGTAAATACTTTGTTCATCGCCTGGGCATTGTATCCAGCTCGTCCGCTCAGTAAACAGCGCTGTTGGCCGCCCCGACTCCGGCGAGCGTGGGATATGATGGGCCTACCTCATGAAGACTCGCGCTGCTCTCTTGTTTTCGTCGCTGCTCGGCCTGTTTTCGGTGGCCGATCTGCCGCTAGCCCGCGGCGAGGGCGACCCCCTGTCGCTGACCCGCCGCGATGAGGGCCGCCTGCTCAATCAGGCGCTGTCGCCGATGCACTTAAGCTCGAACCTGCGTGTGCTCGACAGCCGCAGCGATGGCTGGCTGACAACGCTGATGAGCGATCCGCCAGCTACCCGCGTGCTGGTAGTGCACCTGTTCACCACCGCCCAAGCCGCCGACATGGGCTGGCTGCGCGAAGCGGGACGGCGCATCGAAGCCAACTACGGCGGCGATGTCCGCTTCCTATTCGTCAGCGAATCGGTGAGCGGCACCGAGGTCAAGCGGACGCTGGGCCCCGCGACGCTTGAGATCCGCCGGCCGACCGTTGCTGGGCAGCCGCCGATCACGCCGTTTCCCATCTACCTCGATGCCAATGCCGCGCTGGCCGAGTCGCTGCGCCCAGCCCTCTTGGGCGGTGAGCTGCACCTGCCGATGACCCTGCTCGTCGATTCCGAGTTCGTCATCCGCTACGCCATGGTCGGCGGTATCAGCGCTCGTCGCAGCGAGCTTGCGAGTGCGATCGCGGACCTCTTGCGCCAAGCCCCACGCAAGCGCAACCCGGGCACGCCCGCGCTGGAAGGCGAAGGGGCCAGCGCGGCGCCGATCCTCGGTCCGAAGACGGCCAAGCGGAACTAGGCCAAGGAGACCCCGCGCATGCCTCGTCCTTCGTTCCGCTTGCTCGCTCTGCTGTCGTTGCTCGCTTTGCCGGCTTGTCCGCCGCCGCAGATCGCGCCCTCAACGCACGGCCCGCCGCTTTATTTCTGGGGCATCCGTCGCGACTGCAAGCGTGATGCGCTGCTCTCGGCCGCGGTCGAAAAGCGCCTGGGTCAGCTCGGCAACGAGACGCGTCGGGTCTGGCCGGTGCCGGCGTTAGAGAACGCCCGCCCGGCGCTGGCGGCGCAGGAATACGCGCGCTCTTGCGAGATCAAAAACGGCATCTTGATCGGCGGCCACGTTGAGGAACGCTCGCTCGGCCGCGAGGCGCCGATCACCCTGATGCGGCTGTGGCGCGTCGATCTGGCGACCCACAAGCTGACCTATCGCGATCACTTCTGCCGCGCTTGCGAGCTCAGTCGGATTCTTGCCACCCAGGTCGCCTACCTGGCTGAAGAAGGCGGCGACAGCGAGAGCCGCGACAGCAAGATCCCGACCTTCTGCTTTGAGTCGATGCCAGTGGCGACGCCCATGACCTCACCAGCGTTCGGCGATCCGCAGCTCCCGCCGGCGAGTCCCAGCCATGGCGATCCGCTGCTGCTCAGCCTCAACGTCGGCGAAAACCGCAGCCCCGCCGAGCGCAAGCTGCGCGGTCAGCTGTTCGACACCCTGCGCCGGCAGCTAGGCCTGACTGGACGCGATCCGCAGCTCGTGGACGCGGATCGTACGACCGGCCTGCCGCAGCAGACGCAGCGCACGCTGCTCGCGGGTAAGACGCGACTAGCCGTGCATATCGAGGTGCAGTCAGCGACGGTGGTGCGGGGAGGCTCGCGAGCCCTGACCCTGCGCGTGGCGCAGGCCGGACAGCCAACGCAGGCCATGGTCTTTGAGTGCCTCGACTGCGATGACGCCGCGCTAAGTACACGCTTGCAGCAGGCGGTGCCGCGTTTTCTCGACGAGATCTCGCCCCCCGGGCCGCCAGCGAGCCGCCTGCCCCTGCCGCCAGAAGTACAGGCGGTGCTGTGCAGCTCGGCCCGCAACAGCGGTCCTCTGTGCCCAGGCTCCGACGGGAAGAACCTCGACTCGGGGCCGATGCCCTACCCGTTTGCTGGCGCGCTGTGCGGCGAGTCGATCGACGTGCCGCTCGATCCCGACGGCAAGTAGCCAAACTCGCCGGTGCTGGGCGAAAACACGCGCTGCTCGCTGCGCCAGACAAAGCGTGTCGATCCGGCGGGTTTCTCGACGGTGTAGATGTTGTAGCGAGCCGCCCTTTCGGGCCGCGGATCGCTGTAGGTGCCCGAGCCGACGCCGATCACCGGAATGTCGCCCTGTGGACCCGGCAGTGTCGAGCGGACGTCGCGATGCTCGTGCCCGTGCAGCACGAGCTCGCAGCCGACCTCGGCCAGCAGGCGACGCAGCGCCCCACGATCGCGCAGCGCGCGCAGCAGATCCAGACTCTGCGGCAGCGGCGGATGATGAATCAGAAGGATGCGGAAACGGTCAGCCTGGGCCGTCAGCGCATCGCCGATCGCCTGCAGCTGACGTCGCCCCAGCCAGCCATCGGCCAAAGGTGGCGGCGAGGGCAGCGCCGTCGAGCAGCCGATAATCGCCACCTCACCGCGCACCCGCACATAGGGAAAGCGCGGCTGCTCTTCTGCAGGGTTATCGCCCGTGCAGTAAGGCGCGAAGTGGCCCTCGAAGTAGCGGCGCAGGTAGGCCTCCCAGACGTAGACGTCGTGGTTGCCGGGGATCACCGAGATGGCCTGCGGTCCCAAGGTCAGCGAGTCGAACGCAGCGCGGGCCCGCTTGAGCTCACCAGGCAGAGAAAGGTTCGTGAGATCGCCGGTGGCGACGATGTGATCGAGCGGTACGCGGTTGAGATCGCGACACAGGGCATCGAGGATGTGCAGCGGATGCCCAGCCGCGCGCTTGCGCCACAGGTTCAGCAGGCCCAGGCTGCGCTTCGACACAAACTGCCACAGCGCGGCGTTGGTGAGGTCGAAGGCGTGGAGATCCGAGATGTGCGCGATTCGCATGGCGGGCAGGGTCTTTCTGGCGCGGGCCGCGGGAGGGGGCCGACGCGAGCCGGCTGGGGACTAGGATACGGGCCCCTGCGTATCTGGGCGGAACAGAGGACAGCGACGCACTGGCTGCGGGGGATACTTATTCGGCAGCAGCGGGCATAGGATAAATACGCTGCCGCGCGCCGACTCGACATAGCGCGGGGGGGCGGCGCAGCGATGGCAGAGGCTGTCGGGAAACGGAAGCGACGATGGTTTGGGCGGCAGGTCGGCCATCTGTCCCGCATAGTAGCCGCTTCTGCGCGTACGACGCGCCTGCCCTCTGAGGTCGCGGTGAATCTTGGCTGGTTTCGTCAGGTTCGGGGGGCTGGCCAGCGACCGACAGAAGGGACGCCCGACCGGCCGCGGCCACGGTAAAATAGGGGGCCTCGACCCAGCCGCCCATCGGTAGGAGTCTCGTCGTGCCGAAGAAATATCCCAGTGCGCCGCCGCTTTCGATCGACCCCCAAAAGCGCTACACGGCGGTCTTCAAGACCGAAAAAGGCGAGTTTTCCGTCGAGCTTTACGCCGCGCAGGCGCCCAACACCGTCAACAACTTCGTGTTCCTGGCCCGCGACCACTTCTACGACGGCGTGACCTTTCACCGCGTCATCCGCGGCTTCATGGCCCAGAGCGGCTGCCCGACAGGCACCGGCACCGGCGGCCCCGGCTACAAGTTCGGCGACGAGTTCGACCCCGGCCTGCGCCACAACGGACCGGGCATCCTGTCGATGGCCAATGCCGGCCCCAACACCAACGGCAGCCAGTTCTTCATCACCTTCGCCGCCGCCACGCACCTCGACAACCGCCACACCGTCTTTGGCAAGGTGACGCGCGGTATGGACGTGGTCTTCAGCATCACCGAGCGCGACCCCAGCCGCGCCACCAGCCCCGGCGTCAAGATCCACAGCATCGAGATCAGCGAAGGCTGAAACCAATACCCTAGAACCCTAGAACAGGGACCGCTGCACGATGCGCGTGCGCGAGGTGCCGTGCAGGCTTCCGCCGATGATCACCGTGAGCGCCCCCAGGGACAGGCTCACGCCGGCGGCGATGGCGAGCTGATCGTGCGAGGAAAACCAGCCGGGGGGACCGACAGCGCGGGACTGCGACTGATAGGACCAGGAGAGCAGCCCCGTGCCCATCCCCAGAGCGACTAGGCCAAGTCCGCTCAGCCAGAGCGCAAGACCCGCCCTCTCGCGCCGGCGGGGCCCCGGCTGGATGAGCAGGTGTGTCGGAGCGGACCGCTCAAGCTGAAACTCGCGGCTGCTCACACCGGGGCCGCTGAGGACGAGCCGGCTGCGGTGCCACAAGATCACCTGCCAGCCCCCGCCTGGCCCCTGGGCCGCTGGGATGAAGAATGGCTGCCCATCGTCGGAACCACGGCGATACTCGCGCAGCTCGATGGGCTTTGGGCTCTCGACCTGCACCTGCACCCGCGCGTCACGCTCGTCGTCGTCGTCCTCGTCTTTGGCCATGGCTGCGGCCGGATGCAGCAGGCTCCCTACGCAAAAAAACGCGACCGCCGGCAGGCCATCCGTAATTCTGCGTTTTCTCGTTGCTGAATTCCCAGACACGCCCCCTCCAAAGACGGTTACGACGGGATCGTATCACGCAGATCACGGCGCGTATCGCCATGGCCGCAGCGGGTAGGGGGAAGGGTCTTGCGAGGAAGGGGGGAACCGAGGCAGTGCAGCGGGGCAGGCTAGTGCGCAGCGGTCTCGCCGCCATCGGGGCGGTAGCGGTTGACGATCATCGTCTGCGTCGACATGACCTGGCCGGACTGGCGAGCGACGACGGTGATGACGTTGACGCCGGGCCACACCGGAACATCGGCGTCGAAGCCCATGCGGCCGCCCTGCGCCGACTTGCGGTTCGATCGATAGAAGACCTTGCGATGCTCGATCTTCGAGACGCGGTTACTGACAACGATGTAGGCGTCGGCGACCTGCTCGTCATCGCGGGCGGTGCCGGTCAGGTGGATCTTGTCGCCGTTGGTCGAAAGCGGCGGCTGCGAGACCTCCAAGAGCGGCGGCGTCACCTGCCAGACCCAAGACGTAAGCGTCGTCGCATCCTTGGGACCAAGAGGCGCGCCCAGCTGACCGGCGCTGCTGGCGATGAAGCCGGGGCGACCGGGCTCTAGCTCGACGCGGGTGAAGCCGCCAAAGCTCATGCTGGCGGGGAAGCGATCGCCGCGCTTGGCCCGGCCGATGACCGAGATCGG
>CALFYE010000037.1 GCA_937952145.1 uncultured Myxococcales bacterium
TTACACGATCCGCAAAGTCGACATCAGCACAGGTGCGGTGACGACGCTGGCTGGCTCGGCAGGGAGCAGAGGCACAGCGGATGGCCAGGGCAGCACGGCGCAGTTCGATCATCCCTACGGAATCGCCTTCGGCGGTGGTGCGCTATACGTTGCCGACAGCAGCAACCACACCATCCGGAAGGTAGTGCCCAGCACGGGGGCAGTGACCACGGTCGCCGGAGGTTCCGGTTTGTCAGGCAGCAATGATGGCCCAGGGACCACGGCACGCTTCAACGCACCCGCGGGGGTGGCCGCTGACAACGCCGGTAGCTTGTATGTGGTAGACGCAGCCAACTTCCTCATTCGCAAGGTCCAGGTGAGTGCGAGCACGTTCGACGTGTCGACCCTTGCCGGCGTCGTTGGAATGTCAGGCAGTTTTGATGGCACTGGGGCCATGGCGCGGTTCAACTATCCCTACGGAATCGCGATCGATGCTCCCGATACGTTGTATGTCGCAGACTACGCTGGCTCAACGATTCGGAAGGTGGTAGTCAGCGCAAGGGTCGTGACGACTCTCGCGGGCAAAGTGAACATGGCGGGCAGCAGCGATGGCTCTGGAAGTGCTGCAGCGTTCAACCAGCCAAACGGGCTGGCTACCGATGGTGCCGGCCACCTGTTCGTCGCGGATCATGGCAACAACACAATTCGCAAGATCGTCCTAGCGACAGCCACCGTAAGCACTCTCGCCGGCACCGCCGGTTCTCAGACCTCGCCAGAAACCGGAGGCAGCGCCGACGGCGTCGGGGCCGCAGCGCGGTTCAAGGTTCCCTATGGCGTGGTTGCTGTGGACGACGACACCTTGTATGCCGCGGACACCTACAATCACACGATTCGGAAGGTCGATGTCAGGACTGGCACCGTGACGACACTGGCCGGGACTGGCGGTGCGGCGGGGGCCCTGGATGGCCGGGGCGCTTCCGCACGGTTCAATCTGCCAAGCGCGCTGACCGCTGATGGGAACGGTAGCCTCTATGTCACGGACTATGGCAACCAGCTGATCCGAAGGGTGGAGGTCAGCACGGGCGCCGTGACGACGATTGCCGGAATGATCGGGATGGCCGGCAGTACCGACGGCCTTGGTGCGGCGGCCCGCTTTGATCGGCCGCAGGGAATCGCCACCGATGGAGCCGGTACCCTATTTGTGGCCGATACGGGCAACCACACCATTCGCAGGGTAGATGCGAGTACCGGTGCAGTCACGACGCTGGTTGGCACTGCAGGCATGGCGGGCTCCACCGATGGCAGCGGCAGTGCAGCGCGGTTCAACAATCCCTATGGTGTCGCGCTCGATGCGGTCGGCACGCTGTATATCGCAGACTATGGCAACCATGCGATCCGCAAGGTGACGGTGGGCCCGCGCGCGGTGACGACGATGGCTGGGATGGCCGGGATGGCCGGCTACGCCGACGGTACAGGGGCCGGGGCGCGCTTCGACAGCCCCACCGGCATGACCTTCGACGGAGCCGGCTCGCTGTACATCGCAGACAGCGGCAATCACACCCTGCGCAAACTCGATTTAGGAGATGGCAGCGTCAGCACCCTCGTCGGTACCGCCGGGGCTGCCGGGGTGCGCTTGGGAGCTCTGCCCGGCCGGCTCAACCAAGCACGCGGGGTGACGGTGTCGCCCAGCGGTCAGCTATTCATCGCAGAGAGCGCCGAGAACGCAATCCTCCGCGTGCAGTGACCGGCTCCCCGAACTGCGCGGGCCGGCCAGTTGTTTTTCGCCGGGCGGGAGGGAGTCTCCCAGACGGAACCGCGACACTGCCCGCCGCGCCAGCCCCCCCCCAGCCGCGTGCGCAGCCTTGACGGTCTCTACGGATGCGCGGCAAGCATGCCGAACCACGCAACCCGTGGAACCGAGACGAGCGTTAATGTACGAGCTGTTTGACTACTGCGTCGCATGAGCTTTTCAAGGAACTCACTGCGGATAGATTCGCTTGCACGCCGCCAGATCGAGCGCAGTCTTTGCACCAAGGCGCAGGCTGGCCGGCAATGTTTGCCGACGATCCTTCCGACGTTTCTGGCTCCCACCCCAGCCCACCGCACGTTCCTGGCTCAGCCCGCGGGCCAAGCCGCGGGCCGCTTCTTTTCCTCTGCTTGGCATGTGTTGTGCTTTGAGGAATAGCGGCTCGGAAAGCGCGCCGCTGCCGCTGGGGGACGCCGTGAGACGAAGAGCTGACAGCAAGACCGTTCGGGCGACGAGGTCGCAAGCATCGAGTCGGTGCCCCATGGGCCTACACATGTGGGCACAGGGAGTTCTGCTGTGGCTGTCCCTTGCTGCCCCGCTGGGCAGTCAAGCCTCGGCGGACGAATCTCCGGCGGCGGCGACAAGCTGGGTGGCGACCACGGACGGAAGTCTGTACCGAGCGGCTCGAACTTTGCCCATCGCCGGTGGAACCGAGGTGACCACCCGACGGGGAAGACACATCCTGCTGCTAGCTGAAAACATCGCCACTGAATGGCCCGACGAGGACTCGCGCTTGCTCCAATCGGGCCAAGTCATCACGACGCGCTGTCGCCGGAATCGTTATGAGCCGCCGCTCATTCGCGAGCTGACGACGGTCGGAGAAGAACCGACTCAGGTGCAGCTGGTTGCGATTTCGCCCGGGGTCAGCGTCCGGTTTCGACGACCCAACGGGCCCACCGAAGAACAGCGGAGCTGGGCAGATATCGAGAGTATCGTGCGGCCCAAAGACCGACCTGACCCCTGTCAGCCCATGGAGCTGCCGTCCATCCCTGCCGGAGAGGAAGCGGAGGCCGAGCGAAAAGAGAAGCACGGGGCAACTTCGTCGGCTCAGGCTTCCGCATCCAGTAGCAGCGACATTCGGGTGCGGCTCGAATCAGACCGCCCGATCCAGCTCTGGGAGGTCGTGCCGCATCGCGACAGGCGTCAGATCGGCGAGGGTCTGACGATGGAGTCGCTGATTCTTCACCCAGATCTTGAATACGAGATCTCTGGGAGCGGGGTCAATGGGGCGGACTTCAGGCTAGAGCCGCAGCGGTCGGCCCAGATCTTCGTTCAGACCGGCCGGCCGGCTCATACGGCGGGCGGGGTGGTGCTGATCTCGCTGGGGGCCATGGCCACGGGGGCCGGCTTCTTTTCGCTTCTTACCGCCGGGCTGGTCGCCGCGTACAACAGTAGCTACCACCCGCCCGATAGCAACAACTACACTGCGTGGGTTGCTCTCGGAGTCGTGGGCTTGGGGCTCGGAGTGGCTGGTCTGATCGGGGGCGTCTATTTAGCCGACGATAGCGAGACTCGCGTGCGTATCGTCTCGGAGTACACCGGCCCAGCGGGAAAACGGATCGCCAGATTGCGTGTTACAAGCCGAGGACTTGAGTTTTAGATTTGGAGATATTTGGTTATGCCGATAAAAATCGCGTCAGGTGATGGTCAATCGCACGAACTCCCCTCCGGATGCAGCAGCGTCACGAGCTGTCGATACATGTCGCGGTGATAGAAGCCGCTGACGAGATCGGGGCCGGTTTTGGCGATTTGGCCGACCTCGTCGAAGTGGTCGGCGGGGACGCAGCTACATAAACGATCGATTCGGGTTCTACGAACAGGGAACCCACGTTAGCATCCGTGATGGGTCAAGGTTGTCTCAGCCCGGACGGGGCACACCATCGCGCCTGAGTAGACTTGGTGGTGGGGAAGTGGGCAGATCGTAGGGGCGGCCCATTGACCGCACGGCTCGTCCGCCCGCGCAATCGGCCTGCCCAGTGACATCAGTCTGCGACTGAGCCGCCTTCCGCTGACCCGGCCCGCCAGCACGCCCCGGTCGAATCCGGGGCATCGCGGCGGGCCTGCACATCATGGCATGCTGTGCTATGGTCGCCACCCCACCTCCATCGGACAGGCATGCCCGCGTGCTTCGCATCCTGGTCTGGGTGTTTCTCGGTCTAAACGTGGCCTATGTGCCAGGATTCATACTCGCTGGCAAGGTGGGGCGTCCCCTGGTCTGGATCGAGCTGGTGGCGGTCGCAGGGTGGGTGATCGTGGACGTGCTGAACCGACGCGGTCACGTCACCGCGGCACGCGTGATGTCCATCGGGCTGCCCACCGTGCAGCTGGGAATTATCACGCTGTGCGTGGGACGAGAAGCCTTGGTCCATATGTATGTCATCATGGGACTCAGCTACCCGTTCATCATCTTTCCACCGCACCAGCTTCGGCTGCTGTACGGAAGCTGCGCGGTCATCCTTCTCGATGCCATCGGCGTGGAGGTCTGGCTCCTGTTCCATGCTCCCCTGCTGGTGTTGTCTGCCGGCTATGTCAACTTCCTGCGGTTGGCCATGATCCTGGGCCTGGTGCCTTTTGTGTTCCTGATGGCGTACTACAACTACGTCGTTGTGCGCCGCGCCGAGGACGATCTGAAGCGCGAGCACGCCAAGAGCGAGAGCCTACTGCTGAACATCCTGCCCCCGTCCATCGCAGAACGGCTGAAGGCGGATTCCAGACGCATCGCCGATGGCTTCGAGAACGCGACGGTCTTATTCGCGGACATCGTCCATTTCACGGAGCTGTCGGCCACCCAGACGCCGGCTCAGCTGGTCGAGATGCTGGATGACATCTTCAGCGGCTTCGACGCCGCGGCGGACAAGCACGGACTGGAGAAGATCAAGACCATCGGCGATGCGTACATGGCGGCGGCGGGCATCCCGGTGCCGTGCGCAGCGCACGCCGAGCGGGTCGCGGACATGGCGCTAGAGATGCAGGAGCTGATGAGAACCACCAGATCGGAAGAGCGTCGTGTAGGGAAAGAGTGT
>CALFYE010000038.1 GCA_937952145.1 uncultured Myxococcales bacterium
GTTGCTCCTGGGGGTAAGGCCCGAGGACTCGGGCCGGTTCTCTTCGTCGCATGGGGTGGGCTCCGTTGCGCGAAGGCTTGCGGGTGGGGTTGTGTCCGTCGGTGGTGGGGCGGTCCAAGCGAGGCGTGGGCGAAGAGACGCGCGCTAGAAAGCGGGCGTAGTCGCCGCCCACTTCGCGCATCGATTGCTCACCGGTGCCGTGTTGCTCGCAGAGACGGCAGCAGCAGACTGCCGAGTGTCGGCGGGGGTCGGGTGCCCGCGGAATGGTCACGTCCGCCGCGGAATGGTTCAAGTCGGTTTCGTGTTCGGCTGCCCGACAGGGGGCGGACATTGAGAACAGCACGGACGGCCCCGTCGAGAAAGTGGGTCGACTGTTCCCCGGGCTGACTGAATACTGAGGGAAAGAGATGAGGTGCAGTAGCAGGTGGCCGACGGGCTGACCGTGACGAAAGCGGCCCGGCTCTTGGTCGACGCGCAGACGGGCGGGCCGGAATGCCACCGAGTAACGGCGACTTCATCCAGGGCAGTTGACGCCAAGGGGCTGACAATGGCGCGAGCGCTCAAGTCGTCGTGAGACTGCCTGCCCGCGGTTGGGCTCTAACCTGCCCGGCGCATGGTGCAGGTGCAGCTCATCAAGCGGGAGCGCCGGGTCGCCCTAGCCTGCCCTCAAGGACTCGGCGAACAGCGCCCGCATCGCTGCCCACGAGCGCTGGTCCGTGCGCTCGTCGTAAGAAAAGCCTGGCATGCCGAGCCTATCGACGGTCTTATCGGTGAAGGCGTGGCCGGCATTGCCGTACGTAAGGAACTGAAAGTCGGCACCGCAGGCGACCATTAGAGAGATGAACTTTTCCCGCGCCGCACCGGGAATCAGCGGGTCGTTAACGCCCGCGCAGACCATCACCTTGCAGGCAATCTTGCGGTCGTCCTGCTCTGGCAGACCGGTGAGCCCGGGATGGAATGCGACGACACAGGCCAGTTCCGGCATGCTGCGTGCCATCTCGAGGACTACGCCGCCGCCGAAGCAGTAGCCGATGGCCGCGAGCCGACTCGTATCCACGCTCGCCTGGGCTTTCAGGACTTCGAGGCCAGCACTCGCACGCTTGCGCAGCTCAGGAGGATTTTGCGTAAGTCCGTTGAGCAAAGACATTGCGTGCTCCATGCTGGTCGCAACTTCCGCATACATGTCGAGCGCAAAGGCGGTATAGCCAAGCTCGGCCAGCATACGGACGCGATGCTTGGTGTGCTCAGTCAAGCCGTTGCCCTGGTGGCAGACCAGCACCCCCGGCCGCTTGCCAGCGCGCGTCTCATCCTCGGCGAGGTATCCAGTATAGGTCTTGCCGTCGATCTTATAGCTGATGTCCTTGGTCACCATGGCTGTTCCTTTCCTGTCGCCGACCTGACGTATAAGGGAAGCCTGCGTAAGGTCTCTGGCGGCTTGTTGGCGCACGACACGAGGCGGCAGGCATCCCGGTTCTGCTGGGCCCCAAAACGATGCGCTGCCGGGCCACCTGAGACTGAGCGCCAAGCTGCGCCCACCTACTTGTCTACTACCACCTTGCTTTTGTCGAAGTGCAATCCAGGCTTGTCACCGTTAGTGAAGACGATACCCCGTTCAAGCAGTGCGTTTCGAATAGCCTCGACGGTCTCCGGTCGAACGTTCTTCCCGCCCTCAAAGTTGATGATTGTCCACTGAGTCAAGCCTGTCGCTGTCGCCAGGTCAGTAAGGCTCATCTTAAGCAACTTGCGGGCCGCAGCTACTTGTTCACCGACGATGCGTAATTTCTTTGTTGACTTCTCTTCAGTCATCCTTCAACTCTCTTCCAATAAATTGGAAGTTTCGGTAGTCCGCGATCTTTTGCCTGACTGCCGACCATCACACACGCCAACCCCGAAGTCTAGGGTCGGTTAGGGATGCTCATGTCTGACGCTCTGACCTTACTGTTCTCAATGCCAAAGAAAATATCTCCGTCGATAAAACGAAAATCTAAGCATCTTGGGGAACGATGCGAGAACGTGCGCTAGCATCCAGAGGCACGGGGCCGACTTTTGCGCTCTGGCAATACCTCTTATCTATGAAGTGCGCCGATGTGGGAGCTGTCAACCGGAGATGAGACCATTCTACGGACGGTCGTGCAATTCTACCTGAGCTGCCCAGTACCGCCACCCCGTCGCTCGCGCTGCCGATCTTCCATCATCCAGCACGATAGCAACAGTCAGAGCAGACGCTCATTGAGAGGGCTGCTTGCCAGATGTCCGCCGATTTACATACCGTGCGGTCCCTCGTCGCTAACAGACTTGCCTGCTACCGAAGCCGACTGCCGCCCGACTTAAGCGCCTGCTGCTCTCCGCGCCCAGCCGCAATACAAGGTCCGGCCATCAAGAACCCCGTCAGCTATGCTCCCTCGTTTAGGCTTGCGGGGATTCGTAGAGCCAGCTTTTTTTCGAGTGCATGCGTAGGCGCGGGAGGGCAATTATGAGTGTAGAATGATTACTAAAATGAACCCTGTGCCCCCAAAAAACTTCAGCGATTTGCTCGGCCGCCCACAACTAAAGATCACCGGCCTTCGCATCCGTAACCTCCGGCCAATCGTTCACCTCAGTCTGCCGGAAGACGGCATTAGCTGGGAGGGGGAGTTTCCGGCTCTTTGTGTCATCGCCGGAAATAATGGGAGCGGAAAAACGACATTGTTGGATTTTTTATATTGGGTATTTCAGACACTTGCTACTACTAATAAAAATTTCAACGTGGACGGCTTGTTTAATCAATTTCCCGAGCGTTGGTTCGGCGTTGATGCTGAAATCGATTTGTCGATTACTTTGCCTCAGCAGGCGCCCACCGATATAAGGATTATGGTAAAAGAGTTGCCAGATGGTCACCTCTTTGTAGAGCCAGATACAGAGTTATTGATCATCTATCCTCGTGGCGTTAAGTCGTTTGTGGCCTTAACAAAAGGCCCAGTTGCCGAAGTCGCTGCACATGGCCGGATCGCAAAGGATCTCTACCAGTTAATCATCGCGGGCAAGGTTCCCTCAGGTGTAGTCTATATCCCCTCGGGCACACGAGCCGTGACCGTAGGTGACAGAGATGATAAGCGTGCTGGTCCGATGGAGGAATTAACGGCCTTCGCCTATCGGTGGTACCGGCCTGAGCGCTGGAAGAATTCCCTAGAATCTCTATTGTATAGCGCCCGATGGGAGGATCTGAATGCCATCCAGAATGGCCATCCAGAAGAAGCGACTCGCTCGGCAATGTTCACGGCGGCGTTTGAACGGTATTTCGGTAAGACGAAGACGCTAAAATGGTCCAATCGGGGTGAACTATTCGTCGAGATCGCGAGTTCCAAAGAGCAGCATGGGCTAGATCAGTTGAGCGCTGGCGAGCAGCAAATGCTTGTGCTCGTGGGAGACCTAATGTACCGCTGGCAACCCGGCTCAATCATCCTAATTGATGAGCCAGAGTTGCACTTTCATTCGGCATGGCAGGGATATTTTTGGGAATTCCTGCGTGAAATGCTTAGGGAGCGAGGTGGGCAGGTTCTGCTAGCGTCGCAGAGTGCGGATTTATTTAGCGCAGCCGAACTGGGCGAGCGGCTGATCTTGGGAATGTGAGGATGGCCGTGGATGAACGCTGGCTGTTAGGAGACATTGAAGACGACCTGCGTGCTGCCCCAGCACGGCGTGTTATGTACCTGGAGGGACGGACAGATCCCAAGATGTTTTTTGCTCTTGTTGGAGAGAGGCTGCCAGCAGTGAGCCCGCGCCAGGGTGGATACGTATGCCAGGACATCTTAGTGCGAGGGCTCAGTAGCGAAAAAGGTTCCGGCAGTCTGCCGGTGCGACAGCGAGTTGATGTGGCATCCAAGCACCGTGGCTTGCTCGGGAAAGTATTCGGTATCATTGATGGTGACGGGCGATCGCTGAGTGAACAGCTGGCCGCCCCTTCCTCTCCTGCCAAGCCACTGTTCAGATGGCCGACATACTGCATCGAAAACCAGCTAGTGATGGCCGGATGGCCGCCGGCGTGGGGGACGTGCCCTGACTGGTTAACCGAAGTCCAGGCGCTCGCACCCTACGTTGCTGTAAACCGTCTGTTGGTGAGGCTACAACGTGCGCTTGAGCCTCTTAACTTCCCGCGTCATCTGCGGCCCAATTTTGACCAGCCCCTCCACGATGTAACGCACATTGAGGCTGTGTTGCGCGATGGGCGTGAGCATATTGCTGGCTACGAGATCAATGGCTACCGTCAAGAAGTAGCGTTTGTCCAGGCCACATTGGCAAGGGACGCGGAGGAAATGCACGCATTGGTGAACGGTAAATGGTTAGTCCAATGGGCTGCCAAGCGCCAGGGACTAAGCGAAGAGATGTGTCGGACCGTTTGGTGTACACACGTCGCGACTCTTGGAGGAGGAGCCGAAGCGGCCAACCTCTGGAGACGAGTTTCAGCGTACGATGCGGTGCAGCGAGAGACGGCAGACGACACGGTACGGTGAAACGGCGGTGTATGAGCACAACTGAGCGTGTCGAGCATCGCATAGTGGACAAAGACCCATTATCGAACCCAACTTGATCAGCTTCCTCAACTTCGCTTGGGGTCCGTAGCGGTCTAGCGCATCCCGACGGCAGCGCTGACCTTGTGAACGGCGTCGCCAGCAGCTGCCCACCACGACCGCACCATGCGTACGTCCCTGCGCACATATTTAGCGCCGCGCCGCATCGCTGCCATTCTTGATAGTCACCGCCGCCCCATCTTCTTCCGCGCCTCCAGAGCAGCAATCTCCGACCTGAGTCGCTGCACCTCACGCGCCTGCTCGATCCACAGCATGTGCTCGCTGTCCTGGTCCAGCAGCTCTGGCCGGTATCTCCAGGTAGCCGGCGGCTCGCAGTGCCCCTGGGAGTGGAGGTAATAGGCCAGCCGGACTTCCTGGGCCAGCACCGAGGCCTTGGCGGACACCATGATATCGCTGTTGTCTCGCAGCCGTGTGCCAGTAATCGGCAAGCGCAGGCTCGCCTGAAGGTATGCAAGCTGATCGAGCAGACGGATCTTGTCTTCGAGGAGCTTCTGGAGTCCTTGCCGGTCGGATTCTTCTTGGTCTTCCTGATCAAGCTCTTGGCACGCATCGCGGGCGCGCGTCTGGGCCTCTTGCTTGGCCGCAGCAGCCTCGGCTTGTAGCGTCTTCTGCTCTTCGGTGACGCTGAGCAGCCGTTGCTCCAGCTTCTGCACCTGCTGCCGCCAGGGGCGCTCGATGTCCTCCCTTGCCTGGTGGGCTGTACTCAGCTTCCGCGCCGTATCCTCAAGCTCTTTTTGAAGCTGAACCTCCTTCTCGGTTGGATCCGGCTTGGCCTTCTGCTTCGTCGCCAGCTGCGCCTGAAACTCGGCGACTTGGGTCGTGAGCTCGGCGCGACGCTGCCGCTCTTCTCTCAAGGCCGCGTCGCTCCGCTCCTCGGTGCTGCGGGCTCCCGATAGCGCTTGATCACTCTGTCGCTGCTTCTCGTGCGCGTCCGCGAGGTCTTTCCGGAGCTGCGTTTCTGCGACGGTCGAGATGGTCATCGCTGCCTGCAGGCGGGCCACTTGGGTGCGTTGCTCTGCGAGCGCGGCGACCAAGCTCTGTCGCTGCTCTCGTTCGCTGAGCAGGGCTGCTTCAGCGAGGTCTGCTCTACCTCGGGCCTCAGACAGATCCGTACTCGCTTGGCGCAGCTCGATTTGTAATTGAGTGACTTGGGCGGCCGTTTCCTCGTGCTGCTTTCCTGCCTCAGCGCGGACTGCATCAACGGCTACCTGACTATTGGCAAACAGGGTCTCCTGAGTGCGCAGTTCCCGCTCTGCTGCTTCCTTCCTAGATTGCTCCAAGGCTGCATTGTGGGCCAAAGTGAGTTCTTGGGCGACGGTAAGCACCTGCTGGTTGGACTCTGCCGCTGCCCACTGGAGTTTCTTCTCCAGCTCCATGCGGCTCGCCTCTAGCCCAGCGATTCGCGCCGAGAGCACATCGACCGCACGCAGTGCATCAAGCCGCGTGCGCGGGGTCCCCGGACTTATCGCGCGCGGCCTCGCTTGCGCCCGCGGAGGCTTCGTCGCGTTGACCGCCTTCCGAGTACGATGAGCTCTCACCCGGCACTTGACACCGCAGTAGCGCACGTCCTGGCGCGCGTTCGGCGGCAAGGCCGTCTCGCACACGAGGCATTTTAGAAGACGCGGCATCGACTCCCCCGGTGTCGAGATGTTACCAAGCTCAGTATACGCTACTTCCTATTCCGCTTTCGGTCAGCCGTTACATGTCCAAGCCTAACCGAGGACGAGGCCGCTGGCTCGGCGGTCTGCGCTCGTTCTGATCATGCGTTACTAAGAAGCCGATCCTGCTGATGAGATTCTGCTTTTCCTCATTCGTTTCATTGCCCGCAACCCCGCCCTTACCGCCTCAGCAGAATCGCTTCGAAATAATACGGCTCGCGATGGCTTGCAGAGGTACCTGTTTCACCGTCTGATCTCGCTCGCCACGGATCGCCACGATTCAAAGGTGGTAAGATAGAGCGTCTTGACCTGTTGGGGGGCTCCATGTTGCGCGCACACGCTTGTGTGATCTGTGGCGATCCGATCCCGGCCGGACGCCGTCTGGATCGGCGGTACTGTAGGGTGAGCTGCCGCTCGGTCGCATATCGCGCTCGCAAGGGCGGGAAGGCGGTGGAGAGCTTGATGCGGCTGGCCGAGCCGGACGCAGTTCCCCGGGAGAGTCGCTACGGCAGCATTCCGCGCGAGGTGCTCGACATCTTGGCCAAGCACTTTGGTGTACGTGACGAGGGGGTCCGCTCCGAATTAGCCGCTGCGCAGAGGCGCGCGACACAGCTGCAGCAGGCCCAGGATGAAGCCACCGCCGCTGCACAGCCGGGTACTGAGGAACCACAAGCCCCACTCATCGCTGCCCAGGAGCGAATCCGCAAATTGACCGATGCCCTGGAGCAGGCCCAGACCGAGAGCGCGGACAAGTACGACAAGCTGGCGAGTCGATTCGAGACGCTCAACCGTCAAAAACAGGCCGCCGCGGCAGAGCAGACCAAGTACGATGAGGAGCTCAAGACTCTGCGAGAGGATCTACAGTCCGCGCAAGAACGACTGGCCCGAGCAGGAGAGAAGGCCGACGCGCAGGACAAGCAGCTCGCAGACCTGCAGCTCGCCGTCGAGGCGGAGAAGAAGCGCGCCAGTCAGCTCGATGCCCTGGCCAGTACCTGGGAGCGCAAGGTCATGGAGCTTCATGGCAAGAGCACCGCGGCCGAGGAGCGTGCGAAGAAGGACGCGGACACGATCAGCAGGCAGACGTCTCAGATCGCCAAGCTGGAAGCGACGCTCAGCGAGCAAGAGAGGCCGCAGCAGGCAGACCCGGCTCAAGAAGCCGCTCGGGCGCGTGAGTACGAGACACTCCAGCAGCGGGTCCGCGCGCTGCTGGCTCAGGTCGAGACGCAGGATGCGGCCAAGCAGCAGCTCGCAGCACTGAGAGCGGCGCGAGATCAGCTGCAGGCCGAGTGCGCACTTCATCGCGAGCGCGTCGAGCAGGAAGCGGTCGACAGCGCGTATGATGCGGTAAGCGCGAAAGGCATCCAGATGGCGCGCACGCTCTTGGCGGCTCAAAGGGTAATCGACCCGGCGGTGCTTCACGAGCATATGCAGAACTTTGGATTCTTGATTGACTGGTCAGCGCGCTGGTTCGTGCGTCAGTTTGTGCGAGCCGTGTTGAAGTCGGAATCTCCGGTGCAAGTGGACAAGTGGGCGGTGAAGACGGCGCTGGCGTTCATCAAGGAGAGTAAGAAATATCCCGTCCATTTCCCCGAGGGCTTGCCGGAGTGGGCGGAGGCGAATCCAGATCTGCTTGCCCAGCTCGCACTCTGCGTGGCTGGTAGCACGACGGAGCGAGTTACGGCAGCGGTGCCCGCACTGTTCCGTGCCGCGACGCAGACTTCCTCGGCGTCATCCCTCGTTCCCGCGTCGGCGGCCTCTACGCGCCCGGCCCCGATGGTTCCTCCGCGTCCAGCTCCCGAGCACCCACAACCCCGACGCAACGAGCCAGCCGTTCCACCTCCGGCGCCGCTTCCCTCACCGACGCCTGTGCAGTCTCCGGAGCCAGTTAAGAGCACGACCTGGTCAAGTCGCGCCCGCGAACCGATGCTGCAAGCAGCATCCGCTCCGCTGAGCACGCCCGAACCGTTCAGGCTTGACCGCCTGGTCAGCATCAAGCAAGACCTTCTCAGCGTCTCGCACCGGTTGGCTGAGGTGCAAGACATCATGGGCCGTCCCATTACTGGGAAGCGTCTGCGTGAGGGCGCCAGCATCAGCGAACAAGCGCTGGAAGAAGCTATGGCGGAGCGCTGGAACTACATCCACAACCCGCCCTCCGAGCGCAAGACGCCGGTGTTCTGGGTCCGACACGGTGAGCTGCTCGACTCAGAGAGCGAGCATGAGCTGACGGACCGGGCCACGGAGGCGTTCGTAGATCTGAGCGCCAGTCTCCGGATCTTAGAGATCAAGCGGAAGCGGTGAGCCGGGCCGCGGTGGGCAGCTTGATGGGAGAAGCATTGCTTATCGGATTGAGTGCTGGAGAGAGGCCTTGGTTTGTAGACCCTGCTGGGCAGTGGGGTATCTGAGCCGAGTGGCCGCTGAACCGTTCCTAGTTTTTTCCCGTCGGGGCCGCAAGCCTTCGCGGGTCGCAGGGAACGATTCGAGCGGGATCAGCGTCTCAATTTGACGTTTTAGACAGTGACGTCGGCTCCGTCGGGAGATCGGACTCAATCGTTCCCCCGAATGAAGACGTGCCACGGGGAACGGATGAGATGAGGGAGTCTAGTCAGTTATTAGTACTCTAGAGCCACCTCAACAGCTTGCGAGCGCTGGCTGTCGTACTTGACTGATTCGTCCTCAAGTCAGCAGTGCCGCGCGGATCGCCGCCATTATTATGGGAAATGGTCGCTTACGTTGCTACGAGCTATCTGCCGGCAA
Organism: uncultured Myxococcales bacterium; assembly: GCA_937952145.1. Taxonomy (GTDB): domain Bacteria; phylum Myxococcota_A; class Polyangia; order Palsa-1104; family JAEUJZ01; genus JAEUJZ01. Next base: position 8,981 of record CALFYE010000038.1, read on the forward strand.
TAGACTCCACGACTTCGGAACCAACTTCCCGTACTCCATTCCTTAGCGCAAGACTCGCACTATTTTCAAACTGCAGCGTCAGCGTGGAATCCCTCATCTCAATTCTCTGGATGGAAACACCTATGACGTGGAGTGTTTCGCCGAGGTCGATGTACCGTTCTCCCTCCAGAACATCGTCGTCTGGATCTGGGCAGCGGCCTTCTTCCCAGAACAGCAGTCCGGCATCCAAGAAGAAGCGGTGCCAGACACCGGAAAGCTGTATGTAAAGCAGTCCTAGGCGCTTGTCCTGCTCATGAATAACAGCCTTGAAAGCCGAGCAACAAGTACCGCAAAGTTCCGGAATGCTGGTGTTTTCATGCTGGCGACGAATTGTAGATGTTCTCACTCTATAGGCCTCCCGGATAGTTCACGGCGGCTCCACCCCCTGCCGCATCTAATATGGTCACGAATCTCCCTTCAGGAGCGCGAATTACGATCGTGTTCCTGTGCTTGGTCCAAAGAGCATTTGACCATCCTCCTCCCGTAGGTTTGTAGGGGCCGACCCTGGTTTCTCCGAGCCGAATAACGTCGTCGATGAAGCTGCGTATCTGGGGACCTGCCTCCTTAAACTTCTCCGGCATCTGCACCCCATGCTCTCTGGCTAGCCTTTGAATATCACCCCAGTGGCTCCGCAGCTTGCTGGTTGCATTTTCCCCGTAATAAGCAACCTCGCTTGGCGAGCCAACCGCAGCGCTTTGCAATCCGGGACTGCGCTCTGCAGACCCTGCCGCCACCACCGCAAGGCCCGACTCGGCCCCGGCGTAGCCTACTTTGATGTTGCCGAAGTTGCTCCCAAGCCCTTGCAGTTCGACCCGGTAATTGGACGGGTTGAGCCTGGGGGCGAGGCGGGCTAGTAAGCGGAAGGAACGCTGGGAGTCCTGTGCGCGAACACTGGAGAGCGCTAAAGCCAGCTCGCGCGTCGTGCGCGCAGATAGAACGCGCAGCGGAGCTCCCGTCACCTGGGTGAGCGCGCCGCCGTATACAGCCAGAAGATGCTCGGCGATCTCTCCCTTATACTCTTCATATCCATCCCGGTATGGTGCGAGCCGAGCCTGGCGGCGCATGGTCAGAAAGTCTGCGGTGAGATCGGAAGAGCACACGTCTGAAC
>CALFYE010000039.1 GCA_937952145.1 uncultured Myxococcales bacterium
GTCCGAAAAGACGGGTTTCAATGTCGATATCGACGTAGCAAAGCCGTTCAGAAAATAGAAATCCCCTGTGCTGCTGGCTGTGATCGTCGCCGTGATGTCGCCTGCCTTTAGCTGAGCTGTGACATCGATCACATCCATATCAAACCCATTCAGGCTGCCTGCGACACCACTGTACTGTGGCAAATCTCCAACCACAGTAACCGGGTTCCCGACAAAGCTTCGCGTAGCATTAAAGAAATTATTCACCGGGCTCTGCGCGTCGAATTGCGCAACGCCATTGAATAACATTTGATCGCCGGAGACAACACTATCGCCCTCGTGGGCTACGACACCCAGTTTGGCATTAAATCCAGCGTTGGGTACCAAGAAGCCGCTCAGGGTGACTGACTGCGGGTTTCCGTTCGACACCGCATCAAATCCATCAAAGAGAGTCAGGTTTTTTGTCGGCAAGCTATTTAGCCGATAAAAAACAACGACATACCAATTCGCGATGGTGACGTCGTCATTGACGTCTTGAATGCTCTCTTGCTGCAGAACCCCCACGCGGTAAGCGCCAGGCCCATACTGTTGCAGCAGCGCCGTCACATCCGCTGTCGAGCTGAACATGGTCCTGCCACTGCCGTTGAGCGCCGTCTGAGTGCCCCGCAGTGTATCGCGGGCCAGGGTGCGGCTAAAGACATTGGGTCGCTCGAACTGCACCTGATCCGACCCAGCCATCCGCTGGCCCTGCCAATACAGCCGCGCATACAGCACGGTGGCCCCAACCGGAAGCTGGAATACTGCTTGGCTACGCGCCATCGTCGGGGTGATGGCCGTGCTGGCCTCGGCCCCGCCGACCATCGGCGAGTCTGATCGCCAGAACACATCGATTGAAGAGTCGCCGAAATTGGCACCGCAGGCTCCCACGGTGCCCACCAGCGGGGCCGGGATGCCCGGGCCACAGTCATGCCCCAGCGTGTTGCCGAATAGCACCATATCGCCGTGATCGTCGGTGGTAAACCGGACGCTCTGCGCGCCGTGCGCCTGGGGTAACAAGGGGGCTGCGACAAGGGCCGTCGTGGCCAAGGTCATTCCCAGGCTGAATCGCCTGGCTTTCGACAGGATGGTTTTGAGCATTCGTCTTTCTCCGGAATAGCGTACTAATTTAACCATTCGTTATTCGTGGATTTATTGTGACGACTTCGAGCGTTTCTGGCGCTTCTTTCCTCCGTTTCCATCGCTTTGATCGGGGGAGTCAGGCACGGCAACGCTGGCCGCGTCGAGAGTCCTGACCGAACTGCTTTGCGGCGGATCGATAATCACAAATTCTACCCGGCGGTTCTTTTCGCGACCCGCGGCTGTTTTATTATCTGCGATAGGACGATCCGGACCATATCCCTTGGACTGTAAACGGTCCTGCGCAATGCCGCCTTGGCCAACTAACCACTTGACGACACTGCGGGCGCGGCGATCCGAGAGATCGCGATTATATGCGGCTTTTCCACGGTCATCGGTATGGCCTTCGACCATTAACTTCTTAATTTCTGGGCTGGCCTTCAGGGCTTCCGATACTGCGGTAAGCACAGGGGTGCTCTTTGCCAAAATTACGTCCTTGTTGGTGGCAAAGAAGACGGGGGCCAAGATCTGCAGTTTGCCGTCGCTGACCACTACCAGCGAGGGGCAGCCGTTCTTCTTGGGATCGCGGCTGGGGGCTCCCGCTTGATCCGGACAGGCATCCTCGGGGTCAACGATGGTGTCGCGGTCGCGATCCTTGGCGGGGCAGCCCGGCTTCTGGGGATCGGGCTTGGGTCCGTGATGCAGATCCGGGCACTGATCGTCGGGATCCAGCACACCGTCCCGATCGCGGTCCCCCGTCGGGCAGCCCAGGCGCTGAGCATCGGGTCGAGGGCCCTTGTGGGTATCCGGGCATAGGTCGGCAGCATCCAGCACACTGTCCCCGTCGCGATCGCCCTGGGGACAGCCGGGCCGCTGCGGATCGGGATGTTGTCCCGCTGCCACATCGGGGCAGCGATCATCCGGATCCAGGAAGCCGTCGGCATCGCGATCCGCGATCGGACAGCCCAAGCGCTCGGGATCGGGTCGCTCGCCCTTGTGGACATCGGGGCAGCGGTCATCGGCGTCAAGGATTCCATCGCGGTCGCGATCCTGCTCAACCACCTTGGCCGGCTCTTTCGGCCACGGGGCATAGGCCAATCGCAGCAGGACTCGTCCGTCGGGCGTGCCCGGTGTCCGCAGCAGGCCAAGCCCGCCACCGATGCCCAACTGCAGGATATGAGCGATGTTGTAGTGCAGGCCGAGCAAGGCTTCCACCGAGGTGTAGTCGCGCGAGAAGGGCTTGACGTTGGCGCTGCCCAGAACGACCGTGCTGGCCACCAGCTCAGGCCCGACGGCAAGACGCAGGTGGGTGTCGGCATACGCGATGGCCGCGCCTAGCTGGACTTCCGAGCCGATGGTCGATCCCGAGTCATCGACTCCGACGCCTAAGCGAGCCGCAGGGCGATACAGGAAGCCGCCAGTGAGGGACCACAAGACTCGGTGCGACAGGCCTCCCAGCACCAGCTTGGGCAGAATGCGAAAGCCGCCATCGCTGGACTTGTCCGAGACCGCATCGGTCGCGCCGAGGCCGCGCAGCGGGATCCAGGCGTTGGCGCCCAGGCTCATGGCAATCGCCGAGCGATAGGGCTGGCCAAACAGGCGGACCCACAGACCCAGGCGAGGATCACCAACGCTGATCTGAGCGCTTGCCGAGACACCCGCCGCCGGTGTTCCCCGTTCCAGCCAGGTGATCGGCAGGCTTCCTGTCAACAAGATCCGATCTAGAAATGAACCGGCTAGATCGATATGCGAAAGAAACTGATGCTCAATGACTGCCGTAGTCTGCGTAAATCCAGAAGAGCTAACACGGCCAAAGACTAGAGGGTTATGACCATAGTTTAGCGTGATTCCGGCGGCAAAATATCTGGTCGAAGAGTACCATGGATGATCAACTCCAAAAGACCATTCACCTGCGGCCGTGGGCTCATATCGGTTTACTGTGAACCCTTGATTTGTCGCAGATTGTGCCTGCACAGAGCCGGCGCATAGATTAATGCACAGGACTCCTCCGATTAGCAGTTTATGTGTGTTTAATCTGACACTTACCCTGCTCTTACTCATCACAGCATCCCCCTTTAATCGCGCTAACCACAATGCTCGCGTCAGCTCCAATGCAAAATGAGGGCCAAAATTGTAGATTCTGGTAACTATGTGAAACGATGGCAAAAACGGCGCCTTGATCCAGATATAGTCGAGCAGTCCGGCCGCAAAAATGCCCAAGGCGGTCAAAGTTGCACCCCAAAGAATCAGTGCATGCTAGCCAAACTAAGTAATATCACTGTATGCCTATAGGGTAGGCATACAGTCATCAGCTACCTATGCGTAAATTGCGGCCTCAAGTGGCTCACGCTCACGCAGGTAAACAGTGGGGCCTATGGCGCTACAAGCCAGAGCGGGCAGGAACCTGACAAACGCGGAGTTGGCTTGGTTGGAAGCGATCCCTTCGGTCTCGACAGCGCCATGCGTACAACGTCGTTGGCTGTGGGGTCAAGGGAGCCGAAACTGCCG
>CALFYE010000040.1 GCA_937952145.1 uncultured Myxococcales bacterium
CTGCTCGCCGCGATGGCGCAGGATCCGCGGCTCATCGATCGGGTGTGGGCACTGCTGCAGGAGATCCCGACAGCACAGCTTCTGGGCGAAGGCCGCGTCTATGGCGGGGGCCTGCACAAGCTGGAGCCGCGCGAGCTTTCCAACGTTGCTGTGCCGGCTCTTGCGGCGTGGGTGCAGGAGCTAGTAGGGGCTTCCGCCGTGCGCGAGCTCGACGAGACGTGCTGAACCGATCGGGTGGTTGAAAGGGGGGGCGTCGCCCCCAGCTAGGAGGCCGCGACGCGCGCAAAGACGTGGATGCGGTTGATGCCGCCGTCGGGGAAGGTGAGGACCCGCAGCTGATCGGTGGTGATCACCAGCGCCCCTGGCAGGACAAAGGTCTTGTGATTGCCGGCAAAGGCCTTCACCGCCACGCGGCCTGTGAGGTCGCGCCACTCGTCGCTGACTCGCGCAAAGATCTGCACCTCGGCGGGGTTGTTGTTCACAAAGAACGTGAAGTCGAGCTCGATGCGCTGAAGTGGGATGCACGCGCCGAGCGCGAGGATCACTTCTTCGTGATGACCGGGGGTACGGCTGCGCGCCGACTCTAGACCGTCGAACATGTGCAGCGGCGGGAACGGCGAGATGACCTGAATCGCCGGGCCGTAGTGTTCGTTGGTGGCACGCAACAGGCGCCCACCGTACGCCGCGCAGGCCCAGTCGATCTCGGCTGGTGGCGTGCGGCGGATGTTCTCGGCGATCTCGGCGGCCGTCGGCTGATAGGGCAGGGTCAGCGGCTTGCGGCTCGCCGGCACGGCATCGGGATAGCGCTGCGCTGTCGCTTGTGGCAGCGGCACAAAGGCGCGCGCCAGATCATCGGGCAGAGCATCGGGCAGAGCATCGGGCAGAGCATCGGGCAGAGCATCGGGCAGATCGCCATAAAGTCCCAGGCGGGTCAGCCCCCCGTCGGGAAACATCTGGACGCGGATCGCGATGAAGGGACCGTGCAGCCCCCCCAGGTCGATGTGGATGCGGCCGTGGCCAACCATCGCGGTGCGCGGCAGGAGCTCTTCCCAGTCGCTGTCCTGCGCCCGGCGCGCCAGGAGCCGCACCGTCGGAGCTTGGTTGCCATCGTGGAAGCGGGTGGATAGGAAGACGTAGCGGATGCGGGCGGGCGCGGCGAGCTTTAGATCCAGCTCATCGTGATCCTGCGGGTTGTGACGCGCCGTCTCCCAGCTGTCCATGATCTTGCCTTGTCGGCCGAACAGCGTCGGATCGAAGACCGGCTCGTAGGGGCTGATCAGGTTGGCGGCGCGGGCGAAGCGCTGGTTGCTGACGCGCAGGATTGTTGCGCCGGACAGCACGCTGAAGTCGGCGAGCGGCGGCTTCCCCCCGGTCCGCGCGATCTCTTCTGGCAGCGTCGGCAAGAAGGCGCGGAAGATGAGGTCTTTGTAGCCCAGATTGACGATCTGTTCTTGCTTGAGGTGCGAGTAGTCGAACGTGCCGCCCAGCCGCCCCGCATCGACGCCCCCCAGGCCGAGGTGGCGAATCAGAAGCTGCGCCATCTCGGCGATGGCCAGCACGCCGCGGTTGTCGCCGTTTACCAAGATGACAAAGCCGCTGTCGGCGTCGGGGCCGGCGATGACGTAGAGGTAGATGGCGCGGAAGCCCTCGTTTGCGCCCTGGTGGACGATGACGCGGTTGTCGCCAGCTTCGAGGACGAACACCCCGAGCCCGACATCGCAGCCCATAAACTCGCGGCAGCCCAGATCGCGTCCGTGCACTAGCTGCACTGCTGTGTCGTGGCTGATCGCCGCCGAGCCGTTGCGATCGACGAAGGCCCGGCCGAGGTGGCGCAGAAACGCCAGGGTATCGGCGGCGCTGCTGACTGCGCCGGCGGCAAAGGCGGGAAACAGCAGCCGTCCTGCCGGCACGCGCTGGCCGTCGTCAAACCAGCCGTCGGCGAAGCGGCGGCCCGATTCGTCTCGGGCATCGAAGCTCAGGTGGCGGAGTCCCAGGCGCTGCAGAAACGCCGCCGTCAGCGCATGGATCGATACGCCGGCCAGCGTCTCGATCAGGTGCTCTAGCACCAGGAAGCCGCCGCCGGAGTATTGGAAGCGCGAGCCGGGGGCGCTGATGACCTGGATCGGATCCTCGCGGCCCGGCGCCGAGCCGCGCACGATGTCAGCGATGGGTGGCAGCGCGCCGTCGGCTGGCACACCGTGCACGTAGTGGCGATTGAGCGCCTGATGATTCATCAAGTGGGCAATCGTCACCGCATCGGCCCACGCCGGATCGCCCGTCGAGGTCAGCCGGAAGTCGGCCCCCGCCGCCTGAAACAGCGCATTGACGGACGCGGACAGCGGAATCCCGCGCGCTGCGAAGAACTCCAGCGCAAAGGCACTAGCCACCGTCTTGCTCAGCGAGGCGATCTCGAACAGCGTGTCCGCCGCGATGGCTTCACCGCCTGGCCCCGAATCGCCGAGGCAGACGGTCTGCGGCGCGCTGCGCTGACAGACCGCAAGCTGCACCCCGGCGATGCCGTGTCGCTGTCGTGTGGCCTCCAGACCGACGATCACCGCGTCGAGTGGCTCCGCGACCATGCGTTGCTGCGCGATCTGCCACAGCGCCGCCTTGGCCTGCTCGATCTCGACCTCGCGAGGCTGCTGCAGCCGCGCTTGCAGCACGCTCAGAAGCTCACTTGACGTGCGGCCGCGAGCCGCGACCAGGAACTTGAAGCCGAAGCGCGCAAGGTAGGTCGCGCCGAGCTCGATTAGGCGCTGTCGGTCCGCGGCTTCGCCCTCGGACACCAGCCGCTGCTCCTGTCGCGCCCGCGCATCCAGCGTCCGCGGCGCCTCGCCGATGTTGCCGTGAAAGCTCGCCGCTTCGACGATCTCTTCGACGGAAAAGCTCGCCACCAGGGCCGCTCCGGCCTGCAGATCGAGCAGCGGCTTTTCAGCCAGCGTGCGGGCAAAGCGGGTCGCACCGCAGCGCTCGAAGTAGTAGGTGAAACGGGCGACGTAGGGATCGATGGCGTAGCGCGCGGGATCGACGGCCATCGCCGCCGAAAGCGGACTGTCCGCCTCGCGCACCGCCGGCACGGTAAACGGCAACAGAAGCTGCGTCGCGAACTCGACCGGCTCGGCCGCCGTCATGAGCTGCAGCATCAGGTGGAAGGCCACCGGATACCACTTCGCGGTGCGGTCGTCGTATTTGACCTGGACGATCTTTTTGCCGTCCGACAGGTCTTTACGAATAAATCGCAGCTCTTCATGAGCAATGCGCAGAAAGTCGGGCAGCGATACCCGACCATGACGGATTTCATGCCAGACTTCCCAGCGCGATCGTTCGGCAGTGGCCAGGTCGTCCATTACCCGGACGGGAATGCCATCGATAACCGTCGGTAAGGCGACACAGCCATTGCCGCTTAGCCAGTCCGTTAGATATTGCAATATCTGAAAGACATTATAACGGACTTCGTCAGGGTGGTGATTGGCGATAAAATCGGACTGTTTGATATCGGCGACCAAGAGCGAGCGCACATAGCCAGGGTCGGCGGGGTCGAGGCCCGCGATGTCGTGGCCGCGCAGGAAGGCGTCGACCTCGGCACGGTAGGCGTCGGTGAACAGGGCTCGCGTCAGAGCAAACAGCGGTCCCTCATCGCCCGCCTGGAACTTGCGATAGGCGGCCAGCAGGGCCAGCCCCAGACGGACAAAGTCGGGGTGAGCCACCCAGTAGCCGGTCAGGTCGCGCCGCAGCTGCGTGATCACGTCCTTGACGAAGCCGCGCAGCGTCACCTGGAACGACGGGCTGTGCAGGTCGTTGTCGAGCGGCAGGATGCCGTACATGCCCCCGACCTTGATACCCCCGCGCGATCCCACGACGTCGGCAAGCAGCGAGTGCGAGGCCTTGATGTACTTGATGACGATGTTGGGATCGGCCTTGACCGGAATGCGATAGTTGCCGTCCTCGCGGAACAGCCGCGCCGTCGAGGCCAGATAGTCGTGCCAGCCCAGCGAGGCGCCGACGAAATAGGGATGCAGCGCATCCATGATCTCGTGCGTGCGCAGAATGGCGCGGGGATTTTCCAGCACTACCAAGACGCGGAGGGTGCCGATCTGATACGCGGGATCCATCCCCTGAATCAGAGTCTCGGCAGCTAGGAACATCTGGCGCAGATATTCAGCCTCTGCTTCGGTCTCTAGCTTGGGTACATAGAATACTAAGGCTTGCGGATTGCGATAATTGGCAAATAAATGTAGCGCGAAATCATATAAATGTAAGGGCAAAGGCGAACCCTGATAAAATAGAAAAGTGCAGGGCAGGGCCAGGCCGGGGAAGCGCTTGATGGGCAGCGAGCGATGCGAGGCGGCGAGCGTGTACGACTTGCCCCCTTCCGTGATGCTGAGCTGACCCTGGTGACAGGCGGTGAGATTGACCCCAGCGTCGATCAGGTCCTGGCGCAGCGGGGTCTTCGAGTCCTCGTCGTCCGCCCCCCACATCGGCGCGACCGCCTGGCGTTCTTGCGCATCGAGCTCCGCGAGCAGCTGCTCGACGAGGGGCGGCTCGCCGCGCAGCTTGCGGTGATAGGCGTTCATCGCGTTCACCGCCATCTTGGCGGTGTCGGGCGGACCAAACAGCGTGACGTGCGGCCCGCGCAGGTACGGCGGGATGGGAGCGACCGGGGCACCTCCCCCGGTGCAGTAGTCGGGTCGCAGCGGCCCCACCACGACGCGGCCGGCCCCGTCCTCTAGGCCCAGCACGGTGCGGTAGTCGGGGTCGGTGATGTCGCGGCCCAGGCGCTGGTTTAGCGCGTAGCAGGCCCGCGTGCGCTCGTCGATGAACTGGCGATCGGCCTGTCTTTGCGCCAGCAGGGCCGCGAGCTGTGGCCGCGTCTTTAGGTACAGCGAAAGCAGGAAGCGCAGCGCGCCATCGCTCTCTAGCCCACCGCGCTCGCCTAGCTGGCGCAGGTCGGCCAGCGTCGCCCAGTCCGCCGGCACGGCGGTGGCCGTCGGATCCGTAATCGGGCTGGGCGTCACCGGCACGGCCTGCGCGGCCAGGTGCGCTGTCCAGCGCGGCGAGATGAACTCGTCGTACGCCGGGATAGCAGAAGCGGATTTCTCGTCGGAGGAGGCGGCTTTCATGGCGCGGAGTGTATCAGGCAACTCCGCCCCAGACCTAGACCGCAGCCGCGACCAATGGCCGACGCGCTTGCATCGCCGGATCCGGCTGTGCCATGGTCCCGGCCCTCAGCTCGGTGACCCGATGAACCGGCGCCCGGCGCTCGGCGCACCGACGAATGGAGCGACTGTTATGCGGACCTCGACGCTGACTGCGGCCTTGCTCGGCCTCTCTGCCACCTGTGCGCTGTCCCTGCCCATCGGCTGCTCGGACCCGATGATGATCATCGACGAGGACACCGAAAAGCGCCGCGACCTCAGCATCCCGCCGCCGCGCGACCTGGCCGCCCCCGCGGACATGGCCACTGCACCGAGCGACATGGCCACTGCACCCAGCGACATGGCCACCGCACCCAGCGACATGGCCACCGCACCCAGCGATATGGCCACCGCACCCGTCGACATGGCCCGCCTCGCCGACATGGCCGCCCCCGCTGATATGGCCATGCCCGTCGATATGGCCATGCCCGTTGACATGGCCCTTCCCGTCGATATGACCATGCCCGCCGACCTGGCCACGCCCCCCGACGCCGCCCACGTCTATTCCTGCCGGGGCGCCGATGCCCCCGGGACCGTCTATCAGATCGTCACGGACTCGCTGTTGCTACCCGCCAGCAGCGGCTCGCGCACCTACGCCTATGACTTCGACGGCAGCGGCCGCAACAAGAACCAGTTCAAGACCCTGGTGCAGGCCATCACCGTCGCCGGCATCGACCTCCAGGGCTCCATCGACACCTCGGTCAAGGCCGGCCAGACCCTCATCCTGGCCAGCATCAAGACCAGCGACCTCGCCAACTCCACCTGCGTCGGCCTCTCAGTCCTCCCTGCCAAGCCCACCCTGTCGCCTCCCAAGTTCGACGGCAGCGACCTGCTGGAAAAGGCCATGACCCCCCCCGCCGATCTCATCGGCACCATCGCCACCAGCAAGCTCTCCAGCAAGGCCAGCAAGAGCCTCCTGCCCACCGAAGACGGCGTCCTCGACCTGCAGCTCAACATCGGCACCATGTCCCTGTCCTTGCCCGTCCACGGCCTGCACATCGAGGGCACGGTTGCCACCACCGGCGGCATCACCCGCATCACCGGCGGCGTCCTGCACGGCGTCGTCTCGTCCGTCGACATCGACGGCCGCATCATCCCCGCTGTCGCCACCACCATCACCAAGCTGATCAACGGCGACCCCATGTCGTCTACCACCAAGACCATCATTTCCCTGTTCGAAAACCTCATGAACCCCGTCAGTGCGATGAAGTGCATGACCCCCAGCATGTGCTGCAAGACCAACCCCGCCACCTGCGTCATCCTACCCGCCGAGGTCAAGCTGTCCCCCGTCGGCAGCATCCTCGCCCCCGACGTCCAGGTGTTCGACAGCATGGGCAACTGGAAGCCCGTCGCCGGGGGCACCACCCCCAACGGCATGAGCGTCGGCCTCGGCTTTACTGCCGTCACTGCCACCTATCGCTAGGAAGGTGTTTACATATTGAGCTGCGAATGCTCTCAACGCGACCGTACTGCACGGCTGGGGCCCTCCCCAAGCGAAGCTTGGGGCCCGAGCGGACGCGGACTCCTTTTTTCGCCGGGGCGTCGAAAAAATGAGTCCGCTGCGGCTCCAGCCTCTGAAGCTCGACGGGGAATTAATTTGTAAACACCTTCTTAGAAGGCGTGCGGGCGGAAGGTGAGGGTGGTCGACTCGAAGGACTCGCCGGCAGCGAAGAAGGGGAATCCGAGAGGGGCGGTGCCGACCATGGCCTGCAGATCGTCGCCAACCGCGTTAAGGACGACGCTGGGGGCGGGCTGCACGCGGAGGCCGGAGATGTTGTATTCAAGCACGGCGTTGCCGGCCCGGCCGCCGTCGGTCCAGTAGTTGATGAGGTTCGTGCCGGGGGGCTGGCTGGCGTCGGGGAGCGAGTAGGGGCCAGACAGGCCGAAGGCTAGCTCGTGCGGCTTCTGGGCGGCGGCGGAGAGCGTGGTGTCGCTGCCGCTGCCGAGGACGTCGAAGCGCTGATGCGGGTTGATGGCGGTCGCCCGCAGCCCGGCGCCCTTGAGCGCGGCGAACAGCCCGGGATCGTCGGTTACGTGCGAGAAGAGGTAATTATTGAAGTTTCCGGTACCGGTCGGCGGAATAATCAATGCACCGAGGTGGCCCATGAGCCCCGGCCGGCCGGCGCCGTTGCCGACTTTGATCTCTTGGCACTTAGCCATATGTGCGACAAAAATCGATAGTCCGGGTGGACCGGGAATCAACATATATTGTGATGGAATGCGGTCTTGGATATTGGCTGTGGGGACCAGGCCAACGCCGCCAAACTCAATGCAGTTTGTGAAGGTGGCGGTGACTTGGTGGGCTTCGCCAAGCTGGCTCTGGCTGGTCGCTTCCGCGTCGTCTCCGACGGGACCGCAGCCGATAACGGGCAGGCTGGTGAGCGCCAAGAGGCCGGCGGCAGCGTGCCAGAAGGACCCACGAAGGCGGGGGGTGGATTGACCCAAGGGGCGCTTGTCAAACGACATGGCGGACTCCTCTCTTACATGGGCGTAGACTTACCGTGATGTAGCTGATTGATAATCATTGGTCGGGCTTTATTAGGCTCTCAAATGGCAATGCGTCCGAGCAAGGGAAATCTAAATAAAAAAATCTACCGTCGCGGCCCAAAAGGCGAATAGCGTAGAATGGGAATTCGGATGCTCATTTGTTTAGTAATATAAATCGCGAATACTATTTTAATATTTCGGGGAGCTGCAGCCGGACCTCGGTTCCACGGCCGGGCTGGCTGTCGAGGGTCAGGCCGCCGCCGAGCGCGGCGACGAATTCGTGGGTCAGCGCCAGGCCCAGCCCATAGCCGGGGGTGTCGCCACGATGCGCTGCGCCGCGGAAGAAGCGCTCGCCGACGCGGCCTAGCTCGGCGGGGGGGATGCCGGGACCTTGGTCGCGCAGGGTGATAACGATGTGCGGCGGCTGCCGCCGGACACCGACGTAGATATGGCCGCCCGGCGGCGAGAACTTGCAGGCGTTATCGAGCAGGTTGGCGAGCGCGCGGCCCAGCAGCAGCTTGTCGGTGACCAGCGAGAGCGCGGCCGGGCAGTCAATCGACAGATCGAGAGAGCGCTCCACGACCACGCCGCTATACAGGCTGGCGAGATCCTGCAAGAGGGGTGATAGGGGCACCGGCTGTGCGCGCACGGGCAGCTCGCCAGCGTCGGTACGCGACAGCAGCAGCAGCGCCTCGACGAGCGCTCGCAGGCCCGACAAGTCCTCCAGGCTCTCTTCCAGTGTCGTGCGCAGCGTCGTGGCATCGCGCGGGTGGCGCAGCGCGATCTCGATCCGGGCGTGCAGCGCGGACAGCGGCGTGCGTAGCTCGTGCGCGGCGTCGTGGGTGAAGCGACGCAGCCCCGACACGGCGCGATCGAGGCGGGACAGCATGTGATTGAGCGCAGCGAGCAGCGGCTGTAGCTCGGCATCGTCGCTGGGGCTGGTGGGAAAGCGCTGATCCAAGTGCTCGGGCGAGAGCGCGCAAGCGGCCTGCACGACGGCGGTCAGCGAGCGCAGCGTGCGCCGCGTCATCCACACACTGCCGAGCAGGGCCAGAGCTCCCCCCAGCGGAATACCCAGGCCCAGCGAGCCAAGGAGGAAGCGGCGCACGCGGGCCAGCTCGCGATCTTTTTCCGCCTGCGGCTCGGACTCTTCGGCCTCCAGCGCGACCGCGGTCAGGTAGACGCTGGCGGTGTGCAGGATCAGAAGGACGGCAATGAGGACGGCGAAGAAGGCGGTCAGCCGTCCGCGCAGGGAGTGCAGGTTAGTTGCAATGGGGGACACGGTAGCCAACGCCGCGCAGGGTCTGGATGAGCTCGGGGACGCCCGCTTGTTCTAGTCGGCGGCGGAGCTGGGCCACGTGCACATCGACGAGGTTGGTGCCGGGATCGAAGGTGTAGCCCCAGACACTGCGCAGCAGCATGGCCCGCGTCACCACCTCGCCGCCGGCGCGCAAAAGCAGCACCAGGATGTCGAACTGCTTGGGGGTGAGCTCGATCGGCAGGCTGGCAAAGTGCACGCTGTGGGCCGACAGACAGACGGAGAGCGCCCCCTGCGACAGCACATCGCCATGGCGAGCCCCGCCGCGCCGCACCAGCGCATGCAAGCGCGCCAAGAGCTCAGCAAAGGCGAAGGGCTTGCTGAGGTAGTCGTCGGCGCCCTCGCGCAGACCGAGCACGCGATCGGAGAGCGCATCGCGCGCGCTCAGCACCAAGATCGGGGTCGTCACGCCGGCCCGACGCGCCTCAGTCAGCACCGAGAGGCCATCGCGTCCCGGCAGGCTGAGGTCGAGGATACAGACATCGTAGGGGCTGCTGGTGAGCGCCGCGAGCGCGGCATCTCCGTCGGAGAGGACGGACACTTGGTGGCGCTCTTCTTCCAGTCCGGCGGCGAGCGCTCGCACCAGGCGCCTGTCGTCTTCTACTAGCAGCACCAGCACAGGACGACAGCTACCAAGCGGCGATGGCGGCGACAAGACGAAAGCGGGCTTTCTGCGCGTCGCGCTCGACTGCGGCGAGGGCCCGCTCGGCGGCGAGGAGATCGCGATGGGCCTGCACCACGTCGAAAAACGGCACGACACCTTCGGCGAACTGCAGGCGCACGGTCTTTAGGATTTGGCTGCGGAGCTCGCGCAGCGGCAGGGCGTGCTGGCGGCGCTGGGTGCGTAGGGTCTGCAGATCGTGCAGGGCAGTGGCCAGTTCCAGTCGGATCTGGCGCTCGTGATCAAGCATGCGGGCTCGCGCGGCGAGACCCTGGGCCTGCGCCCGCAGCCGGGGTCCGCCCGCAAAATCCCAGAGCGGCAGCGAGCCCGAGACCGCGAGCACGCCCGAGGTCCCGACCGCCGATTGGCGCAGGCCCAAGGCGAGCTGGGCGTCGGACAAAGGCAGAGCGCGCAGCACCGCCAAGCGACCGAGCGCGAGCGCCTGTTCTGCATCTGCCATCGCTTGGCGCAGCTCCGGCCGATGCTCGCGGGCGAGACGGAAGAGATCATCGAGCAGGCGCTCGGCATGGTCGGCGGTCAGAGACTCAGGCCGCGGCGGCAGCCCAGCCAAGGCAGCGGACGCGCCGGCGGCCCAGTCTTTAGAAACGTCGTTGGAAACGTTGCTGGAAACGTCGTTGGAAACGTCGTTTGATACGTCGGGGTTGAAGATCAGCTGCAGGGGTTGTGGGCGCTCGGCGCCCAGCGCGATTGAAAACCACAGCTCACTCCGCAGCCGCTCTTGGTTCGTCGACTCGGCTTGGCGCTGCGCGTCGATGTGCTCGGCCTGGGCGCGCTGGGTGTCGAGCCCGCTGGCATCACCGTGCGCCTGCCGCAGCTGGGCCTGCGCGACATACGCAGCAGTGAGCCGCAGCGCCCGCTGTTCAACATCGGCGAGCCGGTGCAGGAAGCCGAGGTCGTAGAAGGCCAGGCCAACGGCCAGGCGCAGCGTCCGTCGCTCCGACGCCACCGTCGCCTCGGCTCCGGTGCGGGCCAGGCGAGCCGCTCGGCTCTCTTGGATGCGCAGGAGGGCCGTGCCCGGGGCCAGCCCGATCATCGCTTGATGCAAAAGCAGCGGCCCCGCTGCCGTCGTCAGCCCCAGATCCTGCGCCACGTACGAGAAGCTGGGATTGGGCAGAGTGGCTGCCTGCGCCACTCCCGCATCGGCATCCAGCCGACGCGCGCGCGCCGCAAGGACGGGTACGGCGCTGGTATCCGCGAGCCGCAGGCAGTCGGCGAGCGACAAGGGCCGCGATAGGTCGGGATGCGGCGGACTCTCGTCAGCATGTGCCGAGCGCAGCAGCCCGGGGTGGAGCCCGCAGAGGAGCCCGCAGAGGAGCCCGTAGAGGAGCGAAGAGCAGAGGAGCGCGGCTTGGAGATGCACGGCGGCCATCAGGCATCCTTCCCGGGCTGCGCGCCGTCCGGCTGATGGGACAGCGCACCGTAAAGCGCCGGCAGCAAGAGCAGGTTGAGCACCGTCGAGGTCATAAGGCCGCAGAGGATCACCAGCGCCATCGGGTGCTCGATCTCATAGCCCGGCAGGCGACCACGCACGACGATTGGCAAGAGCGACAGCGCCGCGCACAGCGCCGTCATCAGGATCGGCAGCAAGCGCTCCTCGGCTCCTTGCAGGACGAGGGCTGGCCCAGGTGGGATGCCTTCGTGTTCTCGTAGGTGGCGGTAGTGGCCAAGCAGCATCAAGGCGTTGCGGCTGGCGATGCCCAGCACGCTGACAAAGCCGACCAGCGAGCCCAGTGACAGCACGCCCCCCGACAGCACCGTCCCCAGCACGCCGCCGGCGAGCGCAAAGGGCAGGGTGGCAAGGACTAAGCCGGTCAGGCGTAGGCTGCGGAAGTCGAGGTAAAGCAGGCCGACGCAGCCCAGGAATGCGAGGAGCGACCACAGGATAAGCTGCTGGCGAGCGCGCTGGCGGGCCGAAAATTCGCCGAGCAGCTGGGGGTGATAGCCGCGTGGAAAGCGGTGTTCCCCGACGCGGGCTTCGACCGCACGGGCCACGCTGCCGATGTCTTTCCCGCGCACGTTGCAGGTGACATCGATGCGCCGCGATCCTGACTCGCGCTTGATCTCGCTGGGGGCGGCGACGATCGCGACCTCGGCGACGTCGCCCAGCGGTACGTCGATGCCGTAAGGCGTAGCGATGCGCAGGCGGCGCAGCGCGGTGATATCGCTGCGCAGGCTGGGCTCGCCCCACACCACCACCGGCGTGGGGACGGGCGTGTCGTAAAGCTCGGCCACCTGGGTACCGGAAATGATCGTGCTGGCGGCGCGCTGGATAGCGGCGGCGGACAGGCTATGCAGCGCGGCCTGCTCGCTCCGAATGCGGATCTCGACCTGGGGCACGACGATCTGCGGCTCGACTTTTAGATCGACCACCCCGGGGATGTCGGCAAGCCCCGCCGCGATCGCTTCCGCTTCGCTGCGCAGCGTCGAAAAATCGGTGCCAAAGATGCGCACCACGATGGCCCCCTGTGCCCCCGACAGCACGTCTTTCATGCGCTCTTTGAGGTAGGTCAGGACATCGCGAAACACCCCCGGATAGGCCGCGACCACGCTCCGCACGCGGGCCACCGTGGCGGCGTAGTCGGCGCTCTGATCGATATGAATCCAGTGCTCGGTAAAGTTCGGGCCGACTACTTCATCGGCGACCTCGGCGCGACCAATATGCGATCCAAAGCTGCGCACCCCGGGGATCGCGAGCAGCTCCTGACTGATGGCCAGCGTCGAGCGGCGACTGGCTTCGACCGAGGCACCGGGGCGCTCGATCCAGTGCATGAGGAAGTCGCGTTCTTGAAAATCGGGTAGGAATTCATCGCCTAAGAAAGGCAGCGCGGCCAGCCCCAGCCCGGCGGTGAGCAGCGTGATTAGAAGCGCGATGCGCGGTCTCCCAACCAGCCGTTCGAGCAGCTGGCGATACCCCTTGCGCAACCAGACGATGGC
This sequence comes from uncultured Myxococcales bacterium, assembly GCA_937952145.1. Classification (GTDB taxonomy): domain Bacteria; phylum Myxococcota_A; class Polyangia; order Palsa-1104; family JAEUJZ01; genus JAEUJZ01. Next base: position 12,617 of record CALFYE010000040.1, read on the forward strand.
GGGACGCTCGACGGAGACCAGGCCCGCGGCGGGCAGCAGCACCAGGCACAGGGCCGGCGTCACGGTCAGCGCGACCAGCAGCGAGGCGAGGATCGAAAGCACGTAGGCCAGCGCCAGCGGTCGGAAGAACGCGCCGGCGACTCCGTCGAGCACCAGCACCGGTAGGAAGACCAGGCAGACCAGCAGGCTGGCGTAGACCACCGAGCTGCGCACTTCGATCGATGCCGCGCGGACGATGTCGAAGATCGATCGCGATCCGGCTGGCTGCTGCAGGCGGCGACGAATGTTTTCGACGTCGATGATGGCGTCATCGACCACCTCGCCGGTCGCGATGACCAGGCCCGCCAAGAACATCGTGTTCAACGTGCCGCCCAGGCGCGACAAGATCAGCACGGCGGAGAGCAGCGACAGCGGGATGGCCGTCAGGCTGATCGCCGCGCTGCGCAGATCGCGCAAGAACAGAAACAGGATCAGCACCACCAACCCGCAGCCCCAGCCCAGCGCTGAGCGCAGGTTGGCGAGGGACTGTTCGATAAAGGTCGCGGGCCGAAAGATCGCCGGATCGATCTCGACATCGGCCAGGCCCGGCCGCAGCCCCTGCAGCGCGGCTTCCACCTCGTGCGTGAGCGACAGCGTGTTGCCGGTCGGCTGCTTTTCGACGATCAGCAAGAGGCCGCTCTTGCCGTTGATGATGGCATCACCGATGGGTGGGGCGTGCCCCTCAGTCACGGTGGCGACATCGCGGATGCGCAGCGGCGCCGCGAGTGCGTTCGTCGCGGGCAGGGGGGCTTGGGCCAGCGCGCGCGAATCGGCCGGAATCGCCACATGGCGCACCGCCAGCCGCTGCTGCGCGCTGTCCAGAAAGCCGCCGGCCTGCAGCGTCGCCGCATCGGCCGTGGCCCGCAACAGATCATCGAGCGTGCGCCCCTGCGCCTGCAGCCGCTGCGGATCGAAGAGGACCTGCAGCTGACGATCGCGCAGACCCCACACCGTGACGTTGGCCACGCCGGGCACCGCCAGGAGCCGCGGACGGATCGTCGTGCGGACCAGCTCCGAGAGCTCCATCACCGATAGCTTCGGCGAAGAGACGCCGATCTTCAGAGCCCGGCTGGTCGACGATAGCGGCGGCAAGATCACCGGCGGGTGCGCCAGGCTCGGCAAGCGCTTGGCTTCCACCGCTAAGCGTTCTTGCAAAAGCGGCCGCGCCCGCAGAAGGTCGGTGCCCGGCGAAAGCAGAAGGACGATCGACGACAGACCAAGCACCGACTTGGAGCGCAGCGTCGTCAGGTCGGGCAGCCCGGCGAGCGCGTTTTCAAGCGGCAGCGTGACCAGGCGTTCGACCTCTTCGGTGGACAGACCTGGCGCCTCGGTCTGGACTTCGATCAGCGGCTGCGCGAACTCGGGAAACACGTCGAGCGGCGTCGTGCGCGCGGCAAAGATGCCAACGACCAGGCACAGAAGAGCAGCGCCAAAGACCAGCGTGCGGTAGCGCAGCGAGAGCGTAATCAGGTGATTCAACATGGGGGCTCCCGTGGCTACTTGCCGCTGCCAAACTCGGCGCCGTAGAGCTCTATCGCGCCGTCCGTGACGACACTGGAACCCAGGTGTAGACCGCGCGGCTGCAGGCTGGCCGGACCCAGCACCGCCAGCCCGTCTTGCATGCGCACGACCTCGACGCGGCGACGGGAAAAGACGTGCTCAGCGGTCCGCTCGTACACCCAGCAGCCCCCCGTGGGGTCGTGGATCAACGCGCGCGCTGGCAGCACCGTGACCTCGGGCGCGGCCGCCTCTTGCAGCCACACCGCCACCACCTGCCCGATGACGGGCGGCGCATCCGGTGGCAGGACAAAGTAGCGATCGACAGTGCTCGCCTGCGGGCTAGCGGTTGCCGGCGCTGCGGTCGCTGGGCGTGCCGCGATCATTTGCTTCTCGGCCGTCGCCGCCCCCGCTGGCTCGACCTCGGCACTCGCCTCGCGGGAGAGCGCAGCCAGCTCGAAAGCCGGCACCGCCACCCGTACCCAGCGCTCGCCCGTGCCGACGACTTCATAAAGTGGTGTCCCCGCCAATACCTGGGCCTGCGGCGCGACCCGCGCCTCGCGAATCGTGCCGGTGAGCGGCGATAGAACCGCCGTCGGCGCCGTCGATCCGCGTCCCCCGCCCGGCCGATCCGGACTGCCGTGATCCAGGCTCTGCCGCTGGGCCTGCGCCGCCCGCAGCGCCGCCCCCGCAATCGCGCGCTGTGCCTGCGCTTCCTCGACGACTTTCCGGCCCACCGCCTGCTCGGCGTACAGCCGCTCGGCCCGCTGCAGCGCCTGCGCCGCCGCCTCATCCCCCGCCTGCGCCCGCGCCACCGCCGCATCGGCATCGACGCGAACGTTCGAAAGCTGAACCCGCTCCATCGGCCCCAAGCTCTCGACAATCGTCGCCAGCACCTGCCCCTGCTTGACCTGCACCCCCGCCACGGGCGCCCCCGCCCCCGTCTGCACCCGCAGCACCCCCGCGAGCGGCGCGAGCACCCAGGCCGACGTCGCCGGCGCCGCCATCACCTCTCCCCGCAGCAACCGCCGCCCCGGCATCGCCCGTCGCGACACCGCCTGCAGCCCGGCCGCAATCCCCAGCCGCCCCTCCGCCTCCGCCGACAGCGTCACCCGTCCCAGCACTGCTTCACTTGGCGGCGCTGGCTTCGGCCCGGGCGGCCCCGCTGTGCTGCGCTGACATCCACAAAGCAAAGCACCGAAGAGCAAGCCCCTCAGCCCGAATCGGCGCCACACTCCACCGGCCTGGGCTGGCTTCACGCACCACTGCACAAAAGACCGATCCATTCCGGCACGCTACACAGGCCTACGGGCCCGCCTTCGCGGCTTCATGAAAACTTCATGTCGGGCTTCCCGGAGGAGCAAGGTCATGAGTCCCGGCGTGCTCTGGCTCGATCGCTCGGGGGACTGTCGTAGCGAGCGGTGTGGGGCGGGCTGGAAGCGCGCGGCATCACGAAATGAGATACGGCGATTGGACCTGCTATGTTGATTTGTAAGATGCGCCAGTCTGGGAGAATGTGAGAGGCGAATTGGGACGCAGCCGATTGCGCGGTAGAGCGTGGGCGGGATGGGGCTATTTTTCGTTTTGGAGCTGTTTGTAGGTCGGCGTCATGGTTGGCCCTCTGCCCCAGCTTTTGTAGGTGGGGGAGAGCTGGCCGTCGGCGGTGACGATGCCGGCCTCCTTGCAGATCTGCAGGCTCTGCTCTGGGGTCAGCGAAAGGATGGACTGACGGACGGCCTCGGGCGAGCGCGGGTGCGCGGGTGCATGGGGGGAGCGGACGTCGGTTGCGGCTTGTTCGTGGTCTTTGCCATAGCGGCCATCCTTTCTAACGGACCAGACGGCGAGGATGTTCTTCGGCTCGCGCACACTTGTCAGATAAATCAGATTGTTTTGATTTGATAGTCAATAATTGTTGATAGTCAATTATTTGTAAGAATCCTCGCCATTCATCATTGGATACCGGGATTGCCGCAGCCGTCGCGCGCGTCGCGATTTGCTTGCCAGCGCGGTCGGTTCCGGTGTCTAGAATGCGCGGATGGCGACGGAAAAGTCGGTGTTGATGGATGGTTTTTTGCAGGGCGGAGCGAGTGAGCAGACGGATTATTTGGTGCTCGGCTCGGGCATTGCGGGGCTGAGCTTTGCGCTGCGGGCGGCGGAGCATGGGCGGGTGCTGATTCTGACCAAGCATCGCTCGGCGGATAGCAATACGGCGTGGGCCCAGGGGGGGATTGCGGCGGTGCTGGATCCGACGGACAGCGTCGAGGCGCATATTGCCGATACGCTGACGGTGGGCGATGGGCTGTGCCATGCCGATGTGGTGTCGGCGTATCTGTCGCAGGCGCCTTCGGCGGTGCGCGAGCTAAGGCAGCGCTATGGCGTTCGCTTCGATGTCACGGCCGATGGTGAGTGGGCGCTGGCGCGTGAGGGCGGGCACTCGGCGCGGCGGGTGGCGCACGCCAAGGACACCACGGGGCGCGAGATCGAGCGGGGCCTGCTAGGCGCGGTGCTGGCACATCCGCAGATCACGGTGCGCGAGGGCTGGATGGGCGTCGATCTGCTGACGCTGGCCAAGTACGGCGGGCCGGATGTCTGCTTCGGGGCGTATGTCTTAAACGGCGACACCGGGCAGGTGCACACCATCCTGGCCCGCGCGACGATCCTGGCGACCGGCGGGGCGGGCAAGGTCTACCTGTACACGTCGAATCCCGATGTCGCGACCGGCGACGGCGTGGCCATGGCCTATCGCGCCGGCGCGCAGGTCGGCAACATGGAATTCTTTCAGTTCCATCCCACCTGCCTGTATCACCCCGAGGCCAAGTCGTTCTTGATCTCGGAAGCGCTGCGCGGCGAGGGCGGCGTGCTGAAGCTGCGCAGCGGCGAGACGTTCATGGAGCGCTATCACCCCATGAAGTCGCTGGCGCCGCGCGATGTCGTGGCCCGCGCCATCGACTTCGAATTGAAGCGCACCGGCGATGAGCACGTGGTGCTGGACATGCGTCACCTGCCGCCCGAGTTTTTAAGCGAGCGCTTCCCAGCGATCTTTGCGCGCTGCCTGGAGTTCGGCATCGACATGCGCAAGCAGGCGATTCCCGTCGTGCCGGCCGCGCACTATTCCTGCGGTGGGGTAGTGACCGATGTCGATGGGCGGACGCGCGTGGCGGGACTTTTGGCCATCGGCGAAGTGGCGATGACGGGGCTGCATGGCGCGTGTCGGCTGGCCAGCAACTCGCTGTTAGAAGGGCTGGTGATGGGACAGCGCGCGGCCGATGTCGTGTGCGGCGCGACGGTGGAATTCCCGCCACAGGTGACGCCGTGGATTTCTGGCGATGCCCGCGATCCCAACGAAGCCGTCGTCGTCACGCAGAACTGGGATGAGGTGCGGCGCCTGATGTGGAACTACGTCGGCATCGTCCGCACCGATCGTCGCTTAGAGCGCGCCCGTCGCCGCATTGAGCTGATCCGCGAAGAGATCCGCGAGTACTACTGGGACTTCAAGGTCACCGCCGATCTGCTGGAGCTTCGCAACCTGGCGCTCTGCGCTCACCTGATTATCGACTGCGCGCAGCGGCGGCGCGAGAGCCGCGGCCTGCACTACAACGCCGATCATCCCGAGCGCTCGCCAGAGTTTTTGGGTGACACGGTGGTGCAGCGCGACTCGGGGCCGAACGCGCGCTAGCCCGCTCTTCTCTTCCTTCCTGCGATCTTACGATCTGGCGATTTGGCGATCTGGCGATCCCTATCAGCCCCTGTCGCACCCCATCGATCCCTGACAAACGAGGAATTCATGTCACGTAAAACGTCCCCCGTCCGTCCCTTTGGTTGGCGGTCCGCAGCGACTCGCTTTGCGTCGCTGATCGGGCTGCTCTTGGCGCTTGTGCAGTGCAGCGGTGAGCCGGCTTCTTTCCCCCAGCTGCCTGAGCTTGCGACGCTGCCTACGGGCAGCCAGCTTGTGCTGTCGCCATCGAATCCGCAGATCGCGGGCGGCACCGGCCAAGCGTTTTCACTGCGCGTCATCGGCGCCGATGGTCGCGTGCGCGATGTCACCCGCACCGCTCGCTGGAGCTTGGTGAGCGCATCCGGCGAGAGCGTCCCCAGCCTGGTGGCGGGCCTTGTCGAGCTCCCTGGTGCCGGGCGCTACGTGGTCCGCGCGGAGCTTGATGGCCTGCGGGTCTCGACGCCGATTCACGGCACGACGGCGGCGGTGCGATCGGTGTCGGTCTCGCCAACCCTGCCCAAGGTCGCCAAGGGCACGACGCAGCAGTTTCGCGCGACGGCGACTATGACCGATGGCACGACGCAGGATGTGACCAGCCTGTCTTCGTGGTCGGTCAGAGACACGCTGGGCACGGGTGTGGCGACGATTACCTCGGCCGGTCTGGCGACGGGCAAGAACATCGGCAAGTCGCGCATCGCGGCGCGCTACAGCTTGACCAGCGGCTCGACAACGATGGAGGTCACGCCAGCCAGCGTGGTCAAGCTGGTCATCCAGCCGCAAGACGTGACGATTGCCAAGGGCACCTCGCAGAGCTTCACGGCGACCGCCACGCTGTCGGATGGCACGGTGCAGGATGTGACGGCGCTATGTGACTGGGCGGTCATGGATGTGATGGGCAGCGGCGTCGCCTCGATCGATGGCAGCGGCACGGCGCTGGGCGAAGCGGTGGGTAAGGCCAAGGTCAGCGCGGAGTACGGCGGTCAGCTCTCCGAAACGACGCTGAGCATCAGCCCAGCGGCCGTCATCGCGCTAGCCGTGGCGCCAAGCAATCCGGCGATTGCCAAGGGCCTGACGCAGGCGTTTACCGCGACGGCGCGGCTGAGCGATGGCACGAGCCAGGATGTGTCGGCGCTGGCCGCCTGGAGTGCCAGTGATGTCAGCGGGGTTGGCGTTGCGTCGATCGACGCGCTGGGCGTGGCCAAGGGCAACGCGGTGGGCATCGCGCGCATTGATGTGGTGCATCGTGGCTACGTTGCCACAACGACGCTGGAGGTGAAGCCGGCCACCCTGCTGAGCGTGGCGATCTCGCCGTCGATGGCCGGTGTGGCCAAGGGGCTAAGCCAGGCCTTCAAGCTGACCGCGACCTACAGCGATGGCTCAAGCCGCGATGTCACGGCGAGCAGCGTGTGGACCAGCATCGATGTGGTCGGAGTCGATGTTGCGGCCGTGAATGCCGCCGGCGTAGCGCAGGGGCGCAGCGTCGGGCAGGCGCTGATCCGCGGCGAGCACATGGGCAAGAGCGCGGGCGCCACGCTGATGGTCACGCCCGCAGTGCTCAGCAACCTGAGCATCATCCCCTCGCTTGTCTCGATTCCGCTCGCCGGGACGCAGGCATTCAAGGCCCAGGCTGCCTACACCGATGGCGCGACCGTCGATGTCACAGCGATGGCGACCTGGAGCGTCAGCGATATCGCACCGGCCACCGGGGTGGCGACGATCACCGCGGCGGGTGTGGCAACCGGCAAGGCCAAGGGACAGGCCACGGTGAGCGCGAGCTATTCGGTCCTGCGGGCCCAGGCCACGCTGTCGGTCGGGCTGTCAGCCGGGGTCTGCTCGTCGGGTGGCTGGTGCTGGCGCAATCCGCTGCCGCAGGGCAACTTCCTCGGCGCCGTATGGAGCGCCGACGCCAACAACGCCTGGGCGGTCAGCGACTTCGGCGTGATCTTGAAGTGGAACGGCTCGACCTGGCTGCCCCAGACCAGTGGGACGACAGAGAACCTCCTCGCGGTCTGGGGCCTCAACGCCAACAACGTCTGGGCCGTCGGCGTAAACGGCGCCATCGTGAAGTGGAACGGCACAGGCTGGACCGCGCAGGTAAGCGGCACGACGGCGAACCTGTCGGCGATCTGGGGCAGCGATGCCAGCAACGTCTGGGCGGCGGGAGCCGGCGGCGTGATCTTGAAGTGGAACGGTACGCGCTGGGCGGCACAGACCAGCGGCTCATTGTCGTATCTGCGCGGCCTCTGGGGCAGCGATGCCAACAACGTGTGGGCGGTCGGCCAGGGCGGCACGATTCTTAAGTGGGACGGCATGGCCTGGACGGCGCAGACCAGCGGCACGGCTTCGTACCTGCGCAGCATCTGGGGCACCGACGCCAAGAACGTGTGGGCGGTCGGCCTGTTCGGCACGGTCCTCAAGTGGGACGGCACGGCCTGGACAGCCCAGACCAGCGGCAGCACCGCCTACCTGCGCGGCCTCTGGGGCAGCGCCGCCAACAACCTGTACGCCATCGGCGAGCTTGGCGTGATCCTGCGCTACGACGGCACCGCCTGGAGCACCGTACCCAGCGGCACCAGCATTGGCCTAAACGGCATCGGCGGCAGCAGCGCCAGCGACGTTTGGGCGGTCGGCAATAACGGCGCGATCCTGCGCTACGACGGCACCGGGTTTTCGTCGCGTTCGAGCGGATCGCTAGCGGGCCAGAACGGCGTGTGGGGCAGCGATCCAAACAACATCTGGGTGGTCGGTGATGCCGGCCAAGTTCTGAAGTGGAACGGCAGCAGCTTTACCCCGCAGGCCAGCGGGGCCAGCCGCACGCTGATGGCGGTGTGGGGCAGCGACGCGCGCAACGTCTGGGCGGTCGGCATCGGCGGCGCCATCCAGTACTGGAACGGCACGGCCTGGACGACGCAAGCCAGCGGCACAGTGCAGAACCTGTACGCCGTCATCGGCACCGCCGCCAATCGCGTGGTGGCGGTCGGCGCCGGCGGTACGCTGCTGCACTTTGATGGCACTGCCTGGACGGCGGCGACCTCACCCACCATGAACAGCCTGTACGGCGTGTGGGGCAGTGCCGCCAACGATCTGTGGGCCGTCGGCTATGGCGGCACCGCGCTGCACTTCGACGGCACCGCCTGGACACAGGTGCCGACGGGAGCCACGACCTCACTGACCGCGCTGTGGGGCACCGATAGCAGCAACTTCTGGGTGGTGGGCGAAGCCGGCACCCTGCTGCGCTACAGCAGCGGCAGCTTTGCGGTGCAGGTAAGCGGCACGACGCAGTCGCTCTATGGGCTGTGGGGCAGCAGCGCCAGCCGCCTAATCGCCGTCGGAACGAACGGCACCATCCTGACCTGGAACGGCACCGCCTGGAGCCCGCAGGCAAGCGGCTGTTCGCAGAACCTCAACGGCATCTGGGGCAGTGGCAGCACCGCGTGGGCCGTCGGCCCGATGGGGACGATCCTGCAGTACGCGCCGTAACCGCAGCGCGGGGCGCTCAGCCCATCGGGCTCTGCCCCCCGCGTGCTCCATGGAACGTCCCCCCTACCGCGTGATAACCTGCCGCTGCCCGACCGCCGCTCACCGCCTAGGTGCGTCGGGCTAGCCATGCAGCGAGCGCTCTTCCTCTGCAGTCAGAACAAGCTTCGCAGTCCCACCGCCGAGCACGTCTTTGCGAGCTGGCCTGGGGTCGAGACCGACTCGGCTGGGCTGGGCAGCCACGCGGCCGTGCCTCTCTCCGTCGAGCAGCTGGAGTGGGCGACCATCATTTTTGTGATGGAGCGCGTGCATAAGAGCAAGCTTGTGGCCCGCTTTAAGCCGTATCTGCGCGGCAAAAAAGTGGTCTGCCTCGATATCTCGGATGACAGATCGGAAGAGCACACGTCTGAACTCCAGTCACGCCAATGTATCTC
>CALFYE010000041.1 GCA_937952145.1 uncultured Myxococcales bacterium
GCCGGCGCTTGCGCGCCTCCACTATCTGCCGCGCACGCAGATCTTGCAGACCAACCTCCTCATCGAGCCAACCGCAGCCGCCCTTCCCGATCGCTGAAGCCACCGACGATAATCAATTCCTCCTGTCAGATACTGTCCCCTGGTCAGATAGTCAGTGTAGCGCTGTTGTGTCCTATCGGCGTTTTGATGGGGCGTCGTAACCGGAGCGCGCAGCGCGCAACATTTTGATAGGAAGCATTCATATGTCGAGCAACATCACTCTTGTCGGCCGCAAGGTGGGATCCTTCACCATCCTTCGCAAGCTCGGGGAAGGTGGGATGGGCGCGGTCTATGAAGCGATCGATAAGGAAACCGGTCGCCACGTCGCCATTAAATTTCTTCATGCGACCTATGCACATGATGAGGAGCTGCTCGGACGCTTTTTCAACGAAGCTCTCGCCTCCAACTCGATCGATCATCCCGGCATGGTCCGGATCTTCGAAAGCGGCATGCTAGACGGCGAGACGCCCTACCTCGTCATGGAGTACTTGCGCGGGAGCTCGCTCGAGCAGCGCCTGGCATCTCCGGAGGGAAGGAACGGGCTGCCGCCGCGCGAGGCGCTGAATGTCGCCTGGCAGACCGCTGCGGTCCTGGCGGAGCTGGCCCAATGCGGGGTCGTGCATCGCGATCTGAAGCCGGGAAATTTGATGCTAATCCCCGATGCCGTCGCAACACAAGGCGTGCGCGTAAAGATCCTAGATTTGGGATTGGCCAAACTGAACCGTGATCTGTTCGTACGCGCCGTGCATACGCGGTGCGGCGTCGTGATGGGCACGCCGCTTTATATGTCTCCGGAGCAATGTGCCGACTCGTCTGAAGTCGACAGCCAAGCAGACGTGTACTCACTTGGCATCGTGCTATTTGAGATGCTGGCAGGGCAGCCGCCATATAACACCGCGTGTACTCGCGCGCTGCTCGCGCTTCACATGTTCGCGCCGGTGCCGCGGCTGGAGGTGGCGGTGCCGGGAGTCCCTGCTGCCCTGGCAGAGCTTGTGACGGCCATGCTGGGCAAGCTTGCTGCGCAGCGACCAACGATGGCTGAGGTGCGGGACCGTCTTGCCGCGCTCCTCGCACAGCCAGGTGCTTTGTTCACTGCAAAGATTCCAACCGCGTCAGCGCGGGATGCCATGCTGGATAAGAGCGCCCGCGTAGCAGCGGAACACGCAAAGACTGATATTCAGACGGCAGATTCGAGCGACTTGGCGCAGACCCGCAGGATGGTTTCTGCCGATACAGTAGTCCGAGACACGGCACTAGGCTTGCGACCCCCAAGCATTCCCGCGATTTCCGAGCGCGATTTGACCGCTGGCTTCCTGCGCGTCAGTCAGACTACGCTCCCGCTTTATCAGCCGCAGCTCGCGCGAAACCCTGTGCTGATGTGGTGCCTGGTTTGCCTGGTTGCGATCTTGATGTTCATGTGAAGTGCAGTTGTCAGCGTCCGAGATCGCAGACATGTCTCGCCCCTATAGAGCCCTGTTGTTTGCGATCCGACCCGCGCTTCCTGTCGCTCGATGCAGCGCAGGAACCGGGTGCGCCAGTCGCCGCCTTGACCTCAAAAAGGACGAGGATTTTGAAATAGTCAAGTCAGAGTTAGTTGGCACGTGGAGTATGACAGATGTGAATCACGGTCCTTGAGCTGCGACGATCGCCGCAGTCGGACCGGAATCGAGGGTGACCATGAACACCACGAGAACAAGTCTCGCGTCCACGCTCATGCTTCGTTCGTTAAGCTTTTTGGTCGTATTGAGCAGTGCCTCCTTTTTCGCCACTCCGTTTGGGTTGGCTCAATCACGAACGAAGACAGCTGCCCAACAAACCATCCCCTTGAGCATCTTGGCTGGGGCGTTGGAACCGGTGCAGGGCGACGATCCTACATTACCTGATGCCCTCATAGCCGCCGCGCACGGCAAAACCCTGGTGGGCTCGTACCGGATCTGCATCATGAGCTCTGGTAGCGTCCAATCGGTCACCCCGCTGATTAGCATTGGCGGAGCAGACCAGGCGATCATGAGTGTTCTCAAACGCTGGAAGTTTCAGAAGCTTCCTATAGCAATCTGTAAGACGCAGACATTGACCTTTGAGGTGGAGTAGGCCATTCAATGTCTGCATGAGAATGCGCTCTTGCGGGACGGTGGAGTTTAGGAAGCAAGAAAGTTTGTTGTCAGAATCTCCGCGGTAGCCGGGTAGAGCAAGCAGAGACAGAGAAGGTACAGCGATAGGCCAAGACCCGACGGTTACTACCGTCCGGCACTGTGAAGCAAACCGCAAGGAGCCGTCCCCATGACACGCACCGAGATCTTTGTTCCCCATGGTCACCGTATCCTCGTCGCACCGGCTGATCTCGTGGCCGCGTGGCGCCGCTATACGCAGCGCATCCCGGCCAAGTATGCTCTGGGCACCGCCCAGCACGAGTCGAGCTTCACCCTCAACGAAGTGGACACCGAGAAGTCGGGCTATGTCTCCAAAGGCGTATACCAGCTCTCCGAGAGCGAGGCGGCAGAGGCCGAGTTCTCTCATGCCAATCTCTTGGAGCTAGAAGATGCGACAAGGGTATTCTGTGTTTTGTGCGAGCGCCGCCTGCAGCGCATCATCAAGACCGCGCGCTTGGCAGAAGAGAATCTTCCGGTGGACGTCTGGGCGTACTTGGCGCTGGCGCACAACCAGGGCTTGTCCGCCGCACTCAAGACGATCGAGTTGCACGGCCTGAACTGGGCTGCTTACAAGCAGCGCAACCCACAGCTCGCGGGGATGGGCCGCTATGGTGACGACGTCATCTCGGGCGGCTCGCACTGGACCAAGGAGCTAGACAGCGCTCCGCGGAAGGCCCCCCAGCCTCGGACCCTTGCCGCCTGAGCACACCTATTCGCATTGAGGTCATTATGCGTCGACATACAGGTCTCCCTCAGGCGGCCCGTGTCTTACGGACCTCGCCCAGCCGATCCCATCTGAACCGGCGCCTCGAATTTTTTCTGCATCTTTTTCCAGCTCACGCATCCCCCGATCATACCCAAAGCGGCAAGGTCATTCAGAACGGATCGAGTGAGACAATGTCTTTAAGAGATCATGTAGGCCATCCAGCGTCGAACGCAAAATCTCTCGCACATGCTCAGCGGATAGGCGGTATCGCGCCCGACCGCGCTCACGAGCGCACCCGGAAGAGTGCGGCGGTGCGCGCCGATGTGAGTACACCGGAGAGCTATGCGTCGACGCAGCCGGGGACTCCTTGCGCCCTTACCGATGTGCAGCTCGTGCGCCGGGTGATCGCGGGGGAGCCGGCTGCTGCCCGGCAGCTCGTGGATACCTATGCGCCGCTCATCCAGAGTGCGGCCGCGCGTGTGTTGTCCCGTCTGGCGCACACCGGCCTGCGGCGGGTACCCGATATCGTCGATGCGGTGCAAGAGATCTTCCGCCAGCTATGGGAGCGCGATTTCGCGCGACTACGCGGCTATGACGAGCAGCGCGGGACCCTGGCCGCCTTCCTATGGACCCTGAGCCAGAACGAGGCGAGCAAGCTCGCGGCCAGTGGCCGCCGTTCGGGGTATCGCGAGGTCCCAAGTCATGCGCTGACCGCGTCCCTACCGGGCAGCAGCGCCTATTCCGATGCGGACGAGGTGGAGGATGCGGCCCGCCGCACCGAAGCCAAGGATGCGCTGGCCGTACTTTTCAGCGAGCTGGCCGATGAGCTGGATGCTACCGATCGTCGCATCATCGAGCTGCGCTTCGTTGAGGAGCAGCCAAGTGAGCTGATCTGTGCTGAGCTGCACATCTCGCCGGCAGCATTTTATCAGCGGGTCTCGCGCCTGCGAAGGCTTATCCAGCAGGTGGCGGCTCGCCACGGGCTCGGCCAACCCGGGTAAGCGAGCCCGCCCCGGCTTGCGGCGCCCCAAGCCAAGGCGGTCGATGAAGCAAAATATTCTGTCAGAGTCGCCGCGGCGGCCGGGTAGACCCAGTAGAGAAGGCAAATAATGAATACCCCGAAGCCGCTTGCGGCAAGCGCCATCGCCGGTCTGTTTGCCGCTGTAGAAAAGGACGAGCAACTGCAGCTTTGCGATGAACAGGCCCGGGGCGATAGGTCCGCGGCGGAGGTGGATGCAGCGCTCGGGAAGACCAGTCCGAGGATGGAGCGCATCCGCCGGATGAGCGAACCGCTCACGGGGGAGCAGAAAGCACAGCTCGTGGCGCAGCTGCTGCAGCCTGCCCTAGCACAGCCGGCGATCCCGCGCAAACCGTGGGCGCAGCGAGCCCGGGTGCTGGAAGCCTATGGCGCGGGACTTGCCCTGGCGGCCAGTCTGGCAATCTATGTCGGCTGGCCCCGGGCCGGGGAACAGCTGCCCGTTTTGGCTCTCGAGGTGGCGGCGCACCAGTCAGTGGTCCTGGCCGCCCCGACGTCTGCCGGTCCGGCCGGTCTGAAGGTGCCCCTCCGCAGCTGCCTGGAACTGCGACTCCGTCCGGAGCGAAGCTATGGTACCAGGCTGCAGACCGCCGTGTGGCTCGTACCCGAAGGGACGGGCGCAGCGCCGGTGCCCTGGCCAGTGCAGCTGCAGCAAACCGAAAAAGGGATGCTACAACTTGAACCTTGCGAACCGCTGCCCGGAGCAGTGGGGCCTGGAAGCTGGCAGCTTGCCGTGATCTACGGCCGCAAGTTGCCAGCTGCCGACGCAGTTAAAGACGTGCTGGCCGCGCCAGTCGGGGAGACTAAGGCCGCGCCGTTTCAGTTCGTAAGGCAGCCGCTGCAAGTGATGGTAACGCTTCCCTAGACGCGGTGAGCAGGGCTAGAGCTGCCCGTGTGGAGGGGCGCTACACGAAAGCGAGGACTGTGCACTGTGCCTAGGGTGCCGCAGGCTGTAGAACGTAGTGTGCCTGCTCGCAGATCAGTGTGCTGCGCAGCTTGTACCGGTCAACGTAGTACCAAACGACAACTCGCAGTTCCTAAGTACAGCTCCCCATGCCGGGCACAACAAGGTCGAACGTGTGTGCATTAAGGCAAGCGACGGCTGCCATGCGTGCCGTCTACGGACTTCGAAGCAGACTCAACGCCTTAATCTGAATCTGATCACCAAATTTGGGCTTCCGATCGCACTCCGCAGAACTAAGCTGCCTTCATGAAACGGTCGTCTAAGTCGAGTCCGCTCACGCTGTCTGCCCTGACTCCTATTACAATCCGGCAGCTCGCTGAGCCCCGTGCCTTTGCTCGCGGTGAAGAGTACTTCTCCGCGGACAGAGTCCTCTCTTTGGAAGAACGCTCTGGCAAAATTGTCGCGACGGTCTTGGGTACCGAGGTCTACACAGTGCAGATGTGGCAGGAGGACAACGAGCTGGCCTCTGACTGTTCCTGTCCCCGCGGAAAGGATGGCGAATTCTGCAAGCACTGCGTGGCCGTTGGCCTGGCGCTGCTCGCTGAAAACCCCTCCGTGCGCAAGAGTCCGCGCAATCGGGGCCGCGACATCAGCCTGGATGAAGTCCGCCGCCATTTGGAAGGAGAGGATAAGGCCGCCCTCATCAATCTTCTCGTCGAGCGAGCCGATGCAGACCCGGCCCTGCTCGACCAGCTCCGCTTGCGCGTCGCGAAACACCATCATCGCGGCGGTGTAGACATCCTGGCGTTCAAGGCGATATTGCGGCGCGCCATCACCCCGCATGACTTTCTGGAATGGCGTGAGGTAAGCGGCCATGTCGCGGGAATCCAGCGCGCGGCCGATTCGCTTGACGCGCTCCTTCACGAAGGAGAAGCCGCATCGGCGCTGGAGCTTGTCGAATACGCGCTAGCGCAGGTCGAGCAGGCCATGGACTCCGTCGATGACTCTGATGGCGAAATGGGGGCGCTATTGGAACGCTTGCAAGAACTTCACCATCGCGCTTGCAAGAAGGCCAAGCCTGATGCGGTCGCGCTGGCGAAGCGCCTGTTCGAATGGGAGATGCGCTCGCCCCGGGAGGTATTTTACGGGGCCGCTGCCCGCTATGCCGACGTGTTCGGCGATAAGGGCGTGGCGGAATACCGCCGCCTGGCGACGGAAGCGTGGGACCAGGTTCCTGCGCTCGGACCGGGCCAGACCGACCGAAATCAATATGGCCAGCGTTTTCTGATCACTTCGATGATGCGTACACTGGCTCAGCAGGCGGACGACGTGGAAGCGGAAGCTCAGGTCCTGCAGCGCGACCTCTCTTCGTCCTATCACTTCTTGGAGATTGCGTCGCTCTATCGGCAAGCCGGCATGGACGAGCTGGCGCTGGCCTGGGCAGAAAAAGGCGTTGCCGCCTTCCCCAGCCATATCGATGGGCGGCTGCGGGAGTTCCTGGCCGAGGAATACCATCGCCGGAAGCGTCCCGAGGACGCCATGGCGCTCTCCTGGGCTGCGTTCGCGGAGCGACCCAGCCTGCACGAGTTCAAGCAGCTCAAAGCCCACGCCAAGCGCGCCCAGAGCTGGCCGCACTGGCGCGACCAGGCCATCGCGACCGTCCGGGCAAAAATCGCTGAGAATCGAAGCCGCGCCGCAAACTCGTCCTGGGGCCTGCTCGGCAGCCACTCCCTGCTTGTTGAGATCTACCTCTCCGAAAAAGATCTGGAGGCCGCCTGGCAGGAAGCGCTCACCGGGGGTTGCACATCGGAGTTGTGGCTTACTCTCGCCGAGCAGCGAGAGAAGACCCACCCTGAGGATGCCTTGCCCATCTACAAACGGCACCTGGAACTCACCCTGGCTCAGACCAACAACGCCGCCTACGAGGCGGGCATCCGCTTGCTCAAGAGGATTCGCACTGTCATGGACCGGATGGGACAGGACCAGTCCTTCGCAGGCTACCTTGCCACCGTACGCACAGGCTTCGCACGCAAGCGAAATTTCATCCGCTTGGTGGAGGAGACCCGATGGTCGTAGCCGGGGCCTCGAACACTGGAGGTGCCCGCAGTCGGCGTGAACGCAACTTGCCTGAGGGCGTAGCTGAGCGATTTGCCGCGGTGGGAGGTTGGTTGTCGTTTTGTTGAACGAAGGGCTTTCTCATTTAGGACAGACAGCCCGCATGTACGTCGTTCCGTCATGTCTCGCCTACACTGACGGGCATGCAATCTCGGTCATAGAAACTTGAGGCGCGCCGGGGACGCGCTTGGGACGCGCCCGAGATGCGCTTGGGGCGCGCTTGGGACATACCTGAGGCGCGCCGGGGGCACGTTCGGCGCACGCTCGGGGTACGATTGGCGCACGCTTGATACGCGCTTGGCGCATGCTTGGTATACGCTTGGCTTACATTCGGGACGCGCTTAGCGCGCCCTCCGCTCACGATCGACGCACGCTTGGCACACGCTCGATGCGCGCTTGGCGCACGCTCGATGCGCGCTTGGCGCACGCTCGATGCACGCATGCGCTCGAATCATGGCGTATGCGCTGCAACGGGCACTGAGAGGACCACCGGCACGCAGGTTTTCGGTATGCCGCAATCCTCCCTTCGGAGGTGTGTACCATGCGTGCGCCGATCGTGCTCTGTTCGAGGCTCGATCGCGTTCCGTTCGCCCGCAGCTCGTGCGCCAAATGTGCACCGAGTATGCCCCAGACGTGCCCCAGGTGTGCCCCGAGCGCCCCCCAAGTGTGCCCCGAGCGCCCTTCGAGCGCGGCCCAGTTGCCATCCGATCGCGTCCTGAACGTGCGCTGATGGCGCGGTACTTGATCGCATCTCCGGGGGTGTGCTCTCATTCCGGCCGGCAACCCAAGCAGTTCTTTCCTCGGGGGTGAGATGGACAACTACTGCCTTTACTGCTGCAAGCAGCCGATTGTCAGACCGCATCGCTTTCACTGCTCGGCGAGGTGTCGAGATGCGGACCGGCGCAGCCGTCGCACCAGCGAGGTCAAGGACGCTCGTTACAAGCTCCTCACCGCGGGCCACGATCGGGCGGACGAAGCCCTGTTCGCAGCCGCCGAGCGATTGATGAAAAAGGCCGACGATCGCGCCCTTCACTATCGGCTCGCTCTGGACTTGGTTGACGGTCAGCCGAGCCGGTCTCCGTTTTCTCCGGACATCGTTGACAAGAGATTCCGTACCATCATCTTTCCCGAGCCCAACCGCGGGAAACACCGGGATACCAAGGGCCTCTTCAAACCGGGGGATTTCTTCTCCCTTCGCTATCCCTTTGAACGGCCGGCAGTTCCTCTTGCGGCCCATTATCGAGTGCAGTTTATCGGGGTACACGTGCTGGGGCAGCCGCTTATTCTTACGCTACAAGTTAGTGATGGGAGCGATGTGTACGTAGAGCTTCCTCCGAGCCCATTTGTCGGCAGGTGGAAGTCCCAAGATTGGGGTAGCAAGGAACCACCCGCGTACAGGCTAGTATGCGACCGAGCGAGAGCATATTGCACACCGGCGCCCGGTAGGTCAGTCTGCA
>CALFYE010000042.1 GCA_937952145.1 uncultured Myxococcales bacterium
GCGGCCCCATCCTCTGGAGCTCGACGGGGAATTAATTTGTAAACACCTTCTTAGCCGTTCGTGAGAAGTGCGCTGAGCGAACCCACGCACTAAGGATTCGGGGCGGTGAGGTCGGCAAGCCATGGCAGCGTGGGGGCGCCTGCCCGGGCGATTGGATACCAATCCTCGTCGGTGTAGCGGGTGAAACCGGCGCTCACTAGCTCGTGGTAGGAAAAGACCGGGCCGGCGTAGGCGCGCACGCCCTGACAGGTGTCGATGCTGGTCACCATCAGCTGCGGCAGGCCGGTGGCGACGTGCAGCACCGAGCCGGCATTGGGGTCGGTGTGGACATCGGCGATGGTGGGAATATCGACATTGGCTTGCTGCGGATTCCACATCAGGCGCAGATACCAGCCGGGCGCTGCGAAGCCAGTGCAGCCTTGATGGATCTGCACAAGCTCGTTGACGAAGGCTAGGTGGCGGTCGGCAAACGGACGCCCAGCGCGCTCAAACTCGGCCATCTCACCCAGCATGCGGCTGACTTCGCTTAGCTGTTCAAAGTAGGTGACGGCGCGAGCGAGCACGGGCGGAGCCGTCGGCAGGCCGCGGATGTCGCTTACGGCCCTCTCGCCGAGCTGGGTCAGCGCGGCATAGAACGCCGGATAGGGATCGACGTAGGCATCGGGAAACTCGCAGAGCAGCGAGGCCGTCGATGGCTTGGCGTAGAGGATGGTGTCGTGGCGCAGCTGTGCCCACGAGCCAAGCTGGGTATTGAGCAGTCGGCGCCCGAAAGCCTCAGTCGCCATCAGCTGCGGCAGGCCATAGCGCGCTGGATCGGCGACGCTCTCATCGGGGGAAAGGGCGCGCAGAGCCCCCAGCCAGCCGGTGTAAAGGTTGCTGTGCCAGTACGCCTCGCCATAGCCATCGCTGAGTACGCGAGCCTTGCCGAGATCCGGGGCGTAGTCGTACTTGCTCAGCTCGGACTGCAAAAGCGGCAGCGCTTGGTTATTGCGCAGCGACGCGAAGGCTACATCCAGCGGGCTCGGCATCATTCGCCGGACCTTGCCGCCGCCGGCTCGGCTATAGGTCACGCTAGACAGCACCTGCGAGTCTGGGACAAAGCGCTGACCCAGCAGAAGAAACGTGCGCACCTCGACCCCGCCGGCGAGGATCTGACTGACGATGCGCTGCACGCCGAAGCCGCCCCGCTCGATGGTGGTCAGCACCTCGGCATCGCTCTTGGCTGCCAGCTCGGCCGGTGTACTTACGCCGAGTGTCGTCCACAGCCGGCTCAGCCCTTCGAGCGTCAGCTGATCTTCTTCGCCGACAAAGAGCTGCAGCAGGGCATCGACGTTCTTGCGGCTCTGCCAGGCCGCGGCATCGTGCAGCGCGTGCAGAAGCTGGGCCGCTGACAGGGCCGAGCGATTCAATGAAAGGCCCGGGCTGCCCGCCGTCTGCACGATGCGAACCTCGGCGTTGGCCAGCCACATCAGGCTGCGGAAGTAGCGCGAAAGCGTCGGCGAGCGCGTGTAATGTCCGCGCGGTCGGAACTGCGAGAAGTCGATGGTCAGCGGCACGCCAAACAGGCTGACATCGCGCGGTCCAGCGGCAGCTTCCGCCCACTTTACCCAATCGGCAATCGCGCTTTCCGCGGCAGCATCGGCGGTGAGCGGCGAGTGCGGGTAGCCACGCAGCAGGCTCAGCGCCGTGGCCAGATAGACATCGACCTCGGTCTTGAGGGCGCTCGGATAGTCCGCTGCCGTGGGACCCGCGAGCTGTCGCCGCAGCCCGTCGAGCCAGCCGCCGATCTCGGCTTGCAGATAGCTCGACTCGATCTCGGCCAGCATGTCGTCGTACGAGCGATGCAGGGCATGCAGGATAGAGTCCGCGCTGATGTAGACCGGCAGGTGCTCCAGATAGAGCTGGGCATAGGCGCCCGAAAAGGAATAGAAGCGCTGACGCTGCGATAAGACGAAGCCGTTTTTGGCCAACAGAGTCATCTCCGCCTCGGACAGCTGGACCTGCGATCCCTGGATGCGTCCCAGATTCGCGGCCTGCAGTGGGTCGTAAGAGACGGTACCGGCAAACCGCAGCGGATACTGCGAAAGGAGCCCTTCCTGGCTGATGCCGGCCACGTGCGCCATGGCGGCATCCACTGTCGTCGAGGTCAGCGGATCGCAGGCACTGCCACAGCCCACCGGCCGGGCCAGGGCGCGCTCGTGGTTGCCGCACCACAGCGCCTGATATTCGTCCTGCGTGCAGTGCTCAGGCGTTCCGACATCGCCGGTGACATCGCAGGCGCTGCTTGCGACGAATAGCAAAAGTGGCAGAGCCAGCGCACAGCGGCTCTGCATCCGACCGGGGGTCTTCTCCATGGGCGCACCTCTCCGTGAATGCCGATGGGTCAGACACCTGAGTGACTGGCCCGATCGCTAGGCCAGCAAGCGAGCCTGTCCTTACAGCAGCACAGCCGCGGGTGCGTCAGGCGGCGCGCTGTCCAGGTCTGCTTCCCGAGGCTGCAGTGCCGTAGGGAACCCAGCCGGTTTCGCTGCTAGCCCTGCAGCGAGCGCAGTCGGGCCAGGCGATGGATCACCAGCGGATCGCCGGGACGGATGGCTTGCGCCTGCTCAAGCTCAGCGATGGCCAGCGCGAAGTTCTTGGCGACAACGGCGCGCAGTGCCCGCTCGATGCATGTGTCAAAGCCATCGTCCCTTCGTGCGCCTCTGCCGGTCTCGCTGTCGTCAGATGCTGGGGTGGTCGCAGGACTCTGCGTCCCTTGGATACGGGGCGACGGGGCCGATTCCGGCCGCACAAGCTCCAGGGTCTGCGCCTGAGCCGAGCGATGGAGGACCGCCGGCTTGACGCTGACCGCTGGGGTCTGATGCTGCTCTGGCGTGCTCGACGGCGCGGCTGGTTTACCGCTCGCGCCTGGCGGGCTCGTCGGGCTCGCCGGACCTGGGGTCGCCGCTTTGGCCGGGCTAGGTGCGGCAGGCGGTGCAGCCGGCGTCGGTGCAGCCGGCGTCGGTGCAGCCGGCGTCGGTGCAGCAGCCGGTGCCGGCGTCGGTGCGGCCGTCACAGCCTGGGGGGCTGCCTTGGCGGGGCTCGCCGGGGGACTGGTGGCCGGTTTGCTGACCTCGGGAGCGCTGCTGCTCGTCGCTGCGGCCAGCTTACTGGTCACCGCGGCGGCTGACTTGCTGACTGGGCTGGCGGCGCCGGGGAGGCCTGCGGCCTTGCCTCCTCGCTCGTCTTGCGTGCGTAGCGCATCCAAGATCAGGAGCTCCCAGCGATCGTGCAGGTTGCGGGGCACGCGAACGTGTTGTTCGCCAAGCTGCTGCGCGCTGGCCTTGCGCGCTAGCAGAAGCCGCTCGAAGGCCGGCAGGCCGCTGCCCTGCGGATCGACGGCCGACCACAGCTCGCCGCGCTCGATGACGATCTCGCCACGGCCGGCACTGCCGACGCACTCGATGATCGCCGAGTGATGTCCCATGCAGGCGAGCTGCACATAGTCGATCACCGTGAACGGTCCCAGGATGTTGGTGTTGCTCATCGAGGCTTCGACGATGCGGCGAAGCTCGTGCATGGGGACCGGTTTGCCCAGTAGGTGAATGCGCTCGCTGTGCGGCAGCTTGGTTCGATAGTCTTCCAGGTAGGCCGATGCGACGATCACCACGGCGTTGGCCTTGACCGCCTCCAGCGCCGCGATGACATCCATGCCGGTGCCATCCGGGAGCCGCATGTCCAGCACGACGACCTGTGGGGGAGCCTCCTGGATCATGGCTCGCGCCTCGGCAACGGTCGATGCACCAATGGCCGAGAGGCCGCGAATCTTGGCCAGCACGGCCAAGTGCGCCATCCGCGAAATAGGCTCGTCATCTACGACTAATACGAGCACGACAGAGATCCCCCGAACAAACCGCTAAATGTGCAATGAAGTGACCACGAAGGTAACACGGATATCTGATCTGTGGGGGGTAAGTGACCGACGGAAAAGTAGCTCAGCCTGCCGCCGGCCAAGGGAGCGGCAGAGGGGGCCATAGGCCTGCGAAACTGCGGAATAACTTCCGCCAGATCCAGGTCTGCTGACCACAGCAAATCTGCCGCTTGACAGCGGTTAGCGCCGCGCCTTTCCCAAGAATCCCAGGCCGCTCAGGGTGGTCTGCAGATCGACCGCGACAAAGCCGTGCGCCGACAGCAGCGCAGAGAGTCCGGCTGCCTCAAAGCGGCCAAAGCCCCCGCTGAAGATGCGCCACAGAAACATCGACAGCTTGAAGCGAAAGCCGCCGTCTCCGGAAAGCAGCGCGAAGAGAGATCCGCCCTTGCGCGGTTCCAGGAAGACGTAGGCGCCGCCCGGTCGCAGCACGCGGGCCATCTCGGCGAGCGCCTGCTCCTTTTGGCTCAAGAGATAAAGGAAGCTGTGATGAGTAATGACGTCGAAGCTGGCGTCCGGGAACGGCAGGTGCAAGACGTCGCCGTGGATCAGCGGTAGCTGCTCAGGCGAAAGGCCCGCCCGTCGCAGGTAGCGCTGGGCCAGGCGCAGCATGGTGCGCGAGAAGTCGAGTCCGATGACCAGGGCCTGCGGTCGTCGGTCGAGGATGCCAATCCCCGAGATGCCGGGCCCGATCCCCAGATCGAGGATGCGCAGCCGCGTCCTGCCGGCATCGTCCGTCTCTAAAGCGGCGGGCGAGGGCACCTGGGGAAAAGAGTCGGCCAGGCTGGCGCAGTGCTCGCGCCAGATCGGCGTCCAGGTCATCCACGCGTAAAAGTGCGCACCGGCGGTGAACACAAAGTGACTAAAGGCATGGTGCAGGCGCTGACGCCAGGTGGCGGCCGGGGTTGGTGGGGTCGGTGGGGTCGGTGACCGGGGCGGGGAGTGATCGCGCGGTAGGCTCATGGCAGCTGCGACAGTCGCTCGTCACTAACGCGAATTGTTGGGGAAGTCCAGCCGGCTCCATCCACGCGGCGGATGGCCGGCGGCGTGGGGCTTCGGGGCGCTTGTCGCGAGCGCGCACAAGGTGATATTCTCCGTCGGAGGGGGAAGCAGCGTAGGCATGGCCGGCGAGCCTTCGCATATCGGCCCATATCAGATAGGCAAGCTCCTGGGTCAGGGGGGCATGGGCGCGGTCTATGAAGCGGTGCACGAGACCATTGGCCGTCGCGCCGCCGTGAAGTTTCTAAACGCACCGCTGGCCCGCCACGCCGCCACCCTCAACCGCTTCTTCAACGAAGCCCGCGCCGTCAGCCTCGTCGAACATCCCGGCCTGGTGCAGATCTACGATAGCGGCCAGCTCCCCGACGGTACCGCCTACATCATCATGGAGCTGATCCGCGGCGAGACGGTGGCCGACCGCCTCAAGCGCGAGGGTCGCTTGTCGCCCGCGCAGGCCGTGCGACTCGCCTGGCAGCTCGCCGAAGCTCTGGCCTCGGTGCATGAGCAAGACATCGTCCACCGCGATATCAAGCCCGCCAACCTGATGATCGTGCCCGACCCGGCTGCGACGGGGCGCGAGCGTCTCAAGGTGCTCGACTTTGGCATCGCGAAGCTGGCAAGCGGCATCGGCGCTGGCGAGACTCGCCCCGGTCAGGTCATGGGCAGCCCGCTCTACATGGCCCCCGAGCAGTGTCGCGGCGCTGCCGGCGTCGATAGCAAAGCGGACTGTTACGCCGTCGGAGCCGTGCTGTATCACCTGCTCGCCGGGCAGCCGCCTTTCGATGGCGAGACCTTCGCTGCCCTGGTGTTCAAGCACTTGCACGAGCCGCTGACGCCGCTTAGCGACCGCGGCGTTGCTGGACCACCGGCCCTGCTCGACTGTGTACATGCGCTCTTGGCCAAGGATCCCAAGAGCCGCCCGACGATGCGCGACACCGCCAATCGTCTGGAGAGCCTGCTCGGGCAGCTTGCCACGACCCCCTCGGCGCTCAGCGAGCCCCGGCTGCAGCAGGCCACCGAGCGCAATCCGGTGGCCCCCAGACCCGAAGACGCGACCCGCCTCCACATCGACCTTTCTTCGACGCTGGGGCAGTCGGTGGGGCAGGCCCCAATCCGCCCCTGGACCCCTTCGCGCCGCCTGGTCGGAGCCGGTGCCCTGGCCGTGCTGAGCGTGCCTTTGCTGCTCTTTCTTTTGTGGCCCCGAACGCCGCCGCCGTCTCCGCCTGCCGCGCCAAGTCGTCCGTTGCTGACTGCCCCGCGCGAGCCCGGTCCCGCAGCGACTGGCGGCTCGGCTGCGTCCCCCGCGCCAGCCGATCGTGGGCCCAGCCCCGCAGCCACCGCCCGAGACAATAGCGTCCCCGCACCGGCCGCGTCCCCGCCGCCCGCCAGGACCGATGCCAAGCCCAAGGCCGCATCCAAGCCCCGCCCCGCCCCGATCGGCAAGCGTGCCCCGCCACCCAAAGGACCCAGCCTTGGCAACAAGAATGCCTTCCCGATCATCAAGTAGGCAGCCCCGCTGGGGGGGCCAGCGCCGTCTCCTCCGCCTCCTCCCGCTGCTGCTCACCCTCGTCGCCATCCCTGCTCAGGCGCAGCGTTTACCCTCGTGCCAGGCCGACAGCCTGTGCTGGCGTGAGCTAAGCCGCGGCAGCAAGCTCGCCGAGGCCGCCGACTACCCCGCTGCCCTGGTCGCCTTCCAGCAAGCCTTCGCCCGCGTCCCCGACCCCCGCCTGCAGATCAACATCGGCCGCTCGCTGCACCGCCTCGGCCGCTACGACGAAGCCATCGCCGCCTTCCAGCGCTACCAAGCCACCGCCCCCGCCTCCTCCCCCCCCGAAGAACAAGAGATCGCCCAGCGCTTCCTCACCGAATCCCAAACCGCCCAACAAAAATCGACCCCCGCACCGTCCCCCCAACCATCCACGCAAACGGCGCCGATTTACAAAAAGTGGAGTTACAAGAAATTTTTCGTCAGCGACGGGGCGGGGTGTTGGAACGGGGAGACTAGGGCACCGGGCTAGATCCGGGGCTCTGGCTCTTGTGGCATCGCCGATTTGTAGAGCGCGGATCCGCGAGCGTCTTCGGCGACCTTTTGTTTCAGGATCTCTTCCGCTGCGTTGAGCAGTGCTAAATAGTCATTGGACAAGGGTTGTTTTAATATAGAAAACAGATAGCGAAAATCGCATGAAATATTATGAAATTTCCCAAGGCTGCATTCAAGCCCGTCAAGGATTGTGTGCCCCACCGTTGTCCATTGATGGGGCGGCGCGGCATGTCCCGCTAATAATTCGGCAATGGTTGTTCTTAACTCAGATAGCCGCTGAAGCCCATTGCTTGTGCTGATGCTTGGTCTTGAAGATTCGCCGTTTAGCTGCCGTTCTAGATCGCGAATGACTTGTTGTAGGCGAATGTTCTCACGACGGAGATCGGATGAATCCATTGTTGGATATAGAATTTCTGATGCTAATTGAGGATGTTCTTGATCGACAAACCGAGCCATGGCATCCTCAATGGCCAGATTGTCGTTATCTTCAAATAATTTGGTGATTTTTTCTTTTTCAGACAACGATCTGCCAATATTTCTATAAGTCTCAGGAAAATAATCACAAATAAATTCATTAAGTTCATCCTCTGTCTTACAAATATCTTTGAGCTTCTTTCGTAGGATGGCTCTGCCTGACATCACTGATCTTCCTGATTCCGCTACTCAACCAGCACGGCCAGGAATGGCGTCACCAGCAGCTAATGCCGCGCCTCGTTCTTGGTCGAAGAGGATCATCAATCCGAGGCGAATGACATCTGCCTGCGAGACGGTTCGGCCTTCGCGTTCAGAGATGCGTTTGGCCAGCCACTCGATGATTTTCTTCTCGTGGTCGCTGACGCGGATGGGGGCGAGGTAGCCGGTGCGCTTGGTGCGGCTGCGTAGCTCGAAGGGGTCCACAGCGCAGGCATAACACGCGGTACATCGCGGCTTGCGACCTTCCAGATGATGCTAAATACATCACATTTGCGTGATGTATTTAGCGATGCTCGTGGTACGACGCGCCCATGGACAATGCGCCGATGGTCATCCCACAACATCTCCTCAACCCCACCGACCCCGACGAGAAGTTTATCGCGGAGGGCATTGCGTTCTTTATTGCGGAGGTGGCGGGGCGGTATCAGGTGCTTTCGGCTCGACGGGTGGAACTGGGCGATCCGGAGCCGCGGCGCTTGGTGGTGCAGGCGGTGCGGCGGCGCTCGGGGCGGCGGGGGCGGCCGGCGTGGTTTGTGATGGTGTGGGATGTCGAGGCGCGCGGCGTGACGTTCCTGCCGCAGTCGTGCAAGGCGGTGGTGTGGCAGCGGTATCGCGAGCTTGGGCCTGCGGAGCTGCGGACGGTGCTGGCCCGCTGAGGCCGGCGCGACGGAGCGCTGCGGGGCGGGACGGATAGAGGCGGATCGTGGCAGATGGAGGACGGCTGGCGTCATGCATGGTGTCACCCCTGGCGTCCTGCCTGGCATCGCAGCACGCAGT
>CALFYE010000043.1 GCA_937952145.1 uncultured Myxococcales bacterium
GCCCCTAAAAACGGCCTAAGCCCCCGCTCAGACGGTGTGGGCCTGTGAGGGTAGCGTGTTTCTCGACGGAGAGTGTTGCGCCGGCTTGGCAAACGGGGGCGGCGGCGGGGCGATTTGGGGCTGGGAAGAAACGGGCTAAGGATGCGCAGCGTCGAGGGGCTGGTGAATCTGGCGATGCAGGTCGCGCAGGCGGCCTCGGGGCGGTAATCAGCTCGGTGGCGGTGATCGGGGATACGCCGAGCTGCGCGGTCAGCTTGCGGGCGTGGTGGCGCAGGACGGCAGGCACGGTGAAGAGCTCGAAGCGCAGGCGCTTGGGACGAGCGTGGCGCAGGCGTTCAGGCAGCGCGTGCCGCTTGAGCACACTGAGCAAGTTGTAGGTCAGCAGATTCAGACGATACCAGGCGGCATTCGCGCCAAACTTCCCGCTCGGCGGCAGGCGCGCGGCGAGGTCGTTTTTCGTCACATCGTGCAGGTGCTCAATCGTTCCCGCTTTCTCCCAGTGCCAGCGCACGATCTCGGCCGCATCGAGCTCTTCTCGGTTGCTGACGACGGCGAGATACTTGGTATCCGTTCCGTCGGAAAATAGCCGCCCTTGCTTGCCACAAAAGCGCAGCGCCACATAGCGCAGCGGCCGCGCCGACTTATGCCAATCTCCGGGCGTGAACTCGATCTCGGAAATCGCCACGACTTCGTGCGCGCGGTCCTCAAAGACTTGCCAGGTCACCGATGGAGACATGCAGACGGAACGCAGGCTCGGGCTGATGTCCGCCGAGATCGTAAAGGCGATCTGCTCCTTGCTCAGCCACTTCAAGAGCGCTTCGTCATAGCACGCGCTATCGCCGCGAAACCGTCGCTGCTGGACACTTTGAGGCAGCACCGAGAACGCTTGCTGGGCGACCTGCTTGGTGTGCATGCCAGCCGGCACGTTGCCATCGCGATACTGATCGGCGACAGCTAGATCATCCGGGGCCCAGAGCACCGCGGTCGGCTGATAACCGCGGCCTCCTTTTTTGTGCGGCAGCGCTGCGCGCTTGTGACTCTCGATGACTGTTGCATCCAGGTCGAGCGTGGCGGTCGTGGGATTGTGTGCTCTGACTGCGCGCCGCACCAATTCGGAATGAACGCAAGAAAGTCCGCGAAGAGCCGCATTTTCCGACGGGATGAAGGCTCCTTTTTCTCGACATGACTCCTGCGATTCGTCGTGAAACAGACTTAGGAATTCATGCAAGGCATCGGGAGACGGTGCCGGTCGCGCAAGGAGCTTGGACAACGCGACATCCTCACGCAGCTTGCGCACGTCCTCGATACACTCGCCGCCCGCAGCAAGCAGAAGGACAATCGCTTGCAGTTTGTCGAACTCCGTGTGACCTCGCTGCCGTCGGCGCACGCGCAGTTCCGACGACACCAGCGCCTCTGTACCGAGCGCCATCAGCGTTTCCGCAACCAGCGTAAGTCCTGCTTGTGCCGTCAGATCCATGGGCCTTGCTGCCACCTCGAACCCGAACGGTAGCAGCCCCTGCGACGCCTGAGCCCGCTTGTCCGCACATGACGATCGCTCTGATTTCCCCATAATCGCGATCTAACGCAGATCCCACCCCACCAATCCTGCGATACACAACCCGTCTGTATCTGTTACGACGCAGGCTGTTTGAGGTGCCATCAGGCAGGCTGGCTGATGGCCATCATTGCCAAGTGCGATGCCACAGACCTACGAGGCTATCCAGGGCTAAAGCGAGCTTCGCTCGTCGCTACGCGACCCTGGACAGCCTCTACGGCCTGTAGCCGTGGGCTATCAAGCCAGTAAGGCAAGCCTTCCTGGCGAGCCAGGAGGCCATCACGCAGCTTGCTCCGTTTCCCCTCGCTTCGCCCTGATCGGCGTTGCGTCGTAACAAACAAGATAGAACCCGACGATCGTTCCCCCGACTGAGAGGCCAACACCCGTCATCTACCCAGCCCGATCCTCTCCGCAGCATCCAGCCACCGCTCCTAGCACCCCGCCCCACAGATCAGTGGGGGTGGGGACTAGGAGCTTGTTGAAGTATTGGCTCACAAGGCATCAGCAGGCCGCTAATTGTTATGGTAAATACAAATCAACATACTAAAATGTATTAAAAATATAAATATTTTATTTATTTTTGAGGATTGTTTGATTACTGCAACAAACTCCTAGGCTGGTACCGCCACCGCGGCGTATGCGATTCCTAAGGCGCGGGCCACCGCCTCAAGGAGCTCACGCCCGGTCAGGGGTTTTAGGAGGAGCTCCCCGATTCCCGCAGCCAGCAAGGTGGGTGTGGTTAGCGTACCGGGGTTGCCAGTGCACAGGACGACCGGTAGCTCATAGCTTGCGCGTTGTATCCGCTGGGCCAGCTCCAAGCCGGTCAGCCCCGGCATGGAAAGATCGGTGATGACCACGTCAAAGGCAGTCGGCGAGGCCACAAGCGCAGCCCATGCGGCTTCGGGTTCGCAGAAGGTCGTCACCCGATAGCCATGGCCGCGGAGGATCTGTTCGCCGACCCGGCAGGCCAGCGCGTCATCGTCAATGAAGAGGACACTCGCCTCACGCTGCTTGGACACCCCGGCAACCGGCCGCGCTGGGACGTCAAGCGTCGGCCAAAATACGTGGAAGGTCGTCGGTCCGCCGAGCTGACTCTCTACGTTGATCGCGCCAGCGTGAGCCTCGACGATCGTGCGGACGACGGCAAGACCCAGCCCGCTGCCTTCGCCAGACTTTTTCGTCGTGTAATAAGGCTCAAAGATCTGCGGGAGGATCTCTTTAGCAATGCCGTGTCCGGTGTCAGACACCGACATGCGGACATAGTCACGCTCAGGAATGCCGGAGGACAGGGCGCCGCGCCAGCGTTCCAGCGAAACACTGAGCCGGCCTCCGCTCCGCTGCATCGCGTGGACTGCATTGCTGCATAGGTTCAGCAGCACCTGATGCACTTGCCCAGTATCCCCACGCACCAGCGGAAGCTCGGGGGCAAAACCCAGATCGATCTGGATGTTGCGGGGCGCCGCTGCCCGCAGCAGCTTCGACACCTCCTGCACCACGCTGTCGAGCGCCAGGGGCCGATACTCCACCGCAGAGGGACGGCTGAGCGAGAGGAGCTGACGCGTAAGCTGCACCCCACGGCGGGTCGCATCCAGGATGGAGGTCAGCTGCTCGTGAAGCTCAGAGTCCAAAACTTCTGACTCCAGGGCCATCGATGCCATGCCCAGGATGGCGGTCAGGATGTTGTTGAAGTCATGGGCAATGCCACTCGCGAAGCTGCCGATCGTCTCAATCTTCTGCAGGTGTCGCAGCTGCCCTTCAAGCTGCTCGCGGGCCTTTTCCGCGCGTAGCTGTTCGGTGATGTCGCGGCAGACCGCCGTGAAATAACGTCGCTCGCCGATACGCACGTGCGAGATCGAGGCCGCGATGGGGAACTGCTCTCCGTTCATGCGACGGCCAAAGAGCGTGCGCCGCTGCTCCGGTGGCGAGCGATGACTCGCTTGCGCCATGGCTCGCGCCGCCGACTGTTCCTCACCGAAGGCACGCACATCGCTGGCGTGTTTCTCACGCACGCTCTCCGGCAAGAGGCGATCCAGCGGACCGCCAATCACCGTGCTGGCGGCGCAGCCAAACATACGCTCCGCTCCGCCGTTGAAGGTCACGATGCGCTGCCCCTCATCAATGGTGATGATTCCGTCCAGGGCAGAATCAAGGACGTTGCGCAGAAAGGCCTCAGCGCGGGTCTTTTCGGTGATGTCGAACAGCACGACCAGGTGTTCGCCGTCGGAGTTACCGCCCAGAGCGGTCGCGCTGCCGATGACGATGCGGGTTGCTCCCCCCTTTGTCGCGATCTCAAGCTCGATGGGTTCGAAGGGTTGTCCCTCACGCTTGGCCCGCTCCAGGCGAGCTGACCAGTCACGCGCAACGCGCTCGCGATATGCGCGATTGGGATAGCCGCGGGGCCACCAAGCGTCCAGGTTGGGAATGTCCTCGTTGGTATATCCGAATAGCTGGGTGAAGGCCGGATTCAGATAGGTGATGTTGCCCGCGTCATCGTTGATGGCGAGGGGCATTGGCATCGCCCCCAGGATGGCCCGGAAGCGTCGGTTGCTTCGCTCCAGCGAGCTTTGCAAGCTGCGCTCTTTTGTGATGTCACTCGTCGCGACGATGCAAGCCGCTCGTCGTGACACAACCGGCACAGCCGACATGCTCACCCAGGCCATGGACCCATCCGCTTTGGTGAAGCCCAGCTCGGTTGGGCCGATCGGTCGCTGTTCTCGGATCGCCACGACCCCGGGTAGCTGCTCGGATGCGACCTGATGGCCATCGCGATCGACATAGCTGCGGGGGCCGAGGTCTCCGCTTCCCAGCGACGGCTGCGTCGGACCCAAGATCGACGCCAGCGCCTGGTTTACGGTGATCACCTGCCCCGCCGCATCCAGCGCCGAGACCCCAATCGGCAGAAGCTGAAACAGAGACGTCAGCTCAGCGGCTCGCTCTTTCAGATCTTCGCTGAGCTGGTGGATCTGACTCACATCGTGAACCAGCGCGACGAAGCCCCTGACCACCCCGTCCTTGGTGTCCGGGATGTAGTGAGCCAGCGCGTGTCGGCTCGGTCCGCCGAGTGGATCGGGGATGCTGCGCTCAAAGCGCTGCAGCTCGCCGCGCAGCGCACCCTCGATGAAGGGTAGGTTGAGCCGGTAAAGAGGACCTAGTAGCTCGGGCAGCGTCAGCTGCAGCATCTGGGCTTGTGAGCGACCGAACCACTCTTGGTAGGACCGGTTCGCATAGCGACAGCGCTGGTTCAGATCCCAGTACGCCACCATCGATGGCAGCTGATCCAGCAGCCACAGGAGATCGATTTCAGCGGGCCCAGGGAGTGTCGCACATCGACCGCTCTGCGCGACCGAACTCTGGTCATGGCTCTGCAGCTCAATTAGCAGCGCCTGCTTCTCCTCTTCCGTCAGGGTGGTAACGAAGGCGGCAATGCGAGGGGACTGCATTGTCCCAATATACGCTCGCTGCTGCTGCCCTCTCAACGCCTTGTCTGGCTATATGACTTCAACCATCACGACCGCCGCTGCGCGCCCATCGCAGCTGCGAAAACGACCGGGGAGCACCAGCACCGACAGCCCATCCTGGATTCAAAATAGGAATCCCTATCGGCAAGTTCCTAATTGGAATTCAGAAGTTCGAAGAACCAGCGGGACTTAGAGCGCCTAACAAAACCGTCGAGAGGAACCCCAGCGGCAAGGAGGAAGGAGTGAGCGGCCTCCCGGC
>CALFYE010000044.1 GCA_937952145.1 uncultured Myxococcales bacterium
GTGTGTGCTCTTCCGATCTAGAGCTGGACGAGAGCAAGCGCCTGCTGGGCAAGCCGACGCCCTGTGTCGGTCGCGAGCGCGAGCTGCAGCAGTTAGAGAGCGCATTTCACGCAACCTGCGAGGAGCCGGGGGCGCGGGCGGTGGTGGTCGTGGGGACGGCGGGGACGGGCAAGTCGCGTCTGCGGCACGAGTTCCTGCGACGCATCAAGACGCAGCAGCCGATGCTGACCCTTGCGGGCCGCGGCTTGGCGCTGTCGAAGGGCTCGGCGTATGGGCTGATTGCGCATGCTCTGCGCGACCTGGCGGGGATCGGTGACAGCGACGTGCAAAGCGAGCGCTGGCGACGCTTCCGGCTGCGGATTGGGCAGCACCTGCCCGCCGAGCAAAAGCTGCAGGTCGTGCCGCTCTTGGCGCTGATCTGCCAAGCCAGCCCAGAGGACGAGAGCGCTCGCTTGGTGCCGGCCGGGCTCACCGATCCGCAGGTCCTACACGAGCAGATCGCGCAAGCCTTCGCCGATTTCCTGGTTGCCGAGTGCAGACAGGGGCCGGTAGTGCTGATCCTAGAAGACCTGCACTGGGGCGATGTTCCGTCGGTGCGCTTGGTCGATGGGGCGCTGCGTCAGCTGGCCGAACAGCCGTTCTTTGTCCTGTGCATGTCGCGCCCCGAAGTCTCAGAGCAGTTTCCTGATCTGTGGGCGCAAAGGCGGCGACAGTACATGCCGCTGTCCGGGCTAAGCCGGCGAGCCTGCGAGCGGCTGATCCGCGAGGTGCTGGGCAGTCAGATCTCGCCCGAGCAGGAAGCCAAGATGATTGCGCAGGCCGCCGGCAATGCGCTGTTCCTGGAAGAGCTGATCCGCGTGGTTGCCGATGGAAACGCGGGGGGCGCGCCCGAGACGGTGCTGGCGATGCTGCAGGCTCGCTTGGGGCGACTGCATCCCAAGGTGCGGGGACTTCTGTGTACCGCCAGTCTGTTCGGCAGCCTGTTTTATCGCAGCGGGGTGTACGCGCTTGTCGATGCCGAAAGTGGCCGCGCGCTGGATGCCGCTCTTGCCGAGCTCTGCGAGTTGGAGATCCTGCAGCCCCACGCCGAGTCGGTGCTAAATGGCGAGTCGGCCTACTCGTTTCGCCACGACCTGGTGCGCGATGCCGCCTATGCCCTGCTGCCCGACGCAGATCGCGAGCTGGGGCACTATCTGGCGGCGCGCTATCTGGAAGCAGCCGGCGAGCGCGAGGCGGTGCTGTTGGCCGAGCACTATCGGCGGGGCGGGGCGACCGCGGAAGCGACGCACTGGTATCGCCTGGCTGCCGAGCAGGCGCTGGAAGCCAGCGAGATGGGGGCGGCGCAGAAGCGAGCGCAGACGGCTCTGGATGCCGGGGCGCGCGGTGTCGAGCGCGGCCTGCTGCTGCTGCTTCAGGCCAACGCGGCCTACTGGCTGCGTCAGTACGATCAGACTCGCAAGGCTGCCGAGCAGGCGCTGGGTTTCCTGACGGTGGGGAGCACGGATTACTTTCACTGCGCGGCGCAGCTTCTGGTGTCGTGCGGTCGGCTGCGCGACTTTGAGGCGGTGCAGACCTATCTCAACACCGTGCTGCAGGGACCGGTCGAAAGCGACGCGGTGCCGGCGCTGGCGCTGTGCCTTTCGCGCACCGGCTACATGTTCCTGATGCAGGGACGGTTGTCGCAGATGAAGACGATCGCCGATCGCCTGGCGCTGCTCGACGCGACGCAAATCCAGAGTCAGCCGGTGGCCCTGGCCCAGGTCGAACACTTTCGCAGCGCCTACTGCATGGTGGCCGGCGATGTGCGCGGGGCGACGGTCGCGCTGGAAGCGGCGATTTCTGCGTGGGAGCAAGGCCACGACCTGCGCAACGCACTGATGGAGCGCAACACCCTGGCCTGCAACTACATCGAGGCCGGGCACTTTGCCGAGGCCACGCGCATCGTTCGGCGGAACCTGCTGCAGTGCCAGCAGGCCAAGATTCCCGGCGCGCACACGCTGTCGCTGGTCATCCTTGGCTATGCCCTGACCTTTGACTCAGCGGCGCAGGACGAGGCGCATGCCTGTCTTTCCGAGGCGCTCGTGCGCAGCCGTCAGACCGGACACCGGCTGCACGAAGGCTGGGCCCTGTGCGCGCTGGCCCGGCTGCTGTTTCTGCAGGGGCGTTACAGCGAGTCCGAGGCGCAGGCTCGACTGGCCGCGGAGCTGACGGCCAAGGAGTCGCCGTCGTTTCAGGCCGGGCCGCTTTCCTGGCTGGCACGCTCCCTGGGGCGACAGGGGCGAGCCCGCGAGGGCTTGGTGCAGGCCGAGGGGGCACTGACCATCCTTAAGAACACCGGCGGCTTCTGCTTTGGCCCGATGGTGCCGTCGCTGGCCCGGGCCGAGCTCTTGCTTCAGCTGGCGAGCGAGGGCGGGGATGTTGAGGCGGCGCGGCAGGCGGTGATCGCCGCCAAGCGACGAGTCCTTAAGCTGGCCGAGCGCTTCTCTGATCCGGACTGGCGGGCTTGCCACCTGGCGCACCCGGAAAATGTGGCAACGCTGGCTCTGCCCGAGCTGCCGGCTGCGACGACTCCTGCGACGAGTTTCTCGACGTAGCGAACGAGCGAGGGGACGGCCTACGCAGAAGTGCGCGTAGCGGCGATCAGGATTCGACGAAATGCGTAGTAGTAGGGCCGCTGCGGCATGGCGTCGGCGAAGCGCTCGGCGAGCCGGGCGACAAAGGCGGTCTGATCGGCCGGGCCCAGGCGCGACAGATAGGGCACAAGCAGCGTGCCACGCACCCACTCTAGGACGGCCTGCGCGTCGGCGAGGGTGTGGCCGTAGACTTTCTCGATGACCACCGGCTGAGCGCAGCCCTGGGCAAATAGCAGCTCGGCATATTGCACGATGGGCAGCACCGGTGAGCGTCGCACAAGCGGACCCAAAAGCGCGTTCCAGGGCGGCTCGCTGATGACGTGGCGGACGATGGCGTGTGACAGGTGGTCGTGGTTCGAGGGGAGCTGCACGACCAGCTGACCTCCGACGGGCAGGAACGACAGCAGGCGGGCAAACAGCCGCTGATGATCATCCACCCACTGCAGCGCGGCGTGGCTGAAGATCATGTCGGGTCGCTCGCTGGGGTCGGCGATGAAGTCTTCGATCGCCTGCTTGCGGAACTGCAGCGTCGGGGTGGTAAGCGGCGCGGCGCGGGCCAGCATGTCGTCGGAGCTGTCGATGCCGAGCACCGTCGCCCCCGGCGAGAGCACCTGCAGGCGAGCCGTCAGCTCACCAGTGCCGCAGCCCAGGTCGACGATCCGCAGCCCAGGGCGAAACTGGCAGAGGGCCACCAGATCGAAAAACGGCGCTGCGCGCTCCTCGCGAAACTTTTCGTACTGGGTGGGATTCCAGACCATGCCGCAGCCTATCATCCGCAGGGCTTCCAGCGACGCAGATCCGCCGCCTCCTTGGCCTTCGGCAGTGATAAAAGAGAGGCATGACTTCTCCGCTCGCTGTCTCGCCTCGGGCCTCGCGCTTGCCGCCTCTGCCGCGCATCTCGGGGCTGCTTCTGCACTTCACCTCGCTGCCCGGGCCGGGGGGCTGCGGCGACCTAGGGCCCGAGGCGCACCGCTTCCTAGAACAGCTTCGACGGGCGGGGCAGCGGGCCTGGCAGGTGCTGCCGCTGGGACCGACCGGCTATGGCGACTCGCCGTATCAGACCGCGTCGATCTTTGCGGGCAACCCGATCCTGGTGAGCCCGCAGGGCATGGTGGACGACGGGCTCCTGCGGCCGGCGGACCTGGCCGAGCTACCAGCCGCCAGCGCGCATGCCGACTATGGCGCGGCGCAGCGCGTCCGCTTTCGCTTGTTCGAGCAGGCTGCGACGCGCTTGTTCGGCGAGGGGAGCGAGCTAGCCGAGGCTCTGCGCGGCTCGCTGCGACGCGACTTCGACAGCTACTGCGAGGCGCAAGCGGCGTGGCTCCCCGATTACACGCTGTTCGCGGCGATCAAAGAAGAGCAGGGGATGGCGGCATGGATCGACTGGCCGGCCCCGCTGCGCGACCGTCACCCGCTAGCTCTCGACGAGGCGCGGGATCGTCTGGCGGGGCGGATTCGCCTGCATGCCTTGGTGCAGTGGCAGTTCGATCGCCAGTTCCAGCGTCTGCGTCGCGCCGCCAGCGCAGCTGGTGTCGAGCTGATCGGCGATGTGCCAATCTTCGTCGCGCACGACAGCGTCGAGGTCTGGCAGCAGCGCGATCAGTTTCTGCTGCATCCCGATGGTCGGCTGCGCGTGCAGGCCGGCGTGCCGCCCGATTATTTTTCGCGCACCGGTCAGCTGTGGGGCAATCCGCTTTACGACTATGCGCGGATGATCGACGACGGCTTTTCGTTCTGGCGGCGACGGGTGGCGAGGGCGGCAGCGCTATTCGATCGCGTGCGGCTGGATCACTTCCGGGGCTTTGCTGCCCACTGGGAAGTCCCGGGCGAGGCGCGCACCGCCGAGATCGGTCGCTGGGTGCCGGCGCCGGGCGCGCTGCTGTTTAAGACGCTGCTCTCCGACCCCGATACCGAGGGCGTGCGCTACATCGCCGAAGACTTGGGCGTGATTACTCCCGATGTCGAAGCGCTGCGCGACGGCTTCGGCCTGCCCGGCATCCGCGTGCTGCAGTTTGGCTTTGGTCCGGATGAGAACTATGACGGTCGCCCGTGGGGCTGCTTGAAGAACCACGTCGTGTATTCCTCGACGCATGACAACGCGACGCTTTTGGGCTGGTATCGCGGCGAGACCGATGGCACGCGCGGCGATGATCAGGCGGCGGCCGAGCGCGCTCGCGTGCACGAGTACCTGGGCTATGAGCCGCATCCCGAGCAGGCTCCCGAGGCGCTCCTGCGGCTGGCGCTGGGCACGGCGGCCGACACCGTAATGGTTCCGGTGCAAGACGTGCTGGGCCTGGGGAACGAGGCGCGCATGAACCGTCCCGGGCAGAGCGAAGGCAACTGGCAGTTCCGCCTCCTGCCCGGTCAGCTCGACGAGCCGCACCTGCAGCGGCTGCGCAACCTGACCCGCATCTATGGCCGGCTGCCGCGCGAAAAGTCGGTGTAAGCTCGCGCCGCCATGAAGCTAGTGACCTTTGAGCTGACCGAGTCGAAACACAGTGGGCCCCGCATCGGGGTAGTCGTCGAGAGCGCAGGGGGCGACAGCGAGTCCGCACCGATCCTGGATCTGGCCAGCGCCTTCCGGCACAGCGAAGCGCAGGCCGGCCGCAAGAGCGATGTCGAGTCGGTCGCGACGCGTTATGGCCGCGACATGCTGGGGCTGATCGAGCGCCAGGACGTGGCGCTGCCGGCCATCCGCGAGCTTCTGTCGCTGCAAGCGGCGGGACGGCTGCCCGCGACGTTCGAGGGGCGCAGCCTGCTTTTGCCGCGTCCGTTGGTTCGACTGCTGTCACCGATTCCTCGCCCGCTGTCGATGCGCGATGGCTACGCCTTCCGTCAGCACGTCGAAGCGGCGCGTCGTAATCGCGGGCTGCCGATGATCCCCGAGTTCGACGAGATCCCGATCTTCTACTACACCAACCACCTGTCGGTGCTGGGACCGGGGCCGATCTCGGTGCGGCCGCTGCACACGCAGCAGCTCGACTTCGAGCTAGAAGCCGCGGTGGTGATCGGTCGAACGATTCGCGATGCCGATATCGAGACCGCGAACCGCGCCATCTTTGGCCTGATGGTGATGAACGACTGGTCGGCGCGAGCACTGCAGATGCACGAGATGAAGCTCAACCTGGGCCCGGCCAAGGGCAAGGACTTCGCGACAACGCTGGGGCCTTATCTGGTGCCGGTCGCTGACCTGGGTGAGCGTCGGCAGCCCGGGCCGCGCGGCGACCACTTCGCGCTGCGCATGCGGGCTCGCCATAACGGCGAACAGGTCGCCCAGGGCAACCTCGCCGACATGAGCTGGACCTTCGCCGAGATCATCGCCCGCGCCAGCTACGGCGTGACCTTGCATCCCGGTGAAGTCATCGGCTCGGGCACCGTCGGCACCGGCTGCTTCCTCGAAACCAACGGCTCAAAGATCTACGACAACCGCTGGATCGCCCCCGGCGACAGCCTGGAGTGCGAGATCGAAGAGCTCGGCTGCTTGCAAAACACCGTCGAGCTCGTCCCCTAGTCGGCGGCCATGACGGTCCACGCCAGGAGGAGTAAGGAATGATCCGGGAGCCGGCGCAGCCTATCGTGCTTTACCACTATTTTCGCTCGTCCTCGTCAT
Source organism: uncultured Myxococcales bacterium (assembly GCA_937952145.1). GTDB lineage: Bacteria > Myxococcota_A > Polyangia > Palsa-1104 > JAEUJZ01 > JAEUJZ01. Next base: position 6,244 of record CALFYE010000044.1, read on the forward strand.
GGCGGGTGCGCTGGGCGCTGATCGAAAAGGGCATTCCCTTTGTGCCCGCGGCGGTGGACTTGCTGGCCGGCGAGCAAAAGCAGCCAGCCCACCTCGCGCGAAACCCGCTGGGCATGGTGCCGGTGCTGGCCATCGACGGCCTGCTTCTGACCGAGAGCGTGGCCATCTTGGAATACCTGGAAGAGACGCGACCGAGCCCGGCCCTGGCTCCCGCCGATCCGGCGGGGCGGGCGCTGATGCGCCAGCTTACGCAGATCATCGTCGCCGACACCCAGCCGCTGCAGAACCTGTCGGTGCTGCAGAACATCGATGCGCTGACCGGCAACAGCGATAGCCGCAAGACCTGGGCCGAGCGCTACATCGCCCGCGGCTTTGACGCCTACGAAGCGACGCTTGCGCAGGCGGTGGCCCGCGGTGGGACGGGGCCGTTTTCCTGCGGCGAGCGCCTGAGCTTGGCTGACCTGTGCCTGGTGCCGCAGTGCTACAACGCCCGTCGTCAGGGTATGGACATCAGCCGCTGGCCGCGTATCGCCGCGATTGAGGCCGCTTGCCTAGCGACTCCGTCGGGGCAGCGCTCAGCGCCCGAGGCCTTCCGGCCTAGCCCGGCCTAGAGCTTCGAGATCACGCGCTTGCCGCCAGCGACTGCGGCGACGCGCACGGCGCCCCGATCTTCCAGGCGAGCGAGCGGGGCGGCTAAGGCCCCCACGGCGACGTTTAGCTCCTTGGCGAGCTGAGCTTCTTCGACGGTGCTGCGGTTGCCAAGCGCGCTCAGCACCTGCTCGGGGGACAGGCCGGCGCTGGGACGGGCGGCGACCGGCGGCATCTTTTCCTGCGTGTTGCGCCCACGCGCCCCGACGGGGGCCAGCTTGTCGCTGCTGCCCGACAGCAGCGGATTATCCCCGCCCATGTTCATCCACGCCATCGACGGAGACTGCGAGCTAGGGGCGGCGCTGGCCTTAAGTGGGCTGGCCCCCGCCGGAGCACTGGCAGTGGGCTTGGCTGCGGGCTTAGCGGGAGCGACGGCGGCGGGCTTGGCCGTGGGCTTGGCTGCGGTCGGCTTGGGCTTGCTGATGCCTAGGTCGGCCTCGGCTTCGGCAATCGCGGCTGAAAGGACGTCCTCGCCGCCGGCCATCGCCATCCAGGTCACCGACGGTGACTGACTACTCGGCGGACTCATCGGCGCCATCATTGTGGCATCACCGTCGCTATCGCTGCGCACGGGACTGGCCGCCGGTATCGGCTTGCTAAGCGCCGCCTGGTTCACGCTGACCACCGGCGCGGCTTTCTTGGCGGGGACGGCGGCAGCGACGGGCTTACTGGGCGTGGGCTTGGCCTTCGCCGGCTTAAGCTCGGCCTCGGCTTCGGCAATGGCCCGGGTCAGGGGATTGTCATCATCGGCCATTGCCATCCAGGTCACCGACGGCGACTGCGCACTGGGCGCGAGGGGGGCCATGCCGCTATCGGCCGCGGCCTTGGGCTTGGCCGGGGGTGGGGTCAGGGGGGCGGCGCGCTCGCTCGCTGGGGCACTGGGCTCTTTGGCGACGGTCGGCTTGGCGGCCGGGCTGGCAGCCCCGGGCTTGCTGTCGGCGTCGCGAGATGGCTTGGCGGGCGGGATCGTCGTGGCGGCCTTGGCGCCGACGCCGGGCTTGCTGGGGGCGTCCTTGGCGCTGACCGCGGGCTTGGCTGGCGCAGCGGCCTTGCTGGCGGCGGGGGCCGGGCTGCTCTTGGCCTTGCCGTCGTCGTCCGGCTTGCTGTCAAACAGCGGCTTGCCGTCGGGCATGAACTCTTTGGCCAGGGCCGCCATGACCGAGGCCGGCACGGCCAGCGTCGCCTCTTCGGTGGGCTTGCGGGCCGGAGGCGGGGGCTGCGGCTGCGGATCTTCGCTCTGCAGCGTCAGCGCGGCGATCATCTCGGCGGACACGCTCAGCGTCGCATCTTCGTTCTGCTTGCGGACGGCTTTGGCCGGTGCCGCGACCGGGGCTGTGGCCTTCACCGCTGGCGCTTTCACCGCCACCTGGGCCGGCACCACGATGGGCGCTGCCGCGGCCTTTACAGCCGGCTTCGGCGCGGTCGCTTTCGGTGGAGCGCTCTTCGGCACCGCAACCGGCGTCACCGCCGAGGCGGGCGTCACCGTCGAGGCCGCGGGGGCCGCCGGCGTCGGCGGGGCAGCCTGCGGCTGGATGCGCTTGGCGTAGTAGGCGAGGGCAGCGCGTGGCGTCCCCACCTCGGCCGGCCAGCTCGCCGGATCGAGATCCCGGTCACTCAAGGCCAGCGTCTCGCGCGTGACGGTGGGGATCTGCGCAAGGCGCGCGACGACGAGCTCTCGCAGGCTGGCGAGCTCAGGGCGCTCTAGCTTCAGCAGGTCATCGACGTTCTTCAGCAGGGCCGGCGCCTGCTGCTGCGCCGGGCTTGGTCGCACGGGCTTTTCGTGCAACAGCGTCCAGGTCTGCGGACGGCAGGACACCACCTGCAGGACCGCTCCCCCCGTCGTCTGCAGCGCGGCAATCACCTCGGCCTGCCCCTGCAGACCGGGCTGACCTAGCTGCTCGCCGGTGACGTCCATGTGGTCGTAGGCCAGCACCAGCGGACCGGCCAGCGCGTGACTTGCCAGCCGACTGAGCGCGCACAGCACATAGCGCGCTGCGGCCTCGTTGTTGATGCTCTGCTTGGCGCCGATCTTTTCGCGATCTTTGGGGCCCAGGTCCTCGCCGGCCAGCCAGGCCGTGACCAGTGCTCGACGGTCGGCATGGGGATACTGCAGGATCACCGCCCGCGCCGCCGAATCGAGCGAGTTCTCCGTCGGCAGGCTCAGAAGATAGGCGCGCAGGCCGGGCTCGACCTGGCCCCACACGGGCGTCGCGGCGGCGACAAACTCGGTCAGCGGGCGCGGCCGGCCCCCTTCCTGGCACAGCGGCCCCACCAGCTTCATCAGCGCCGCCGGCGCCTGATACATGCCGATGCGTCCCGCGTCGAGCAGGTCGCTGGCCTGACGGAACAGAAGCTCCCACAGCAGGCGGTCAATCGGGCGCTCCAGCGCGGCCTTCTCAGTCGCTTTGTCGCCCGCCGCATCGCGCTTGCACAGCGTCGTCAGAAGCTGCCGCAGCGTGTAGCGAAACGGCTGGCCCAGGTCGGGCAGGGCGCCCACCGGCACGTACAGCCCGTCGCTGAGCTGGCGCCTGCGCAGCCACCACAGCAGGTGGCTTTTGCCGCTGCCGACGTCGCCAAGCACGACGCTGAGGTGAGTGCGGCCAAGGCGAGCCCGAGCGTAGCCGCGCGACAGCGCCGTCCGACTGCTTTCGTACAGGCTGCCGACATCGACTAGGTCGTCATGCGCGTCCTGCACGGCCTGCTGCGCAAACGGGTTTACCGAGGCTGTCTGGCTATCGCTGGCGGGAGACATGCTGAGGTTAGTAAGTTTATCAAAACACCAAAAAAATTTAGCTAGATACTGCGGCGCGCGGGGCTTTACGCTGCCCGCCGCGTGCGCATCGCTGTCCTTTCCACATCCTATCCCCGCTTTCCGGGTGAGCCGGCCGGTCCCTTCGTCGCCGCCCTGGGGCAGGCCTTAGTGAACCGTGGACATCAGGTAGAAGTCCTTGCCGCCGGGACACCCGGCTTGGTTGAACCGTCGAGGCAAGACCTACGCGAACTTACCGTCCGCCGCGTGTCCTCTACGCTTTTTTACGCGGGTGGGGCGCCCGATGCGCTGGCCGGCGATCCGCGAGCCTGGGTCGAGGCGCTGCGCTTCAGCGGCCGCTTCAGTCGCGAGTTTGCCGCTCTGCATCGTCGCTACGACGCGCTGATCTCGCACTGGCTGTTGCCCTGCGGCGTGCTCGGGACGGTGCTCGCGGGGAGCAGGCCGCACGTCGCCATCGCCCACTCCTCTGACGTGCACCTTCTGCGTCGGCTACGCATGACGGCGCTGGTGCGGTTGGTGGCGGCGCGCGCCCGACTGGTCTACAGCGCGCAGTCGCTGGTCGTGCCGGGGGCTCCGGGCCGCGTCGTGCCGATGGGCATCGACTGCGCTGGACTGGCCGTCTCCGACGAGGAACGGCAGACGGCACGACAGGGGTTTGCCGTCGATCGCCCGACGGTGCTCTTTTTGGGCCGGCTGGTTCCAGTCAAGGGCGTGGCCGTGTTGCTGTCGGCACTCGCCGCTGTCCCCGAGCCCCAGCTTTGGATTGCCGGCGACGGTCCGCTGCGGCCCCACCTGCAAGCCCAGGCCCAGGCGCTGGGTTTGGGCGCGCGCGTGCAGTTCCTGGGCACCGTGGTCGGCGACGAGCGGCGACGACGCCTGGCGGCCTGTGACCTCCTCGCCGTGCCCTCGATTGAGCTTCCCGATGGCCGCACCGAAGGCGCCCCTCAGGTCGTCCTCGAAGGTCTGGCGGCCGGCGCGCACGTTCTGGGAAGCCGTGTCGGCGGCATTCCCGACCTGCTGGGACCCGTCGGTCAGCTCGTCACTCCCGGCGATGTCGCTGCTTGGTGCGTTGCTCTCCGACAGGGGCTTGCGGTCACGCAGGGTCCCACCGCCGCCGCCCAGCGCTACGCCGCCCGCTGCCGCGCCGCTCAGTTCGACTGGTCGCGAATCGCCGAACAGATCGTCGGGCCGGAGATTTGGTAGGGCGCAGCCGGGAAGCGCCGTCAGACTCGGGGAAAGATGCAACTGGCGTCCCTGCGGCGAGTTCTCCTAGGATATTCATCGGCATAGGAGACGCGCATGACCGTAAGGGGACAGCCGAGCTATTCAGACTTGTTCGTCGTCTCGGACCTGCACTTGGGGGGGAAACCGGAGCAGCAGATTTTTTGTCAGGGAACGCTCCTGGCCGCGCTGATTGACCTCGCGGGCGGGCAGTTGGGTAGCGCCGATGGCCGAGTCGGGCTGGTGCTGGCGGGCGATATCGTCGATTTCTTGGCCGAGCCCGGTCAGGTGCACTTCAAGGCGACGCCCGAAGCGCTGGGCTGCCTTGAGCGCATCGTCGAGGATCCCGCGTTCAAGCCGGTGTTTTTGGCCCTGCGGCGCTTTGTGCGGCAGCCGAACCACGAGCTGATTCTGTTTATCGGCAATCACGATCTGGAGCTCGCCCTGCCCGAGGTGCAGCAGCGACTGACCGAGCTGATCTGCGGCTTCGACGAGAACGGAGCGTCGCTCGATGAGGCGACGGCAGCCGCGGCGCGAGGCCGACTGCGGCTGATCATGGATGTCACGGGGCTCCGCTGCCGGGTGGGGACCGCCCAGGTGCTTTGCCTGCACGGCAACGAGGTCGACGAATGGAACCGCGTCGCGCCCGGCAAGCTGACCGAGGTCTGCGCCAGCGCCACCCGCAAGGCGACCGAGGAGCCCTGGATTCCCAACGCCGGTACGCAGCTTGTGATCGACGTGATGAATCCCATCAAGGAACGCTTTCCCTTCGTCGATCTGCTCAAGCCGGAGGACGAGGTGGTGATTCCGGTCCTGATGGCGATTGACCCGGGCATTGCCAAGAAGGCGTCGTTTTCGTCGATCCCCGGCATTGGCGCGCGCCTGGTGCGGGACAGCGTCGGACGGTGGTTTTGGCTCGGTGAGGGCGAGGGCGGGGAGGCGTCACCAACCGCTACCGACCCTGCCGCAATGGCGCCGGCCGCCGTGCTGCAAGACTCCGCAAGCGATCTTTTGTCGCAGGCGCAGAGCGACTCGCTGCGTGGGCGGGCACCGCTGGATCTGCTGGTGCAGTCGGGGATGTCTGGTGAGTCGCTGGGCAGCGTCTCGAACCTTCTGGGTTACTACTGGTCGCGGATCGCGCAGAAGCCACCGGAAGAGGCGCTGCGCGAGGGCCTGAGGTCCTGGCTGAAGAACGACCGCACCTATTCGCCAGGCCAAGCGGATGACACCTTCAAGCGCATCGATGCCCTGGTCGATCCCGCCATCGATGTGGTCATCGCCGGCCACACCCACCTAGCCCGCGCTCTACCGCGCAGCCGCGGCGGCAAGTACTACAACGCCGGCACCTGGATCCGCTTGATCCGTCTGGATGAGGCGAAGCTGGCCACGGCCACGGCGTTCGAGCCGGTCTATAAGGCTTTGGGGCAGGGCACGATGGCGGCCCTCGATGCCTGTCCGGGGCTGATCTATCACCGCGCCACCGTCGTGCGCGTCCGTCAGCAAGGAAACCAAACCGAGAGCGGCCTGTACCAGTGCGACTTTAACGATCAGACGCTCCAGCTGAGCGAGCTGACCACCGAGGGGAGCAAGGAGTCGTCATGATCACGGTTCACTCGGTGTCGCTTGAGCTGTTGCGGCCTGGGCCGATGCACAATCAGCTGCTGTCGCCGCTGACGCCCTACTGCGCCGTCTGTGACGATCGCGATGCCACGACGGTGTATCTGCCGTTTGAGCACCGGCACTTTCTGGCGCTGTTCCGCGCTCTGTGCCGCATGCGTGGCCGCGATCCGCAGGCTGACGTGCTGGCGGACTCGCTGGGGCAGGTGCTCGGCAGCATGCCCGCGCTGCTCTCGGCGGTGGCCAGTCAGCCGCGCGGCAACGTCGACCTGACGCATCTGCGGCTGATCCTGTCGGCCTCCGAGCTGTCGCTGCTGCCGTTTGAGCTGGCGGTTGCTCCCGCCGGTTTTCCCGCCGCTGGCCGCGCCCTATTTCGGCAGATTCAGCAGCCGCTTTCGATCACCCGTGAGGTTCGCGGGGCTCGCGCGATGCAGTACGACTGGGGACGAGCGCCGCGCATCTTGGTCATCTCGGCCAACACGCCCGGCCTGCCCGAGGTCCCGCTGCGGGCGCATCTTTTGGCCCTGCGCCGGGCCGTCGAGCGCTGGCGGGCACTGCCGGGGGCACGTCGCCAGGGCGAAACCGGCATCGAGCACTTGCTGACCGTACTGCCCAACGCCACGCTCAGCGAGATCCGCGCCGCCTGCCAGGCGAACGACTACACCCATGTCCACATCCTGGCGCACGGCCAGACGATGAACATCGCGGGCGAAGAGCGCTTTGGCCTGGCGCTGGCTGGCCGCATGAGCAAGACCGAGGTGGTCACCGGGGAAGACCTGGCTTCGGCACTGCGAGCCCGGGACAGCAGCGGCCGTATGAGCTCGCCGCTGTGGGTGACGCTGTGCACCTGCGACAGCGGACAGCAGGGCTCGGTGATCCTGCCCGGCGGCAGCCTGGCGCACGCGCTGCAAGAAGCGGGCATTCCGTGGGTGCTGGCCTCGCAGTTTCCGCTTTCGATGTACGCGTCGGTCTTGCTGACCCAGGAGCTTTATCCCGGCCTGTTGTGCGGACGCGATCCGCGACTCTTGCTTAGCTCGCTGCGGGCCACCCTGCACAGCGACTGTCCACCGACCTACGACTGGGCCAGCCTGGTGCTTTATGCGTCGGTCGCGCCGGACTTTGCCGACCAGCTGCGCTGCGCCCTGCGAATGCGAGTGCACGAAGCGGTCGGTCTGCTCTTCCACCAAGCTGAGAGGCTGAGCCTCGCAGCTCCTGCGTCAGCGACGGCCGCACCCGCCTACCCGCCGGCACCGGCGGCGACGCTTGGGGATTCGTCACAGGCCGAGCACGTGCTCTGTGAGTCTGAGCTGACCGCCGAGCTGAATCGCTGCCGTGATGAGCTCCGTCAGGCCATGCCCCTGGGCGAGAGCGTCGATCCACGGGTCGCCCGAGAGCGCGGCGAAGTGCTAGGGCTCCTCGGCAGCCTGGAGCGCAACCGCGCGTTCTTGCTCTGTCGCCAAGACGACCAGCGGCGTGAAGCCCTGGAACAAGCGCGCCAGCTTTACTTGCAAGCGGCGCAGGTCGATCTCGGCAGCTTGTGGTGCGCGGTTCACTTCCTGTCGATCAGCGCGGTATTGGGGCGTCTGCAAGACGAGTCCGAGCAGCGCTGGCTGCGGGTCGCACTGGCGCAAGCCGAGCTCTATCTCCACGACGACAGCATCGATCAAGGCTTCCCGCGCAAAGTCCGCGGGCGCTTGGCGCTCATCGAGCTCAAGCTCTTGTGCTGTCTGCCGAACGTCGCGCCCTACGCTGCGACCGATGCGGCAAAGGCGGCAAAGGACGAAGCACTGAGTTACGCAAAAGAGGTCAGTCGCTTGGCCGTGCAGTACCCCAAGGAGGTCGGGCGTCTCCGTCGTCGCCTAACGCGCTACCTCAATGAATCGTGGTGGGAATGCAAGGACGGGCGCAGCTTCTTCAAAGACGCGCTGGCCGATGTCCTGAAGCGCTTTCCCGGCGCCACTTAGCCCTCGGTCTAGTGTCTTGCTGTCCACCGTGAATCTGGCGATAGTCTAAAGCGAATGTCGAACAAGCTGTCGCAGTCGTTGACCTGGTTGCACTTGTCGGATCTCCGCATTGGGGCTCCGGTGCAGCGCACGCAGTGGTTTTCGTTGCAGCGACCGATGGCCAACGACCTGTCGCAGCTGCAGAAGCGCTTCGAGCTTCAGCTCGACTGCGTCCTGATAAGCGGCGGCCTGACCGAGTCGGGCACGCCCGACGCATTCTATGAGCTGCGTCAGTTCATCGACAAGGCCCTGCGCCCGATACTGCCCGCCGGCACGCAGATCTTTGTCGTGCCTGGTCCCAGCGATGCCACGCGGCTTGACCGGATCAGCATTGGCCTGCGCGCCCTGCGCAACTGGTTCACCCAACGGGATCTCGAAGAGGCGTTCTTCGGTGTGGACCCCAAGGAGCGGCAGGACATCGAAAAAGCCTTTGCCGCCTTTCGCGAGCTGCAGACCGGGCTGCATATGCAGTCCGCCGACTGGCGGACGCTACCGGCCGCGCCGCTCCTGCCGGGAGACTTCCGCTTCATCAACTACGACCATGGCGTGCAGGTGGTCGGTCTGAACAGCGGCTGGCTACAGCCAGCCTTCCAGGACATCGCCGTGCTGGGCTCCAATGCGACGCAGGTCGGCTTCGACCTGAGCTCAGCGCAGCTCGAAGCCTTTTCCGATCTCCTCTATCCGGGGGCCGCACCGGGGGTGCTGCTGACCTATCACGCGCCCAATGCCCTGCACCCAAGCTCGCGCGACAAGTTCTTTAGCCTGATCAATCCGGCCGGGACCCCCGACCGGCTCCGGCGCTTTCCGCTGCACTTGTGTGCCTCGCCGCAAGGGGAAGCGCCGCGCGTTGAACTGCTGCGCAGCGGCAACCGACTCGACGGAATCATCCTGTCGGGGCGTAGCCTGTGCGACACGCGATCGGCGAACGATCCGCAGGTTGGCTATAGCCTGGGCCGCTTTGAGGGCAGCCCCCAGTCCCTCAAATTTTCCCTGTGGCCGCGCCGCTTTCATTCCCGGCGCAGCGTGTTCTTGGCCGACCAGGACTTCGACGAACTCGACGGCGACCAGGTCTCGCTCACGCTGGGATCCTCGGCCGCCAGCGATGCCCAGCGCAGCGGCGAGCGCATCACGCGGGGCAGCGAATCCAACCCCCGCCCTGACCCCGCTTCAGAGCGGGGGGGCTGGGGCAGCGAGACCGGCCCAAGTCGTTCAGCACCGAGTGAGCCAACGCGCTCAGCAGGCAAGGGCAAGCCGTCCCGCCCAGCGGTGCGGCGTCTGCTTGAGGGCATGCTGCGCACCGACAGCGACTTGATGGCCTTTCTGCTCGACTACTATCCCGAGGTCTATCGCCGAACGTCGAGTGGCATGGATCGCACGAGCAAGCACAACCTGCTTTTGCAGCTTGTCGACACCCATCACATCGTCGATACGCTGCAGCGCCACGACCCCCGCAGCTTCGAACGCGAGCGCCGCCAGCTAGAGCTTGAATAGCCCTCAGCCCCGCATCGGCAGCAGTGACAGAAGTGTGCCCACATCGGTGCTCTGTCGCAGCGTGAAGCGTGAACGCCAGCCCACCTCGCGCGCCCGATCCAGCCAGCGCAGACCGGCCTCCGCCCCGACGCCCAGTCGCAGCATCGCGAAGTAGGTGTGCGCGAATTCATCGGCCAGACAGCTGGCAAACGTGATCGGGTTATCGGTGTTTAGCGACACCAAGACCGGCGGCTCGGTCGCGTCGGTGCGCTCCGTCGCGTGGGCGCTCGTGTGGTTCGTGGTCAGAATCGGCTGCAGCCGCAGCGCGGGGATCTCTTCCAGGCTGCTGGTGTCACCGATCAGCAGGTTGCTCGATGGGTTGCTCTCGACGGTGATCTCCAGCCGGCCGAGCTCGCGGCGCAGGTACTGCTGCATGCCCTGCAAGGCCAGGGCTTCGCGCTCGTCACAGTGCACCTCGATCGGTTCTTGTCCGCGCAGGTAGACCTCGGGATCGCGCAGGTAGCGCCGCAGCAGCGACAGCGCCACCCCCGCCTTTTCCGACGAGCGCTCGGGCTGCACGGCGCGCGCAAACGGAAAGCCGACCCGCCGCAGCACCTGCGGATCATGGCGCAAGCGACGAGCCCACAGCAGGCTCTCGGTCGTCACTTCGTCGCCGTAGATGATCCGACCCAGCGTCGTCACCTGCGAGCGCACGTACTCAAGTCGCGACGCATCGCAGGGCAGCCGCGCGCGACCGTACAGATCGAACTCCCACAGCAGATCTTCCAGACGCTCTTCGCAGGGCTGTGCGATGTGGCGATCTCGCTCAGTTCGCACATCGGTGCCCAGCGCCACCGCGTGACCCAGGCGATCTCCCGGTGCCAGCAGGCCATGCTCAATCGGCTCGGCGATGCGGCGCAGACCTTCGGCCAGGCGACGAAAATCTTCGCCAGCGTGCAGGGTGGTGCGCAGCGGGGGCACGCGCCAGCTTGGTCGCATTCGCGCTAGCGCTGCCGCCGCGCGGTTGGCTCCCCTTCGCACCAAGAAGAACAGTGGCAGCGCCGCCCAGGTCGGCTGCGCCAGCTCAGCACTGGCGATGTCGATGCCGCGCAGCACCAGCAGAAGCTCGGGCTGATTCCCAAGCGCCGTGCAGATCGCGGTCGCTTCCTGCAGTCGCTCGTAGAACCAGGCGCCGTAGCGCGTGCCATAGGCTCCCGTGCGGGGGTCGGCATGCGGGCGTGGGCCCTGCGGCGTCTTGCGCAAGCGCTCCTTCTTGAAGTGCAGGACCAGTCCCACCTCGGGTCGTGGCAGCCCCGGCGCCGGCTCGAAGTCCGCGGCTTGCTGCGCCACCTGTCGCACCAGATCACGGAGCTTGGCGCTGTTCTTCTCCGGCGCCGTGCGCAGCTCAAGCGCACCCAGGTGCAGATCGCGCGACTGGCCCAGCAGGGCCACCGACACCAGCTGATCGACGACGGCGCGGCGCAGCGGCTTGATGCGCTCGAAGAAGCGGCTAAACCACTCCAGCCCCGGCGTACCCGGCGACTCAGTCAGGCTGCGAAAGATCTGACAGCGCACGCGCTGGTACTGCCAAAACAGCGTCGCAAAATCGGTATCGCGGGCGCCTTCCTGACTCAGGTAGGTAAGGGCGCGGAAGCTGAACAGCAGCTCCGGCGTGGTGGTGATCGCCGCGCTCCACGGTCCCGGCTGCTCGCACGACAGCGGATCGCGCGCGAACGCCGCCCGGGCCGAGCGGGCCAGCTTCGGCTCCAAGGTCGGCGCCGGCCCAATCAGCGCTCGATACAGCGCCTGCGCCCGCGCACTGGTCAGCTCCTGACACAGCCCCAGCTGCTTCGCTGCCGTCGGAGATCCGAAGAAGAGCGCCTGCAGGCTCTGCATCAGGCTGCGATAGGCATCGATCGGACTGCCCGCGTGACTCAGCCGCGGCGCAATGCCGCAATAAAGCGGCGACGTCCCGCCCAGCGCAAAGTCCGCGAAGCTGCGCACCGTCGGATTCCCGCCGCGGGTTCGCCACAGCAGAAACGCCGCCAAGAGCACACGGCAGCTCGCCGCCGACAGCAACAACAGCCGGCCACTCTCGCCATCCGGGGCACTGGGCAGCGCGCGCTTGAGCTCGGACGCCTGCGGCGGGTCATCGGCCAGGCCGCGCAAAAGGCCGCTCCACAGGATCCCAAACGGCACCGACGATCCGGCATGCAGGTGCGTCTCGGCGCAGGGCTGCGAAAGCAGCTGGGCCAGCTGCGGCGTCAAAAGCTCGACCGAGTCTTCACTCGGCAACCAGCCGCAGTCCTGGCTCAGCGCCGCCACCAACAGATCCGCCGGCAGACACAGGCTCAGCCAACGGAAGCGCGCCGCCACCTCGCCCGGGTCCTCGCCCTGCCGCAGGCCAACCCGCCCGCCACGCGGCTGCAGATGCTGTCGCGAAAGCTCCGCCAAGTGCTCACCCAAGGTCCGCCGCACCACCGTCGCCCGCGCCGCCAGCCGATCGCCCCCCGTCGCCCAGCCCCCCGAATGCCCCAAGCCCGGCGCGAACCAAGCCTGATCCCGCACCTGCCGCAGCACATCCGGCGACATCCCCGTCGCCCGCGGCAAAACATACTCCTCCAGCGCCGCACTCAGCCGCTCCCCCGCGCCATCCAGCACCCCCGCCGTCGGCCGCCCCAACCCCAGCAGCCGCAGCTCCGCCGCCACCGGCGCCCAAAACGGAAACGCCTGCGCCTCCGCCAAAACCCAAGAACTAACGAATGCACGAGCCAGAGCGAAACCTCCTAGAGCCCATGCTCTTTGAGCATCAATACAAGAGGGTGATCAGGCTGGGCTTTGTCTATATCTGTTAAGAATACTATAGCCGCCTCTCTGTCTAACTTATTCGTCTCGTTAGTCATGAGACGTTCAATGCGCAACTCTTGGAGGCGGACAAGATCCTGGATGGCGGATAAATGGGAGGGCTGCGGGAAAAAGTGATCCAAGATGCCGTGGGCCGCAGTGTCCGAAAGGCCAGATTCTGGGCAAGCATAGAGCGGAAGTAATGAATACCATTCATCTAGTGAATCAATAAATGGAGAACTGGATGATGAATTTTGATTGGT
>CALFYE010000045.1 GCA_937952145.1 uncultured Myxococcales bacterium
GGCGAAGACACTCTTTCCCTACACGACGCTCTTCCGATCTCGACGCGCTGCAGGCAAACCCCTATGGCTTTCAGGTGGAGCAGGTGAAGGAAGCAAGCCGCGGGCGGCTGCAGGGACTGATGGGCGGCGCGGAGTCTCCGGCGCTGCTTTTTACTGCCAGCCACGGGGTAGAGTTCGCAGGTGATGATCCTCGGCAGCGCGCGCATCAGGGAGCCCTGCTCTGTCAGGACTGGCCGGGGCCGCGCTATCGGGGCGAGTTCAAAGAGGACTTCTACTTCGCGGGCGAGCACCTGGCGACCGACGCCAGACTACGCGGCATGTTGATGTTCAGCTTTTCCTGCTACGGGGCCGGAACGCCGCGGTGGGACGAGTTTGCGCACCTGGGAGGCGGCAAGTCGGGCCCCCGGGCTATCGCACCGAGCGACTTCGTGGCTGCGCTTCCCATGCGCCTGCTCGGCCACCCGCGCGGCGGCTGCCTTGCGTTCATCGGTCACATCGATCGCGCTTGGGGATATTCCTACGTCTGGCCGGGAGCGCGCGGCCGGTCCCAGACCGTGGCATTTGAGAACGTGCTCCGGCGCCTGCTGCAGGGCCTGCCGGTGGGTTATGCACTGGACTACTTCAATGAACGATACGCTGAGTTATCGACGGTCCTGACGCAGCAGCTGCAGGAAATCGACAACGGCCTGGACTTTGATCCGTTGGAGCTAGCGGCGATGTGGACGGCCAACAATGATGCGCGAGGCTATATAGTGCTTGGCGACCCGGCGGCGCGCCTGCGTCTGGCTGAGCACCCAGATGAGTCCCTGCGGCTGCAGGAGCCTCCGGCCATCAGCGTGCGTGCGGCAGCACCGGCCCTTGCTCCGCCTCCGGCGCGTGTTGCGCTCGAGTCGCTGCCCGGCGTAGGCGAAGACGACTGGGCGAAAACTCCCCTGACGGTGCAGCGAGCCGTGCTCAAGCTCATCGAGACCGCTGCCCGGGCTAGCAAGAAGGATGTGACCTGAGCATCGGTCTGCTTGCAGGTTCTGCCGGTAGCTCTGGCACGCTCGGTGCTTTCGGATAGCGGCACGACCGACGGGCCCTGCCGCCTTTCGTGTTGTGATGCCATCCCGCGATGGAAGCGGGGGCGAACCAGGTATGTAGATAAAAGGCATAGAAAGGGTAGATACAATGTTGAACCAAATCGAAGCATCGGTGCTGTCCAAGGATGTCTCGGCGCGCGGCAACAACACCAAGCCTGTGGACGATCAGTATTCCGGCCTGACCGTCACTCATGGAGACACGGGCTACGTCGAGTGGACGGTGGAACTCTCCGAGACCGGACAGTGGTATCTTCACGCGCACATGACGGCGGCGGCCTCTCGACCCTGTCTGCTGAGCATCAATCATGAGAAGCAGAGCAAGCCGATCCTCGGCGAGGTGACGGGTAGCTGGTTCAGCAGCAACTTGCAGTGGTTCACCTACGGCCCCTACCGTTTCGAGAAGGGCCCGAACGTCATCCGCATCGACTTTACAACGTACATGCCGCACCTCCAGGCACTGGGCTTCTCGCGCCCACCCAAGCAGCTTGCAAACACCGCTGAGGGCCATATCAGCGGCGGTCCGAGCCTGCCCGGAGGACTCGGTTCTTTCTGAGATGCAACTCACTTGAGCCCGCTGCCCCTGCCGCGGCGACCCACCAGGGCAGTCGCCGCGGCAGGGGCGAGGTGTCCTACGTTTAGTGCGGGAAGAGTACGTAGGCGTCTTCGAAAAACAACCGATAGCAGTCCGCGTTAGTCGCTGCTGAATTCGGAGCGGCGGCCGCCATCGCGTGACAGATTAGCGTGCCGTACCCCTTGGCACGTTCGGCATTGCCTACCGGAGGCGGGCGGTTCAGTCGTACATATACCGCATTACTACACTCCTCATCATGTATGCCTGCAAACGCATGGCCGGCTTCATGTAGAATTGCGCCTCCCCGGCTCACTCCCATGGAATTACTCGTCTCTTCGTGCTTCACGGTTCTCAGGCCGGTCGTCTGATTGGGGTCGAAGAACCTGCGCCCCAGTAGAATGGGGTTGCCAATCTTTCCGGAACCCCATTCCTCAACGCATTTCACTTCTGCAAACACGCTGGCCGAAGAAAACCCTTCTTCTACAATCTTCGGCATCGCTGCGCCTGGCTCCATCCCCGCGTACCCCAAGGAGATACGGGAGGAGGACAGGCCCTCGCCGATCTTATCCACTGCGGCCTGAACTGTCGGGCGGGGCGCTGTTCCAAACCACTTGGTGTAGAGGTTGTCCGCATTCGAATAGGCCCTCTGTAAGACCCGCTTCCCAGCCGTCCACATCGTGTTCGCTTCGGTCCAGGCATACTGGGCCTGCTGCCGCTCTGCCAGCTTGCTGAATGCCCAAAAGCTCGGTGCCAGATACATGCCGGCACCACTCGGCTTGCTCGTGGACAGTTGGCGGAAGGCGGAATTGAACTCTTTCAAGGGGGCTTCGTCCCAGAGTTCCGCTTGATCCCATTTTTGCAGCAGTACTCCCTTGTAGCGAAGGTCATCCGCACGATTCTGTGCTTGCAGCGTTTGGTCAGGAATTTTTTTCAGCGGCGTGAAGCATAGCTTGATAAGCTGCGCGACCCTTCTGAGCTCGACGATCTCCGACGTGCTCATCGAGGTGCCGGTTGGTTTCATGCGTACGAGGATGGGATTGAAGTTGAGACCCGATTCGATTTTGTTGACCTCGTCCTCCGACATCTCGGACAGGTGGCTCGCCAGGTGTCCGGCGAGGTAGATGCCATTGGGGTTGGAGACAGTGCCTCCGTCGGTTAGAGTAGAAAATGCCTTTCCAATGTACTGCATCGAAGTTTCCATTCTGAGACCTATCACGAGGTCTCGACCCGGGTTCCATCGCTTGGTTCGCGATGCTCAAAGCTGCCCCCTCGCACGATGCGGAGTGCAGCTGAATGCTCAGCTCAAGGAGCCCTTTCAGGCGCGGAAGACCCCCGCACGCTGCCCGCGCCCTGGTCATCCGGCCGGCCCCTCTGCCCCTAGGTAGAATTCGCCGACCGCTACTAGTTCCCACTCCCGCGGCGATTTGAAAAGCGCACATGGCGCCAGGGCTTGCCGCGCCGCAGCAGCTCGTACGTATAGACGCGCTGCTTCCCGAGGCCGGTGGCTAGGCACCGAGACCCGGGCCGCAGCAGGACTCTGGCCACCCACCTGTTGCTCCCCGTCTCGCGCTGGGCCAGGACAGGCTGACCGTTGCAGGCAAATTGAGTAATCTGGTCTGAGTCATCGTAGTAAAATCCGATGAGGAGCCCAGTCGCCGGCATCAACGGTTCAGGCACCGCCCTCCCTGCGTCTGCGTCCAGCTCTGAATGCGCAGGCGCGGCGCGCTCGCCCAGGTCGGCTACGCGGCTCTGCGCGACCGGCGAGCCAAGGTCCGGCGGCGGCTCCGCTGCCTCATAGCGCGCGGCGGGCCGCCGCGACTGCAGGCGTGGACCTGGGGCGGTGAGCCGCTTCGTGCCCAGCCAGATTCCCAGGGTCAGCGCACAGAGGCCTACAAGGCTCAGCCCCGCCCCTAGCAATACGCCCCGTTGCCGGCGCCGCAGGATCGGGGGCGTTGGCGCAGCCGGTTTTTCGGTCGGCGGCACAGTCGTCACTTCGGCGGCTTGTACCATGGGTCCTGACACATCAGGACGCGGCGGAGCCGCCCGCTGGCTGACTGGTTGCGCAATCCGGGCCGACGCCGGGATCTGTGCCGCATCTGAAGTGTCGATGAGGTACAGCTGCGCGCTCCAGATGGCGTCGGCAGGCTCTGCCGACTGCAGATCGGCCGCAGACAAAAGGACGGTTCGCACCGCCTTTCGGGCGAAGCGGAGCTCCGCTCGTACGGGTTCGCCCGGAGTAAATGCGATCTGTACGGCCAGCGCATCTGCGTGGCTAGCAGCGCCCGGCAGCACCCGAAGGGCGGTGTGCATACCGTTCACGGTTTGTATATCCACCGCCGCGCACCTCAGGTCAACCACCATGTCGGCGAGGTAACAGCGTTGCGAGCCGCAGAGCTCCGGCGCAGAGAGCACCGCCTCCGTGCCATCGGGCAGCTTGATCCGCAGAGACATTGCCTCCCGCTCCAACTCCTCCTGACGTCGTCCGAGGCGCGCCTGCGCACGCGCGTAGCTGTGCCCGAGTACCCGAATCAGATCGTCCAGCCCAGCGGTGCGCGCTGTCTCGGCCCGCAACCTTGCGCTAGGCGGCGCCGGCCGTATCGCTGACTCACTCATCCATCCACGCCGGCTTGCGGACGAAGCCTACGTGATAGGTCGTCCACTGCAAAACCACGTTGTGTTCACCCACCTGGAGGATCGAAAAGCTTTTCTCCGTGCCGACGAGCTTCCCCTTGGGGTGGCTGGACAGACAGCGGTTGAGCAGCTCCATGGCCGATTCGATTCGCTCGTTGCTCTGGAGATCAGCCGGGCTGCTGCTGCCCACTACGATGCGCTTCAGAAAGCTGATGTCACTCAAGTCCACCATCGGATGTGCCTCTGCTCCTCAGATGTTGCGATTAAGGAGGGTGAGAATGCGCGCCAGTCCCTCAGGTGTCTCGCCTTGCCGCACCCGCAGACTGACCGAAGCAGCGCCGCTCTCGCTGGTCGTCGGGCCGCTGGCTACTTCGATGAAGATTGGCACCTCTTCCGACCAGCCGAGCTCCTTGCGCCGGCGCTCCTCGCGCTGGGCAGCCGTCTCAGCAGCAAAGGAAACACCGCCGCCCTGATCCTCTGCTTGCGGGACGGTGACCTCGCCCAGAGAGGTACTGAACTTGATCTCCATCTCTGAGATCGACATGTGAGACAGGTTGATCAGCGTGATCAACGGGACCTTGACGCTGCTGCTTCCAGCATCCACGTCTGTGCTGCTGCGCGGCAGCATGAGGTCTACTGATACCGGCTGATTGTCGTGCGCGAAGAAGCTGTGGAGGTTGCGAATCTGCTGCACGCGGACATGGTGTTCGGCTTCAGCCACCGCCGAGGCTAGGGCTGAGACCAAGTTGGCGAGACGCATCTGTGACATGCCAGGCTCCGTGAAATCGGGGTTTCAGCTCTTACTGCTGCATCAGACCCGGGCACCACCGCTGCGGGAGCGGGGCGCCCGGGCACTTGCGCTGACTAGACCTTCGCGCCAGGATCGGACGCCGCGCCGGGATCGGTCGCCTGCGTCGCGCTGGAATCATCCGTCGGCGCCCCTGCCGATGCCGCATCGCCGGCCTGGCCCGGCGGACTCGCCGGAGGAACCGACTGACCGGGCGCGGCCTTCTTCGGCTCGCTCACCCCTACGGGCGCGATCGCGCTCTGCAGGATATCGAGCACCCGCGACAGGCCTTCGGGCATGCCCTCATCCAGAGCATGAACCTCGACGTGATACTTGGCCGACTTGTCCGTGCTGCG
>CALFYE010000046.1 GCA_937952145.1 uncultured Myxococcales bacterium
TGTTGCTGTTTGTGGTACGGTGTATGTTCATGGTCCGCGTAATAACTTCCATTCAGGGACGCCCAATCTAATTATCAATTAGCTCCTAAAGCGCACAGTGAATGACTGAAGGAGCGACCATGAGGAGTGCGAGCAGAGTCCACAGTGGGACACCAGGCAGAGCGAGCAAAGCGAGCGGAGCGAACGGGGGACATTACGGTGGGCAAGAGATGCAGCGGAGGGCTGTTGGCTACGTTCGGGTGTCGACGGACATGCAGGCAGCGGAGGGAATGTCTCTGGAAGCGCAGCAGGCGGCGATTGAGGGGTATTGTGCCATTCACGGAATCAAGCTGGTGAAGCTGTGCAAGGACGTGATGTCTGGAGGGAAAGACACTCGGCCAGGGCTTGGTGAGGCGTTGCGCACGCTCCAGCAGTCTGCCGACGTGTTGATCGTGCTGAAGGTCGATCGCCTCAGTCGCTCGATCAAGCACTTCTGCGAACTGTATGAACGGTACTTCAAAGACGGCACAAAGGAACTGGTGGCGATTCGGGAATCGATTCGGATGGACTCGTCGCTGGGGCGGGCGCTGGTGGGAATCCTTTTGGTGTTTGCACAGATGGAACGGGAGGCGATTGGGGAGCGGACTCGGGAGGCGATTGGGCACATCAAAAGGAGTGGGTATCACTTTGGGAAGGTGCCGTATGGGAAGCGGACGATTCCTGCGCCGGACCATCCACGGATGAAGATTCTCGTCGACAATGAGGATGAACAGAAGGTCATCGAGCAGATTCTGAAGTGGTCAGAGTCAGGGATCGGAATCAGTGAGATCGCGCGCAAGCTGAACGAACAAGGAGTGGTTCCACCGCAAGGGAAGGAGTGGACCAAGAGTCTGATCTACAACCTGCGCCTGCGGATGGGACAGATTTCTCCGAGGCCCATCAATACGCGGTCGTACTCGGATCGGGAGGTGCGAGCGCGGATTCTGGAGCTGCGGGCGCGAGGCCATACCGCGCGGCAGATTGCGTCGATTCTGAACGAACAGGGGTGGATTCCGCGCAAAGGGAAGCAGTTCACAGAGAGAGGGATTCACGGGCTCCTGCGGACGATTCAGGCGACGAAGGTGCTGAGCCCGCGAGGGTATCTGGAGATGATGCTGACCAAGATGGAGCGGGCGCACGATGCGGAACATCCCACCGTTCCGTTTGCGCGACCGACGCTGGAAGAGATGGGAAGACTGCTGGAGGAAGTGGGCTACGTCACACCGAGGGGACATGAGAAGTGGTGGCCCGCGCAGGTGGCGCATGTGCTGGAGGGGCGACTTGATGGGTACTACAGCGAGGGCAGGCCCGAGGAAAGTTGGGAAGGGGAGGAGCTGTCCGTCTGATGGCAAGCGTCCGTCTGTGGTCGTGTTGCAGAGTGCCTGAGGGGAGCTGGGCATCGAACGTGCTGCGCTACTTACCTTCAGCGAGTCTTCGTCGGGAGATAGTCTCGGTCTATCATCGGTATCCCGTCTGACCGTTGGCATGGAATAGGAACGACCAGGAGCTGGACGTGCTGGAGGAGTGCCCCGTTGAGAAGCAGGGCGGATGGTTTCCTGTTCGTCGAGAATGAACGTAGTGAATGGATAATGCCCATACCGCTTCCGTTGAAGCATGCGAGGCTCTTTGCGCTTCGCGTACGATGGACAACAGAATTAGCGGAATAGCCTGCACGACCATGGACAAATGGAATGAGGTTTTCAATTCAGCAATTGGAAGTCCGTGATTTCACTGCACAATTTGTCAATGACTCATTTCTTGCGGATTCATCAGACAACCTAGCGGATGACATGGATGATCTGTATTCCGTGTTCCATATAGTGATCCGCATGCCGTAGAGAAAATTTATTTATGTTGATTTAATAGCTGCGTTCTATTCGATAATGCTCTGGCAGTTCCGGTGAACTGATTGATTGGCAATCGGACACAGCGAGGAGCTAGATCTAACGCTGCATGACACCTCGGGGGCAGCGCCGGACGTACTCTCGGCATGACCTCAAACAGCACGGCAGACGCAACGCCAGACCACGCGGAGGACGCGCCATTGGTTCGCGGTGAGTCGCTACGTCGTCGCCTGGAGCGTCTGCTGCGTCTCGCAGACCGTCACGGAAGAACCGTCCGCCCGATAGTGCTGCTGCGCGACCTCGATCATCGGGCGTGACGGCCTTTGCAGCGAGGCCAAGTCCTGCGCGGGTGGGACATCTGCCAGCGCCGCCGACGGCAAACACAGCAAGAAAACCCAACCAGCCGCGCGCATGTTCACACCGGAACCTTTCGACGTTTCACGCCCGGCTCGCCACCGTTGGAAAACTCGATCCCGGCTTCCTCGAAAGCCCTTCGCACAGCATCTCGCGTCGCTGCGGTTGGCTGAACCTGATTGTTTTCCCAGCGGTGTAGGGTCGCCCGACCTACTCCTGATTTCGCCGCAAGATCATCGAGCGTCCAGCGCAAGAGCCCTCGCGCAGCTCTGACATGCTCGTCGATAATGCGGATTTTCCCATTTTTTTCTTGCATGCGTTCGCTTGTGGTGCGCTGATGACTGTGTAATCACCAGCACCGCGCAGGAACGCGGTGCTGGCAGTGTTCGATCGGGACCAAACCCCAACTGAACGAGGCGCAGCGTATCCGCTGGGGGCCTATGGATCAAGTCTGCGCGGAGGTTGCAATGATTGCGCCGGATGGCTTGGCGTGTGCCCTCGTCGCGGGGGCTGTGGCGGCGCTGCCGTCGCTGCTGGTTTATGGTCGGGTCCGCCGACTGGTAGTCCTGCGCTTTCGTCTGACGGCACAGCCGAGCGGAGCGGCGTGATGGGGCATCACGACGACTGCACTTGCCTGGACTGCGTCGAGGAGCTGCGGCATCACCACGACGGAGCGCAGGCGCAGACCTTGCGACTCTTCGACGAGATCGATCGCACCTGCGACGAGCTGCGGACCTTGCGCGCCGAAGTAGATCGGCGCGTCGATCGAGCGCTGCGACGGCTGAAACCGCTCGTCGGACGTACGCGGACGAAGTAGCCGCCACGCACAAAGAACCCAGCGACGCGCAGGCCGCACGGTAGCGAAGCGCAGCCCGGACGGCAGCAACGCCACCGACGCCACAGATCTGCGCGCGCACTGACCCAAGCCCAAAGAGGGAGCCATGGACAGCACAAAAGCGACGGAAAGCGAAGCATTGGAATTAGCCCAAACCAGCGAATTGGAGGACCAACAGGCGACGGACGAAGCCGCGCCGAAGCGAGCCAAGCAGCGTCGAGGGTTCGCGGTGATGGACAAGGAAGCGCATCGGAAGATCGCTCGAGCGGGAGGTGTGGCGGCGCATGCGGTGGGGCTGGCGCATCGGTTCACGTCGGAGCTGGCGCGCGAGGCCGGAAAGAAAGGTGGCGCGACGACGGCAGCGGACCGCGAGCACATGCGGGAAATCGGTCGCAAAGGCGGACACGGAAAGCGCGGCTTTCGGAAGGAAACGGGCGATGCGAAGTGACCTGAGCGACGAGGATCGACGGTTTGCGGCGCGGCTTGCAGCGTGCCGACTGGCTGCGAGGCTGTCCCGTCAGAAGCTCGCTGATGCGGCCACGCTGAGCGAGGCCACGATCAAGTTTATCGAGAAGGGATGGACCAAGCCGAGCGCGCGGACCGTCCACAGCCTGCTGCAAGTGCCGTCGCTGGGCCTTGCAATTGATGACCTTCCGGCGACGCAGCGTGAGGAGGTGAAGCGCCTGCTTGCGCTACGGAAAAACATCGTCGATCCAGTGACTAAACCAGCGTATCGCACGAGCGGAGACGCGGAGGCTTGACAGTGTTCGACGCGGACAGGGCCTGGGTCGCTGCGCCACAGACTCCGCTCCGTCAAGGGCGCTGAATCCGTTGGGGCGACGGGGCAAGCCGTCTCGTTGGATGCACCTGAGCACGCAACTGGCAAGCCCAACCGTCGAGAGCAGCGCGTTTGCTTCGCTGCCACGGATGGTTCGCGCTGGTACAGCAGACCCGACCTCGCTGCCGACCCCACCGGATCACCTGTTGCGGGTTGAAAACCGCGTTCCGGGCCCGCCGGATCGGCTTTTTTAAAATGAAACAGGCGCTCCGGTGCCGCCGGATCGGCTTTTTTAAAATGAAACACGCGTTCCGGGCCCACCGGATCGGCTTTTTTAAAATGAAACTCGCGTTCCGGGCCCGCCGGATCGGCTGTTTCGGGTTGAAGCAGGCGTTCCGGGCCCGCCGGATCGGCTGTTTCAGTCGTGCAGGGCCGCTTCGGCGGCGCGCTTGCGACCGCGCGGGGTGGACGGAGCGGCCTGGTCGGCCCGGACACGGGCGAGCAGCTCGTCCGCAGGCTCATCGCGCGGGTCCTGCGGCACCAGCTCCCCCCGAAACGCCTTGGCAAGGATGGCGCGATCGAGTGTGTCTAGTTCGGTGCTAAGTCCTGAAAGTCGGCGTTCATGCTTGGCAATTGCCAATAAAGCTTCCGTCAGGCGTTCTCGCAAAACGCATTGTTCAGACATTGGCATAAGCGGCATGTGCAGTGCCCGCATCGCGCCGACATTGAAGTGTTGCTGAGCAACCCCGACTTGGGCATCAAGCACGGCCCCAGTTCCCCATGCGCTATTCATGTAGAACGCAATCACATGTGGATCGACAAGCGAGATTAAACGAGCAATGACAAGGTCCGCGCAATTTGCGTTGGTCAACTCATCAGGGATCACACAAGCCGTTCCAGGCGCACCACTGCGTACGACGACGAGATCTCCAGGGGAAAGCCGGGACTTTGATAGCTCGGCGTGAAAGTCCAACGGAATGTAGCGAAGGCCAGTGGGATCGTAGCGATTTGCACGGACGTTTTGCGAGCGGAGGAACGGAACGCCATCAGATACGTATCGATGTTCCATTGGGCCAACATGTCCAACGGTGATGTCATTGCTCAGCTCGTCTGCTGAAGCCCAGCACCACCCATCCGGTAGCGTTGGGAGTCCGGTGGGATCGACGGGGTCGGGTTCTTTGTACTTGGCTTTCCACTTGTCGTCGGTGGGGGCCTTTCCTTTGGCTTTTAGCTTGGCCAGCTCGGCTTCTTCCCACTTCTTGCGGCGCTCGGTGCGGATGCGCTGTAGCAGCTTGCTCGCGGGCTCTAGGTCTTTGTGCTGTTCGCGAAAGTCGCGGGTCAGGTCGCCTCGGAAGGCCGCCGCGAGGATCGACTGCCGCAGCTTGTCGAGGAGCGCGGGCACTGCATCAAGCGACTCCCGCGCGCGCCGACTGCGTTCCTGAAGCGAATCCAGCTTGGCCACAATCCGCCGCTGCTCGTTGAGGGGCGGGAGCGGCACATCTATTCGATTGAGTGCTTTCTGGGTCAGTTTCGGTTGTGCCGTCCCTGTGATGTACCGTGCGAGATCGATGCTGTTCAGGAAAGCTTCTAGATAGCCAAGTGGTGCATCAAAGAGCGGTTTGGTCACATGTGCGTGATTGTTGACCCAAAATTTCCCGTGAGCTTGGAACGCAATCGGCGTACTCCGAGAGAGCAGATTTGCGCCATCTTCGGCGATGAGTAGATAGTCGCCATCAAACAGGTATTCATCTACTTGGTCGATAATGCCAGAAGCACCGTAGTAGGGATATAAGCCTTGACGCTGAGCCCGTTCGGATGCTTTCACGGGTACGCGTCTACCATCGTGGTTCTCCGTGAGTCGTTCAAATGGAGCCAGACACCACCCCTTCGGCAATCGTTCGGTCATGCGGCACCCCCGAGTTCTTCTTGCAGGGCTTGCATTTCTTCGAGGGCGGTTTGGAGTCGGGTGATGATCTCGGCGGTGATCTCGTCGGGCTCGGGTAGCTCGGCGTGGTCGGTGACGCTCTGGTCTTTCAGCCACACGATGTCGAGGTTGTCGCCGCGCTTGGCGATGTCTTCGCGGGTGAACGGGCGGAAGCGGCCCGCTTCGCCCTGGTCGTGGCGAGCGCTCTGGCCGTGCGGGTCGCTGCCGAAGGCGCGCTC
>CALFYE010000047.1 GCA_937952145.1 uncultured Myxococcales bacterium
TCTACACAGGCGAAGACACTCTTTCCCTACACGACGCTCTTCCGATCTTGCGGGTATCGCAACCGTTGCCGATCTCATAAAGCGCTTCCTCGTCGAGCACACCCCGCGCGTCAAGGACCTCGACCATTACCGCTATCAGATGAACTTGTGCCTCAGCCGCGTGCTGCCGACGCTAGGCAAGAAGCTGGCCGAGCAGCTCACGCGACAGGACCTTGACGCGGCGCGGTCCTCGCTGTGCCGTCGCTACAAGCCCAACACGATCCGGGCGACGTTGCAGGCGCTGTCTGTGGTGATGACCTGGGCGGTGCGAGTCGAAGCAGTGTCGCGCAATCCAGTCCGCGGGTTGGCCATGCCGCAGGCTGAGCACTCGCTGGAATACCTATCTCAGGAGCACGCCGCAGCGCTTCTGAAAGAGGCTGAGCGGATGGCCCGCAACAAAGGGAGCCGCATCCGGTGGTCGCGCTGGGTCGCCATCGTGCTGTGCTTGCGCTGCGGCCTGCGGCGGGGTGAAGCCTTCGGCTTGCGCTGGCAGGATATTGATCTGAACAGCCGGCGGTTGACCGTGGCGCGATCGTTCGCGACAACGCCCAAGAGCGGCAAACCTCGCCACCTCCCCCTGCCGGCGGCAGTCGCCGAGCTACTGGCCCAGTGGCGCCCGCAGTGCCCGCAGACGCACGAAAACCTGGTCTGTCCGGTGCTATACCGCTCGCGCTGGGGCATGACCGCGCGACTTGGGGAGCAGGCGATCCGCAACGTCTTCGCAGCCGCCGGCTGTCCGCGCCCGAGCAAACCCTGGCACATCCTGCGCCACACCTTTGCCTCGACTTTCGTCATGCAGGGGGGGTCGCTGCTCGCGCTCCAGCGCATCCTGGGGCACTCGGACTTCAAGACTACCCAGATCTACGCTCACCTGGCGCCGGATTATCTCGCGTCTGAGATGGAGCGCGTGAAGTTCTAGGGCCGCCGCGAAACGCTCGGGCTGCTGGCGCATCGATACATACGCTTGCGCGACAAGCAGCCGAGTCATTCATCACGGCTCTCCTGCGCCTTGGCAACGAATTTTCCATCGCGGTAGGTGGCACCGAAGTAAACCTCGACGCGGGTGACTTGGCCGGAACGCACGAGCAAGTGCTCCGTATTACGGAACGAGACGCCATCGGCCGCGGTGACCAGATAGGTGACGTACGCTCCGTCCCCATCGACCACCAAGCGCTCTATGGTGAAGCCGCGCAGGGTGTCCCCGTTGGGCCAGCAGCGCGCAAAGTAGGCCTCGCGGTTTATTGCATCGTCATAAGGGCTGGTGAAGCGAAAGTCTTCAGCGAGCAGCGCTTCGGCACGCTCGCGCTGTCGGTCACGGAATGCAGCGAAGCAGGCGCGCACCGTGGTCTCGACATCCTCTTTATGATTGATTGTCATGTCCGGATGCCCTCTCAAAGGGATTTTTTCCCTGGCTGGACGGAGCGTTGTCCAAACGTGCATAGAGCTCTGTCGATTCTGCTTCTAGTCCGAAATTCTTAAAATGAGATGGACTGCGCGCAGCCCATCTCAACCGCAGGGAGCTACCGATGACCTAATGCTTGGTCTCGGTCTGCGTCTTTGTCGTCACGGTCCCGTCGTCGTTCTTTTCCTTGGTGACTTTTGTCCGCTTGGCCGTCGAGGCACCCGTAGCGGGATTTTCGGTTGTGACCTCAGTCTTGACCTCCCCGGTTCCGTCGGACTTGATATTCTTCTTCTTCTTGACGGATACCTTGGTCCCGTCGGGCTTGACCTCATCGCTTTTGGACTTCCCGGACTCATCGGCCAGGACGGGCCCGGCGAGAAACAACGTACCGGCGAGAAGTGCGTTTATTACACCCTTCATAGTGATCTCCTTGGTCTTGATGTGCACGAGCGCGTTGGCGCCATGCGGTGAAAGTGACAGCCTCAGGTCTGAGCACGATGTGTGCCGCCAAGGAAATCGGGTAGAAATCATCTCATTCTCTGGGATAAAGGACCCCGGGAGTGGAGGCGAAGGTGGGCGAATAAGGCACATGTGGCACAAACGGCATGCACAGTTTAGCGGGTCCGCAATAGCGGATCGGCGCGCGGCAAGTTCTCTGCCGCCTGAGGGGGAGCTTGTTTTCTGTCGCAGGAGTTCGCCCTTATGCTGACGAACAGCGCCAATTCTTTAGCTGACGCTCGACTTCCGGCCCGACCTTATTAAGTATTGCGTCAGCTTTATGCTCATCCATTGTATTTAATGGTTGATCTGGGCGATTTATGCTGCTTTGCAGTAGCAATCTTGGGAATATATCCGGATTGCAGTGTCCTACATATAGCAGAAACACTCGAACTTTACCTGATGCCATTTCAGCACGATCAAGTATCGCTTGCTGTTCTTCGCTTTCGTTATCTAAGTAGTCGGCGCTGAGTAAAATAATCAATATATCAGCAGTAGACCGCGCCGCCATGCGTTCAGCACGGGGATCATCACCTGGGAGTACGACAGAATCATCCCAGAGCAGTAAGTGATGTAATTTGCGCAGCGGATTAATATGGACTTTGAGCCGGTTCATCCATTTTACATCTCGCTTATTGTAACTCACAAAAATGCGTTTTCCCTCCATCCGCGGTGGCGGCCAGGAAGCGATTCCGCCAGGCAGGCAAACCAACTCGAGTCCCGCTTTACCAGCCAGCCTTTGATTGGCAAACTCTTGCACATCCTTTCGGGCATGGCAAATAACCAAAAATGTGGAAAATACTTTTGACATAGAAGCTAATTCAGAAATTATATCATTTATTGCAGAAGGGT
>CALFYE010000048.1 GCA_937952145.1 uncultured Myxococcales bacterium
GGCGAAGGCGCCGATGCCGGCGGGTCGGTCGGGTGGATCGGCCGACAAAGCATTGGCGCAGGATCGCACTGTGGAACTTCTATCCAGGTAGCGATGCGTTCGAGCGCCAAGTGGGGCTATGGAGGCGTCTTGGCAACCGCGCCGACCTCTATGAACGTTTCTCTAGAACACATGTGCTTGGCGAGCATGATCGGCAACTCGAAAACCTTACCGAAAGAGATCTTGGTCTTATTCGGGAATTTAGTGAGGACAAGATCACCTTTGAAGGGCTTCGTGAGAACTACGTTCTTCCCACCACTGAGTTGCTTCGAGATCGCGCAAGCGCATCGAACGGTGATAGCGAGCGGGCATGGGCTCTCCCCTCGGGAGTTAGATCCTGCAAAGTCGGCACCCCCCCCGGCCTGTTTGCGCTGCTGTCTGTAGAGGGAAATTTGTCGTGTGTCTTCCAACCTGATGGGCAGCAGGAAGCGCATGAATCTCCATCGCCCCTCCCGCATGAAGTACTCATCCGATACGTCCGAGCGGAAGCCAATACTCCTTTGGAACCATTGCCTATGAATTTTGATGGAAACCTGGCCGCCCTTGTGGATGCCTTCGCTGCAAGGCATTCAATTGAACCCGAGCTTGTCACCGTCGTCGTGGCGGAAGCGATTGTACAACCGAAATAGATATGACTCTCGGCGGCGGATGCCTTGAATGCCGACTCTTTCCCTCCTGAGACCCCGCTGCCACCATCTCTCAGCCGCCAGCGACACAGCCGGCAGAACCGACCGCCCCCCAGCAGACCCTGCGATCAAGATCACTGTACGACCTCGCCCCGCCCCCCAGTGAGTCCCGAGGCGGACGCGGCTTAGGCGTTCCAGGGCAGCAGGGCCTGGCCGGGGTTCTGCAGGGCGAAGGTGGTGGCGCGGAGCAGGAAGTCGCGGGGGTCGTGGCCGTGTTTGAGGGCGGTCTCGACGACGGTGTACAGCTGCGCGGCGACTTGGGTGCCGCGTTCGGAGCGGCTGCCGAAGTGATTTTTTCTTCCGACCACGACTCCGCGCAGGTCACGTTCGCACAGGTTATTGTCGAGGGGCACGCGCGGATCGTCGAGGAAGAGGCTCAGGCCGGGCCAGAGAGCCAGCGTGTAGGTCAGCGCTTCGTGGAGTAGTGACTTGGGAAGTGCATCCTGCGACGTGAGCCACGTGTGAAACTCCTTCATCACGGGCGCAGACTCCTTTTTCCTCGTTTCCAGTCGCAGCTTCAGCGCCTGCTCCCGTTCCGCACCTTTGCGGCCCGAAAGCGTGGGCAGTGTCCGCTCGACGGCGTACAGCTGGCCGATGAGGTCGATGGCCTGCTGGCTCTGCGGATACGCGGGCAGCC
This sequence comes from uncultured Myxococcales bacterium, assembly GCA_937952145.1. GTDB lineage: Bacteria > Myxococcota_A > Polyangia > Palsa-1104 > JAEUJZ01 > JAEUJZ01. The sequence goes on from CALFYE010000048.1 coordinate 1,363, forward strand.
CTTCGATGAATTTCCGGCGCACGTGGGCCATGCAGTGTGCCAGGCGCAGCATCGAGGCAGGGCCTTGCAGCGACTGATACGCGGCATAGCCATCGGTCAGTGTTACACCGCGATATCCGTCGAGCAGACGGCGCGCGACGTCCTTGCTGCGGCTCGCATTGAGGTGGTAGTAGACCGCGTCCTCCGTCGAAAGCGCCCAGACGTACCACTTCTTGCTGCCTCCTTTTTGCATCAGCAGCCAGTGCGTCTCGTCGGCGTGCAGCACGTCGGAAAGCAGGATGTGCGCGCGAATCGCGTCGTACAGCGGTCGCAGCGCGCGGGCCAGCGCCTCGATCTGATCCCACAGCGTCTGCGAATCGACCAGCAGTCCCTCGTGCCGCATCATCCGCACTTGGCGCTCCAGCGGCAGATGGTAGGCGTACTTCTGAATCGCGACCTCGACGGCAAACGCCAGCGAATAGCGTCCGCCCGGAATCAGCTTCAGCGGAGCGGGCGCGGTCTGCACCGACGCATTGCAGCGACAGCGATACTTCTGCCGCTTGTGAATCATCAAGACAAACTGCCGCTTGACGACGGTGATCTCTTCGGAGTCTTCAGTCTGCTGGCCCATCACTTCCAGCGGACCATTGCACACGCCGCAGGTCTGCTCCGACGGCGGAAGCTCGTGCCGCTCTTCGAGCATCGGAAGCGCCGGCTGCTCCTTAGGACCGTGGCCGCGCTGCGGGGGCTTCGGCTCGGGCTCCGGCGACTCCGCCTGCGGGCTCCGCTCCGACGACGCGCCAAACATCCGCTTCTGCATCGCAGCCAGCTGCTCTTGCAGGCGCATCAGCTCCAGCGACAGCTGCTGCGGCGCCGACTTCCCCTTGAGCGCCGCGTTCTCTTCAATCAGCTTCGCCAAGCGCTCGTGCAGACGACGATTCTCGGCATCGAGCAGCTGCGCGACCTGCCGCAGCTGCGACACGTCGCTCATTTGCTCAAGCTGGGCCTCGATGCGCGAGCCAGATTTCACGCCCGCTAAAGACCATAGCGCGGTCGAAAAGGAAACTCCTTTTTTGCAAAATCGAAGCTCCTTTTTCTCAGTCCGATGTCGTCTGTAGCCGAGTCCGCTTTGCATGCGACCGCAAGTCCGCAGAACAAAGCGGAGTCGGCGACAACGGCCGCTTCCCGACCAGCGTGCAGCCCTCCAGAAACAGCGCAAGCTCGCTTGGCGACAGCGACCACTCCGTCGTCGCCGAGTCGCGCCACGGCGCCGCGAAGCGGCCTTTGCTCAGCCGCTTGTGCAACAAGCACAGCCCCGTCCCGTCGAAGTACAGCACCTTGGCGCGCGTCCGATCGCGCCCGACAAACAGGAACAGATCGCCGCGCAGCACGTCGCGTCCCAGCGCCTGCGTCGCTAGGCCAAACAGCCCATCGAACCCCTTGCGCATGTCGACCGCCGCGCACAACGCATACGCCCGCGTCGTCGGCCCCAGCCACGTCACACCAGACTCCGCAGCACTTCCGTCACTTCCAAGAGCGTCAGGTCACGCACGATCACTCCCGCCCGCAGCCGCACCGCGTACCGACGCTCCGGCACCCCATCGGGGATGCGCACCGTCTCGCCGACGATTTGCACCGGTCGCAGCGGCGGCCGGTCGGCCTCCCCGTCGGACGGCTGCCACGGCGCACGCGCATACAGCCACCCCCGTAGCTGCGTCACCCGAATCCCCAGCCGCTCCGCAAGCTCCGGAACCACCTTCCCAAGCGCCTGCTGCTTGCGCACCCACTCCACGATCCGCCGCCGCCAAATCGCATTCCAACGTATCTCCGCCCCTCCATGCAGACGAGCCCACTCCCGACGCACCCGCTCCAACTCTTCGACGAAGTCATCCATGTCCGCGCCCTCCTTTGCGGCGCTACACGGACTCTTTCAGCGTCGGGCTATGCGGTCACGACGGGGGGCGGCGAGGAGGTACCCCATAGCGCAGCATCGCCGACAGAGTCGCAAGCTCGGTGGTGTAAGTGCGCGT
>CALFYE010000049.1 GCA_937952145.1 uncultured Myxococcales bacterium
ACATTGGCGTGACTGGAGTTCAGACGTGTGCTCTTCCGATCTTCCCGGCCGGGGAATCTACAAAAACCATAGCAGCGCCGATCGCCGCGGGTCAAATGTTCTCCGACGAAAAACGGGCCTACGCGGCCGGGGGCGGAGCGGCTTGCCGTTCATGCGCAGAGAGCGGCCAGCGCGACAGCTCGACCGCCGCAAACTCGTCGAATCGCCCAGCGAAAATGGCCTGCCGGGCCCGGCTCGTCAGGTCCAGGTAGTAGGTCAGGTTGTGCAGCGTCGCTAAGCGGTAATACAAAAGCTCCTCTGCGACGAAGAGATGGCGCAGATAGGCCCGGCTATAGCCGCGACAGGTCTCGCAGGAACAAGCGGGGTCCAGCGGCGACAGATCGGTGGCATAGCGCGAGCCCTTGATGTTGATCTTGCCCAGCGATGTGAAGAGCTGCCCATTGCGCGCGTTGCGGGTGGGCATGACGCAGTCGAACATGTCGATGCCGCTGCCGATGGCCATCACCAGGTCGCGCGGCGTGCCGACACCCATGAGATATCGCGGCCGAGAGCGCGGCAGCTCGTCGGCGACCTGATCCAAGAGCTGATACATGACCTCCGGCGGCTCACCAACGGCAAACCCACCGAGTGCGAAGCCGTCAAAGGGCATGGCGCAGATCTCGGCCATATGGCGACGGCGCAGGTCGAGGTGTATCCCGCCCTGCACGATGCCAAAGCGCAGCTGGCGACCGAGCACCCGCGCACCGTCGCACAAAAGGGGGGCTGGCACCGCCAGGCAGCGCGCCGCCCAGCGCGTCGTGCGCTCCAGCGCCGCCTGCGCCTCGCCTTCAGGCGAGAGGCCGGGTGGGCAGTGGTCAAAGGCCATGGCGATATCGCTACCGAGGATGGCCTGGATCCGCATGGATAGCTCGGGCGAGAGCTCACGCAGCGAACCGTCGAGGTGCGATCGAAAACGCACCCCTTCTTCGGTGATCTTGGCCAGCGGCTTGGCGACGGGCACCGGGCCGTGCGCACTGCTCATATCGGGGCGCTGCCCAGCCCCCAGGCTAAACACCTGAAAGCCGCCGGAGTCGGTCAGCATCGGCCGTGACCAGCCACAGAAGCGATGCAGGTCGCCGTGTGCAGCGATGATCGGCAGTCCGGGCCGCAGCCACAGGTGGTAGGTGTTGCCGAGGATGATCTGCGCCCCGGCGGTGGTCAGGTCGGGCGGGCTGACGGCTTTGACACTGCCCACGGTGCCGACCGGCATGAAGATGGGTGTCTCGACCTCGCCGTGCGGTAGGCGCAAGCGACCGGCGCGAGCCTTACCGTCACGTGCTTCCTCGTCGAAAGTACGGGTAGCGGACGCATGGCTGTGGCTGGCGGTGTGCGACGTCGAAGGGCCGAGCGAGGGGGCCGGGGAGCTCGATGTATGCATAAAGAAATCCGGGTTCCAAAACGGGTGCCGCAGCTCGATTGCCGAGCGCATGCGGCCGACGCGGGCTTATACGCCCGCCGCCCAGGGGCGGGGAATCAGCATGGCGTCGCCGAAGCTGTAGAAGCGATATCCCTGCGCTACCGCGTCCGCGTAGGCCGCCAAGATTCGCTCGCGACCAGCGAAAGCGGCGACCAGCATGAGCAGCGTCGAGCGCGGCAGGTGAAAGTTCGTCAGCAGGGCATCGACGACGGCAAAGCGATAGGGCGGGTAGATAAAGATCTGCGTCTCGCCCGACGTACAGGGACGGATCAGCGCCCCGCCTGGCGCGCGACTGGCGGCAGCCGCTTCTAGGGTCCGCACGACGGTCGTACCGACGGCAAGGACGGGCCGGCCGGCGGCCTTGGCGGCATTGATGGCATCCGCAGTGGCCGCGCTGATCTGGTAGCGCTCGCGGTGCATCACGTGCTGATCGATGCGGTCGCTGCGCAGCGGCAGAAATGTGCCCGGCCCGACGTGCAGCGTGACCTGCGCGACCTCATGCCCAGCGGCCTGCAGCCGCCCCAGCAGCTCTTCGGTGAAGTGCAAGCCGGCCGTCGGCGCCGCCACCGAGCCCTCGTAGCGCGCAAACACCGTCTGATATCGACGCCGATCGCTCTCGGTCGAGCGCGGCTGCCCCTCGCGCAGCCGCGCACTCTCGATATAGGGCGGCAAGGGCACCTCTCCGATGCGGGCGAGGAGCGCTGAGAGCTGATCGGCAGCGATGCGCCCAAAGTCGAGGGTCGCCACGCCCTGGGCTGCGACTTGCACCTGCACGTCATATGCACTCGACGCATCGGACGGGGATCGCTGCAGACGCACCAGCTGACCAGCCCGCAGCGGCTTACTGCAGCGATACAGGGCACGCCACAGCACGCCACCGCTCGCGCTCTCGGGCAGCGGCTCGGTCAACAGAAACTCGACCTGCCCCCCCGGAGTGTCGTCGGGACGCAGCTTGTGACCGTGTAGTCGGGCCGGCATCACCTTGCTGTCATTGAGCACAAGGAGCGCCCGTTCCCCGACATGCCGACTAATCAGCTCAGGCAGCGCGGCAAAGCGCTGATGGCGAGAGTTCGTAGCTTGCTCACCCGTGCTGCGCAGATCGTCTTGCTCAACGAGCATCAGCCGCGACCCATCGCGCGCTGCAGCGGGCTGCGTGGCGATCAGCTCCGGCGGGAGTACGTAGTCGTAGGCAGCAAGCTCGTCCTCGGGCCGCTGTGGCACAGTCGTCGGGAGACGCGTTTCTGGAGCAGAGGCAACTGCATTCACGGCGCACACGATACCGCAACTTGCGCCTCACCGAGGCACCCCGTTGGCTAAAATGACTGCATGCCATCGCAGCGCCAGCGCGCAAAATCTGGCGCCTCCTTGCTTCGGTTGGTTCTGGCTGGGCTGACCGGTCTCTCGGGACAGGTCTGGGCGCAGCAGCAGCCACTGCCCGGCGCACGCCCTGCCGACGCGACGCCACTTCCGCCGGCCGGACCGAGCTACAGCGATCTCGTCAGCGAGGGGAAGGCCCTGCTGAAAGCCGACAAGCTCGACGAGGCTCTCGCTAAGTTCAGCGCGGCCATCGCTCGTGCCGAGGCCGAGAGCTCATCGCCAGCCACGCTCGCAGGTCTGCACTGTCTTTACGGCCTAGCGCAGAGCCAAGCGGGGGCGCGCCTGCGGAACCAGACCATCGCCTCGCTGCGCAAGTCGCTGGAGCTGGATGCCGGTAACGCCGACTGCCGGCTTGAGCTGGCCAAGGCGCAGCTTGCAGACAAGCAGTACGTCGAGGCCCGGGACAGCGCCCAGGCTGTCCTCACCCAGCCCGACAGCGACGATTCGCTACGCGCCGAAGCCAAGACCGTGTTGCGACGGGCGCAGATCTTTGTGCTGTTTTCCGAGGCGCGACAGCTACTCAAGGCGCACCAAGCCAGCCTGGCTGCGCAGCGCCTGAAGTCGGCGATCGAGCAGGCGCAGGACAGCGATCTCGCGCCGGAGGAGCGCGCACTTTTGCACTACGTGCGGGTGCTCGCCTTGCGCGAAGACGGCGAAGAACAGGAGATCGTTTCCGAGGCTCGTGCGGCGATCAAGCTCACGCCCAGCGATGCCGATCTGCACCTGGAGCTCGCCCGAGCGCTCTTCGAGCTCGATCAGTTCAAGCCGGCGCGGGCGGCCGCCCAGGACGCGCTGCGACTCGGTCTCAGCGACGCGGACGATCAGCGCGAAGCCGAGACGCTGGCCCGCCGAGCCAAGACCGAAGCCCTGCGCGAACAGCTGAGCTTCTATGGCTCGGTGACGTTTGGCTACGACTCCAACGTGCTGCAAGGCGCCAACGTGCAGACCATCAACGGTACCGCGGTGACCTCCGCACGTAGCTCGGGGCAGAACCAGACCATGACCGGTGGCATGACGGCGACGCGGGATCAGCTCAGGCTGGCGCTCAATCAGCTCCTCAACGAGCTGATCGCGAACTATCCCGACGCTATCCGCCGCACCTACGCCAGCCCAGCCCCGTCGGTGTCCGAGTGGGATTTGCCGATCACGATCTCGTTCGATCTGTCCGGTCGGCTGTTCCGTTTTGGGACCTTCGAGACGCGGCTTGGCTACCAGTTCTATCAGTACTTTTTGACCTCGGCCGGCTTCGATCACGATGCCTACAACCGGCAGGAACACACCGTCCCGCTGCAGCTCAACTGGCAGCCGTTTTCGTGGCTCCTTCTGCGTCCGCACCTCGATGTGACCACCAGCTTCACCGGCCTTCGTTCGTTTGCGCCGTATCAGTGGGGGCTCTACGCCGTCGTCGATGCGACGTTTATCGAGAGTCGCAAGCTGCGCACCCGCCTGTTCTATCAGCACCAACTGCGCCGCTCGTACGATCGCGGAAACGATGCCTATCTCGACGCCGATCGCGATGAAGCCAAGCTCACCCAGGAGCTGCGCCTGCGCGGGACGACCGTGGGTCTGCGGGCTCAGCTCTCGTATCGACTGCGCTCCGAGCGCACAGGTGCATTCACCGGCAGCGTCGATCTGCCGCTGGAGAGCGACCTGCTGATGACCGCGATGAGCCGACTTCTGGGGACCTTTCACAATCGCTCGCCGCTCAGCTACCTGGGCCACGAGGTAGCGATGCGCTTTCGGCTCAGCGTCCCCTGGGACATCGAGCTCATCACCGGCGCCAGCTTCGAATACCGCGGCTACAGCGAGGACTACACCGCGACCTTCACCCCGACGCGTATCGCCATTCCCTGTCCCCGCGGCGCGACAAGCTGCACCGCCGGCAGCATGGTGACCGTGCCCTCCAGCACCACGGTCGGTGACATTGTCCTGCCGTCCACGACCCGCATCGACAAGACCGTCGGCTTCGATCTTTCCGTCGCCAAGTCGCTGCCCCTGGGCTTCGGCTTAGAGCTTGGGTACTCGCTGCTCGTCAACTTCTCGACGATCGAAAGCGCCCTCGACAACCGCAACTACAGCAAGCACCAGGTCACGCTCAACGGCAGCTACATCTTCTAGTGCGACTTCGACAAGCCGAGATGCTGGCTGGCTTCGCTGACGTGACGTCGCCAGGCGGAATTCCGCTCAGCCGCGGCCCGCAGCGATCCTCGCAGCTGCATAAAGCCTTCCTGCGGATCGAGCTTCTTGTCGTCGATCACGCGGATGGCCGTCCGGCCCACCTCGATTAGAGACTCGACATACGCGAAATACTCCCCCGCCAAGGCGCGCACCTGATCGGTCTGCGCCCCCCGCTGCGGTGCTTCCGCGGCCCGGCGTAGGCGGATTAGAGCGGGCATTAATTCGTCAGCTATCTCACGACGAACTTCTTCCGGCTTCCGCGTCTTTTCTTCGAACAGCGAATTGAGGCGCTCGACCACCGGTCCCTCGACGTAGGACAGCGCCGGTAGGTCGATCTCGACATAGCGGATCAGGTCCAGCTGATCGTCGCTCTGGTGATTGCGGCGCCACCACAAGACGGCGATCACCGCCAGCATCGCGATGATGCCAACGCGCATAAACCACAGCGTGCCCTGCGACATGCGATGGCGCTGCCGACGGCTCGCAAGCTCCTCTGGCGAGAGCGGCGGCTGGCCCGATGGAAGCTCATAGCCATCGCTCTCCACCGTTGGCTGCGGCTGCGCGCTCTGGCCGACCGGCTCTGGGCCAGCGTCACTGGGTCCGCTCTTGTGCGCGTCGCTCACCGCGGCCCTCGGCTCGGCGGCGCCCCAGGACCGACGGGCTCAGATGAAGCAGCCGGCAGCGCGGGCGGCGTAATCCGCCGACGCAGAAAGCCGCTGATCGTGGCTGCCATTTCGGCCGGACGCTCGATCGGTGCGGTGTGCGTACCAGACTCGATGATGTGTAGCTCGGCGCCTGGGATGACCTGCGCCATCTCTTCTGACAGGGTCATCGGCGTGAAGGAATCACGGCGTCCAGCGACGATCAGCGTCGGCACAGCGATGCGCGACAGGATGTCCTTGGCCGAGTGCCCCCCCGCCGCCGCCATGGTGCACACAAACATCCGCGGATCCATGGCTGCCAGACCCTCAAGGTAAGGGAAGAAGTCCTCGCGCCGCACTCGCGTTCCGTCGATCTCGATCTGCTGCGCCAGGTAGAACGATAGCTGCGTCGGTAGCGCGCGCCGCCACAGCGCCGACACTACCTTCGGCATCCGCGACACCGTGGCCCGCAGCACGGGCAGCAGCGACTCTAGGCGATCGCTGCCTTTGAACGTCCGCAGCGGGTGGCCATAGCTGCCGCAGACCAGGACCAGGCCGGCGACCCGCTCCGGCGTCTGGTTGTAAGCCTCTAGCGCCACCTGCACACCCATCGAGTGCCCGATGAAGATCGCCCGCTCGCACTCGCAGGCATCGAGCACCGCGACGGCATCGCGGGCAAAGTCCGACAGCCGCACATTTTGTAAGTCAGCCGGCAGGCTGGACTGGCCGTGTCCGCGGTACTGCAGATGGATGATGCGGTACTCAGTGGCCAGAGCCCACGTCAGGTATTTCCACACGTACCCGTCGCAGCCCAGGCCATCACAGAGCAGCAGCGTAGGGGCCGGTGCCTTCTGACCCGTGACTTCATAGAAGAGGGAGATCGGCGGCCCCTCCCCATCGGGGCAGAGCGCAAAGCCAGCCCGACGTCGGTTCGCACCGGCGGCAGTGGTCAGGCTTACAGCTGGATCTTTGGGAGTTGGGGATGCTGAGGCGGGCGGGGGCGGGGTCACAGGGGCAGCTTGAGCCGAGTCAGGGCTCGGCTCCGCGCTACTCCTTGGAGCCGCGCTCGTCGTCGTCTCCGGGGATCTCATTCACAGAGGGATACTTCTTAATCTCGTTGCGCGCAATCTTCCACGCCTTCTGCACGATCCATGAGAGCGAGCGGTCCTGCCGCGTCGCCTCTTCCTGAATTTCCTTCAGCATATCCTCGGGAAAGTACAGACTTTGCTTGCGCTTATCAGTAGAACCAGCCATGGAGCCTCCGGTAGTCATGACGCGACCGTCTTTCTGTCTAACGTGTCCGCAGGGTCGCTTTGCATCCTCTCTGCCCTGTTTCTTTAGGGGGTGTGAGAGGTGGACAAAGCAGTGAGCTACTTTACAAGAATGTTATCCCTGAGATTTGATGCGATGTCAAGGGGTTAGGTGCGCGAAATGAGCAGCCTCCTTTACAGTGTCCAGACAGTATAGGATGCGCCGCGTGAGTCGCAGTCTCGATAGCTCTGTGCCCCATGCCCCCGAGCCTCCATCGTCAAGTCGGCCAACTGAGGCCGGAAGTGGCCGCTCAAGCGAGGCCGCAGGCGAGGTGGCAAACGAGGTGGTCAGCGATGGTCGCTCGCTGCGCGCGCAGCGCCTGCGCAATGAGCGGCGCCTGCAGATCCTGGAGGTCGCGCGTCAGCTCTTCGCGCAGCGCGGCTATCACGCGACGTCGATCCAAGATCTGCTCGATCGCGCCGATATCGCCCGCGGCACCTTCTACCTGCACTTCGACAGCAAGCGCGCCATTTTCGACGAGCTCGTCGATGAGTTTCTGGCTCGCATCCGCAGCGTGGTGCGCGTCGTCGATCTGGCGCCGACTGCGCCGCCGCCGCTCTTGCAGATCGAGTCGAACCTCGACCGCATCTTTTCCGTGCTGCAGCAGAACCGCGACGTCACGCGCATCACCCTGCTCATGGCCGAAGGGCTCGATGCCGAGTGTGACGCCAAGATGGCCGACTTCTACGGTCGCGTGCTCGATCTTCTGTCCCACGCCCTGCGCCTAGGCCAGCAGATGGGCTTGGTGCGCACATGTGACGTCAGCATCGTGGCGCAGGCCGCGCTCGGCGGCCTCAAAGAAGTCGCGCTGCAGTGGATCGCTCGTCGGGACAGCAGCGAAACCGAGCTTCGCCACGTCGCGCACGAGATCCTCGCCTATACCTTGCATGGCCTCTTTCTTCCGCCAGTCACACGCACCAGCGTCTGAGCTCTTTGCCGAGCCGCAAGCGGCGCTGCTGCGCTCTGTCAGCCTTCGAACCACGAGGAAATAACGGACCCCATGGCTCATCAGTACATCTTCACGATGCAGAACCTGCGCAAAGTGGTGCCCCCCCAGCGCGAGATCCTAAAGGGCATCTGGCTGTCGTTTCTGCCCGGCGCC